>JASCOJ010000009.1 GCA_029959645.1 Microbacteriaceae bacterium PS02332 | reverse complement strand
CGAGCCCGGCGGGCACGGGGGCCCGGGGGGCGGCCGCGGCGCGGCCGGGGGCGCCGGGGCCGGCGCCGGCGCCGGCGCCGAGGTCGTCGTCCGCGAGGTCCACGTCCGGCAGGTCGGGCAGGTCGGGCAGGCGGTCCGGGCCGGCCCCCGGGCGTGTGCGGGTCGTGCGGGCAGGGGGCGTGGCGGTGCCGGGCGCGTCGGTGGTGACGGACGCGTCGGTGGTGACGGACGCGTCGGACGCACTCCGGGCCTCCCGGCCGGTCGCCGCGCCGAGTGCTGCGCGCAGGCTTGCGGCGCGGGGGCGCCGGGGCGTCCGCCGCGCTCGGTCGGCAGCGTCGGCGGGCCGGGCGGCCGGCTCCTCCGGACGCTCGTCGAAGCCGTCGGGGCGCTTCACCGCGCCGGGACCTCGGCCTCGCTGGTGGCGGGGCCGTCGTGCAGTGCCGTGAGCACCTGCGGGATGATCCGGTAGACGTCGCCGCAGCTGAGGGTCATCACGATGTCCCCCTCGCGGGCGACCGCTGCCGCCCGCGCGGACGCCTCGGCCCAGTCGGGCAGGTAGTCGACGCGCGACTGGTCGGCGAACCGCTCCTGCACGAGGGCGCCGGTGACCCCGGGCTCCGGGTCCTCCCGAGCGCCGTAGACGTCGAGGACGACGGTGTGGTCGGCGAGGTCCTCGTAGACCGCGGCGAAGTCGGCGGCCATCAGGCGCGTCCGGGAGTACAGGTGCGGCTGGTGGATCGCGATGACCCGGCCCTCGCCGACGACGTCCCGCGCGGCGCGCAGTGCGGCGGCGACCTCGGTGGGGTGGTGCGCGTAGTCGTCGTAGACGGACACGCCGCGCTCGACGCCGTGCAGCTCGAAGCGCCGCTCGGTCCCGCCGAACGCCTGGATGCCGCGGACGGCGTCATCGGGCGCGATGCCGAGCCCGACGAGGACCGCGAAGGCACCGACGGCGTTCACGGCGTTGTGGTGACCGGGGACGCGCAGCGCGATGTGGTGGGTCGCCCCGGCCCAGCGCAGGTCGACCGCGACGCCCGCGCCCTCGACGACCCGCTCGATGCGGACGTCGGCGTCCTCGGCCTCGCCGAAGGTGACGATCTCGGGTGCGCCCTCGCGGGCCCGGATGCCCTCGGTGACCCGCACCGCTCCGGCGTCGTCGCTCGAGACGACCACGCGCTCGCGGGCCTTCGCGGCGAACTCGACGAAGGCCTCGATGAAGGCCTCCTCGCTGCCGTAGTGGTCGAGGTGGTCGGCGTCGACGTTCGTGATGAGTGCGATCGCGACGTCGTACAGCAGGAACGAGCCGTCGGACTCGTCCGCCTCGACGACGAAGAGGTCGCTGCTGCCGGGGGCCGAGCTCGTGCCGAGCGACTGGATGACGCCGCCGTTGACGAAGCTCGGGTCGAGCCCGAGTTCGACGAGCGCGGTCACGACCATCCCGGTCGACGTGGTCTTCCCGTGCGCGCCGGCGACCGCGACGAGGCGGTGCGACGCGATGAGGGCGGCGAGGGCCTGCGACCGGTGCAGCACCGGCAGGCCGCGGCGACGGGCCTCGAGGAGCTCGGGGTTGTCCGGCCAGAGGGCACTCGTGACCACGACCGTGTCGGCGTCGCCGAGGTTGTCGGCGTCGTGCCCGATCCGGACGTCCGCACCGAGCTCGCGCATGAGTCCGGTCGTGGCGGTCTCCCGGGAGTCGCTGCCCGAGACACGGTGACCGGCAGCCAGGAACATCCGGGCGATGCCGCTCATGCCGGAGCCGCCGATGCCGACGAAGTGCACCGTGCCCAGGTCGTCCGGGATCGGCTGCGTGAGGTCCGGCTTGATGGTCATGCTTCCTCCGTGGTGCTGGTGCGCCCGGCGGCTGCGCCGAGGACGAGTTCCGTCATGCGGTCGGCGCCGTCGCGGTGACCGACGCTGCCGGACCGGACGGCCATGTCGGCGATGCCGGCACGGTCCTCCAGGATGGTGAGCAGCTGGGCCGTGACCCAGTCCGGCGTGAACGCCTCGTCGGCGACGAGGACCGCTCCCCCGGCGGCGACGACGTCGCGCGCGTTGTGCCGCTGCTCGCCGTTGCCGACGGGGTACGGCACGAGGACGCTCGGCAACCCGACCGCGGTGAGCTCGCAGACCATGCCGGCCCCGGACCGCGAGACGACGAAGTCGGCGGCGGCGTAGGCCAGGTCCATGCGGTCGCAGTAGGGCAACACGACGTACCCGTCGATGTCACTCGGACCGATGTCGGACGCGGCACCGACGACGTGCAGGACCTGCCAGCCGGCGCCGACGATGGTCGCCGCCGCCTGCGCGACGGTCCGGTTGATGCTCCGCGCCCCGGACGACCCGCCGGTGACGAGCAGCACCGGCCGCTCCGGGTCCAGCCCGAACTCGGCGAACCCGGCAGCACGCTCGGCGCGCCGGTCGAGACGCTCGATCTCACGGCGGAGGGGCATGCCCACGACCCGGGAGTGCGGCAGCCGGGTGTTCGAGAACGTCACCCCGACGTGCTTCGTCAGCACGGCGGCGAGGCGGTTCGCGAGGCCGGGCTTGGCGTTCTGCTCGTGCACGACGATCGGGGTGCCGGTCCGCTTCGCGGCGATGTACGCCGGTGCGGCGGCGTACCCGCCGACACCGAGCACGACCTCGATCTCGCGCTCCCGGATGATCGCCTCGGTCCGGCGGACGGCCGACCAGAACGCACCGGGGAACCGCAGTGCCGCGCGGTTCAGCTTCCGCGGGAAGGGCAGCCGCGGGATGGTCAGCAGCTCGTAGCCGCGCATCGGCACGAGCCGCGACTCGAGCCCTTCGGCCGTGCCGAGGACGACGACCTCGTCGTCGGGCGACCGCTGCGTCAGCCGGTCGGCGACCGCGAGCAGGGGGTTGACGTGGCCGGCGGTCCCGCCGCCGGCGAAGAGGAAGCGGCTCACCGCAGGGCTCCGTTCCGTGCCTCGGGGTGCGGGACCCGTCGGGCGGGGTCGGCGGCGCCGGCGCGACCGGGGAGGTCGCGGGCGAAGGACAGCACGACACCGATCGCGACGAGGGTCATGATGAGCGCCGAACCACCGGCGGAGATCAACGGCAACGGCACACCGAGCACCGGGAGCAGCCCGAGGACGACCCCGATGTTGACGAGTGCCTGGCCGATCACCCAGGCCAGGACACCGCCGGTGACCGTGCGGGCGAAGGGGTCTGGCGACAGGCGGATGACCCGGATCATCCCGATGGCGAGGACGACGAACAGGGCCAGGACCACCACGGCGCCGATGAGCCCGAGCTCCTCGCCGACGATCGCGAAGATGTAGTCGTTGTCCGCCTCGGGCAGCCACGACCACTTCAGCTTGGAGTTGCCGAGCCCGACGCCGAACACCCCGCCGGAGGCGAGGGCCCACATGCCGTGCACCGGCTGCCAGCAGATGTCCTGCGCCTGGTTCGAGTCGGTGCACCCGGAGAGCCACGCGCTGATGCGCACCTGACGCGAACTCGAGGCCATCGTGACGACCGGGAGCAGGACGGCGACCGCGAGGAGGCCGAGGCCGAGGTGCCGCAGACGCGCACCGCCGACGAAGAGCGCGCCGAGGACCAGGATCATCATGATCATCGCGGTGCCCTGGTCGCCACCGAGGAGCACGAGGCCGAGGGCCACGGCGGCGGCGAGCCCGACCGGGATGAAGACCTCGCGCCAGTCGTGGAGCTTGTCGCGCTTGCGGTAGAGCACCGCTCCGATGCCGAGCACGAGCGCGAGCTTCAGCACCTCGGACGGCTGCGCGGTGATGCCGGCGAACCCGATCCAGTTCCGGTTGCCCTGGACGTCGATGCCCATAGGGGTGAACACGAGGAGCTGCAGCACGATGCCCGCGGCGAAGATCCGCATCGCCCAGCGACGCCAGAACTCCGCGGGGAGCCGGCTCACGACGAGCATGAGCGGGACCCCGATGAGCGCGTAGAGGCCCTGCTTCGCGAACGCGCCGAAGAAGCCGTGCTTGTACCGGTACTCCTCGACGCTCGACGAGGACAGGACCATCACGACGCCGAAGACCACGAGGAAGAGCGTGACGCCGAGGATCGTGTAGAACGTCGTCGACTCCGCGACGAACACGTTCTTCACCGCCACGACGACGCCGTTCGACCGGCGGCGGGCCTCGGAGGCACCGGCCGTCGCCCGGGCGCCGACGGAGGCCCCCGTAGCGCTCGCGCGGGCCCGGGCGCTACGGCCGCTGCCCGGCAGATCCGTCGGTGTCGCCATCGGCGTCGCCTCCCAAGTGCTCGTGGACCGCCGCCGCGAAGCGCTCGCCCCGATCGGCGTACGACACGAACTGGTCGAAGGACGCCGCAGCCGGGGCGAGGAGGACCGTGTCGCCGGGTCGCGCGACCGAGGCGGCATGCCGGACCGCCTCGGGCATGACCTGCTCAGTGTCCGTCGCGCTGACCTGCAGCACCGGCACCGCCGGCGCGTGTCGCGCGAATGCCTCGGTGACCGGCGTCCGGTCGGTGCCGATCACGACGACGGCACGCGCCGCGGGACCGAAGCGCTCGACGAGCCCGTCGACGTCGACGCCCTTGAAGAGCCCGCCGACGATCCAGACGACCGGCTCGGACGCCGAGAGCGACGCGGTCGCGGCGTGCGGGTTCGTCGCCTTCGAGTCGTCGACCCAGGTGACCCCGTCCGCGGTCGCGACGACTTCGGTGCGGTGGTGGTCCGGGCGGAAGGCCTGCACGGCGCTGCGGATCGCACTCGGCTGGACCGCGGCCGCCCGGGCGAGTGCCGCCGCGGCGAGCACGTTCATGGTCATGTGCGGGCTGTCGAGCCCGGCCGACTCGAGGTCGGCGACGGTCGCGAGTTCGAGGGCGCTGTTCCGGCGGTCGTCCGTGAAGGACCGGTCGCAGAGGACGTCGTCGACGAGACCGAGGTCACCCGGCGCGGGGATGCCGAGGGTGAACCCGACCGCGCGGCAGCCCTCCACCACGTCGGCCTCCTCGACCATGTGCCGGGTGGCCTCGTCGGCGACGTTGTAGACGCACGCCATCACCGTGCGCTCGTAGACCTTCGCCTTCGCCGCGCGGTACGCCTCGGCCGACCCGTGCCACTCCAGGTGGTCGTCGGCGATGTTCAGGCAGGTCGAGGCGAGCGGCACCACGGCGCCGGGGCCGGTGGTCGGCAGGTAGTGCAGCTGGTGGCTCGACAGCTCGACGACGAGCACGTCGAAGCCCTCGGGGTCGCGCACGACGTCGAGCACCGGCACGCCGATGTTCCCGCACGCCACGGCTCGGAGGCCGCCGGCGGTGAACATGGCGGTCGCGAGCTGCGTGGTGGTGGTCTTCCCGTTCGTCCCGGTGATCGTCACCCAGGGGGCGGCGACCGGTCCGCGCACGACCTTGTCACGCACGCGCCAGGCGAGTTCGACGTCACCCCACACCGTGCTGTGACCGGTGGCCCAGACCACGGTCGCGGTGTGCGGCGGCAGGCCCGGCGACACGACCACGAGGTCAGGCGCCTGCGCCACGAGCTCCTCGGGGACGGTGTCGAGCGTCGTGCGCACGAACCGGGCCCCGATGACGTCGAGCAGCTCCACGCTGTCCGCGGGGGCGTCGGGGGCGTAGACGACGACCTCGCTGCCGAGCTCGACCAGGGTGTCGGCGACCGAGAAGCCGGTCGCACCGAGGCCGAGCACGGCGACGCGCAGTCCCTTCCAGCCCTCGGCGTACCAACTGTCGAGACCGTTCAGGCGTTCGCTCATTGGACTCGTGCGATCCATTCCAGGTAGAACAGCCCGACCCCGGCCGCGACGCAGAGCCCCGCGATGATCCAGAACCGGACGACGACGGTCACCTCGGCCCAGCCCTTGAGCTCGAAGTGGTGGTGCAGGGGGCTCATCCGGAAGATGCGCTTGCCGTGCGTGATCTTGAAGTACGCCCGCTGCAGGATGACCGAGCCGGTCACGATGAAGAAGAGCCCACCGATGAGGATGAGCAGCAGCTCGGTCCGGCTCAGGATCGCCAGCCCGGCGAGGGCGCCGCCGAGGCCGAGCGAACCGGTGTCGCCGAGGAAGATCTGCGCCGGCGACGTGTTGTACCAGAGGAAGCCGATGAGGCCACCGCAGACGGCCGCCGCGACGACCGCGAGGTCGAGCGGGTTCGTGACGGTGTAGCAGGCGTGGGCCGTGTCGCTGTCGATCCGCGCCCCGCCACAGGCCTGGTTCGACTGCCAGAAGCCGATGATGACGTACGAGCCGATCGCGAGGATGCTCGACCCGGTGGCCAGGCCGTCGAGGCCGTCCGCCACGTTCACGCCGTTCGAGGTCGAGACGGTGAGCAGCACGATCCACGCGAGGAACAGCACGGTGCCGATCACGGTGCCGAGTGCCATGAAGTCGAGCCACGGGATGTCCCGGATCGCGGACACCATGGTCGACGCCGGGGGCTTGCCGCTCGAGGTGGGCACCACGAGTGCGATCGTCGCGAAGACGACGCCGACGATCACCTGGCCGAGCACCTTGGCCCAGCCGCCGAGCCCGAGGCTCCGCTGACGCCGGACCTTGAGGAAGTCGTCGATGAAGCCGACGAAGCCGAGCCCGACCATGAGGAACAGCACGAGCAGGCCGGAGAGCGTGACCGAGTCCCGCCCGACGAGGTGCCCGACGAAGTACCCGATGACCGCGCCGAGGATGAGCACGATGCCACCCATGGTCGCGGTGCCGCGCTTCGTGTGGTGCGACTTCGGGCCGTCGTCACGGATGAACTGGCCCCACCCGAGGCGGTGGAAGAGCCGGATGAACAGCGGCGTGAGCAGCAGTGTGAACACCAGCGACACAGCGCCGGCGACGAGGAGCGCGATCATCCGAGGACACCTCCGAGGCGGTCGCCGAGGAAGCGCAGCCCGGCCGACTTCGACGACTTGACCAGGACGACGTCACCGGGACGCACGATCTCCTGGAGGGCACGGACGGCGTCGTCGACGTCCTCGATGTACACGGACTCCCCGTCCCACGAGCCCTCGAGCGTCGCGGCCTGGTGGATCGGCGCGGCGCCCGCACCGACGACGACGAGCTGACCGATGCCGAGCCGGACGACCTGGCGCCCGATCCGGTCGTGCTCCTCGACGGAGAACTCGCCGAGCTCGGCCATCTCGCCGAGCACCGCGACGGTCCGTTCCCCCGGGCGTGCGACCTGCGCGAGCGTGCGGAGGGCGGCCGCCATCGAGTCCGGTGAGGCGTTGTAGGCGTCGTTGATGACGGTCACGCCGTCGGGGCCCTGCAGGAGCTCCATGCGCCAGCGCTCGGCGCGGGTCATCGTCGCGAGCGCCTCGGCGCCCGCGGCGAGCGGGACGCCCCAGCGGTGCGCGACGGTGAGCGCCGCGGCGGCGTTCATCGCGTGGTGCTCGCCGAGGATGGCGAGGCGGACGTCGACGGTCTCGAGGTCGGTGGACGAGCCTCCCGACCCGTCACCGGGCGAACCGGCGTCGTCGCGCTCGTCGTCGCCGACGGGAGGCGCGGTGAGCGTGAAGCGCGTGCCCGCACGGTCGGTGGTCACGTCGCTGAGGCGGTAGTCCGCCCCGGCCGAGGTGCCGAAGCCGACGACCCGGGCGGCGGTGCGCTCGCGCATCCGCGCGACCCGGTCGTCGTCGACGTTGAGGAGGGCCGTGGCGGTCGCCGGGAGGTCGGTGACCATCTCCGACTTCGCGCGCTCGGTCGCCTCGATGCCGCCGAACTCGCCGGCGTGCGCGAGGCCCACCTTGAGGACGACGCCGACGTCGGGCTCGGCGATGCGGACGAGCGAGGCGATGTGCCCGATGCCGCTCGCGCCCATCTCCACCACGAGGAACCGGGTGTCGTGCGTGATCCGGAGCATCGAGATCGGCGCACCGACGTGGTTGTTGAACGAGCCCTCGGGGGCGACCGTCTCGCCGACGCCGGCCAGGATCGTCCGCAGCATGTTCTTCGTGCTGGTCTTGCCGTTCGAACCGGTGATGCCGACGACACGCAGCGGACCGCCCTCCCGGTCGGCACTGCCGGCCCGGACGCGGGCGACGACGTCGTGCGCGAGGTCGGCCAGGGCACGGTAGCCGTCGGCGACGACGATCTGCGCGGTCGCGCTGCCCTCGGGCAGGTCGACGCGGCGCTCGGTCACCACGAGCGCGGCACCGGCGCCGGCGACGTCCGGCACGAAGCGGTGGCCGTCGGTCGCGTCACCGAGCAGGGCGAAGAACACACTGCCGGGGCGGACCAGCCGCGAGTCGGTCTCGACAGAGCCGTCGACGACCGTCGCGGCGTCCCCGGCGACGAGCTCGCCGTCGACCGCGGTGGCGATCTCGGCGAGGGTCAGCGCGATCATGCGACGTCCCCCGCGGTGCCGGTGGCGGGTTCCCAGCCGGCCTCGCGCAGCGCGGCGCGGGCTTCGTCACGCGCCGAGTACGGCGTGCGGACACCCTGGATGTCCCGGTAGTCCTGGTGACCGGGGCCGGCCCAGAGGATCGAGTCGCCCTCACCGACGAGCGCGACGGCGGCGCGGATGGCGGCCTCGGGCGGGCTCACCTCGTGGATCTCGTGGTCCGGGAGCGCAGCGCGCGCCGCGTCGACGAGGGTCTTCCGGATCGAGGCGGCGTCCTCGAAGCGCGGGTGGTGGTCGGTCACCACGAGGATGTCCGAGCCCTCGGCGGCGACGCGGGCCATGTCGGCACGCTTCGTGGTGTCGCGGTCGCCGTCGGCGCCGAACAGCATGAGGACCTTGCCGCGCGTGAACTGCCGGACGGCCGCCAGGGTGTTGACGAAGGCGTCCGGGCTGTGGCCGAAGTCGACGTAGACGCTCGGCCCACGGTCGCCGGACACGCGCTCGGTGCGTCCGGGCAGGTAGCACTCGATGGCGCTGACCGTATGGCCGTCGGTCTCGTCGGCGTACCGGCGGTGGTCGCTCCCGAGTGCGTGCGCGACGGCGCCGAGCTCGAAGCCGCCCTCGACCAGCATCACGATCGCGAGCGCGGCGTTGGCGGCCATGTGCCAGCCGATGAGGGGCACGCGGGTGGTGAGCTCGCGGCCCTCGGGACCGGTCAGGCGGAACTCCGTGTAGGCGGCCTGGGCATCGACGATCTCGACGTGCCACTCGGCCTCGATCTCGGGGTGCACCGTGATCGTCGTCACCGGGATGCGGGAGTCCTGCACGACGCGCTGGCCCCACTCGGTGTCGAGCGAGACGACGCCGCGACGGCCGTGCTCCGGTTGGAACAGCGGGAGCTTCGCCTGGTAGTACTCCTCCATGTCGGCGTAGTCGTCGAGGTGGTCGTGGCTCAGGTTCGTGAAGGCCACGACGTCGAACACGATGCCGTCGACGCGGTGCCGGCTGAGGGCCTGCGCGCTCACCTCGACGGCGACCGCGCGCACCTCGCTCTCGCGCATCCGGGCGAGGAGGGCGTGCATCTCGCTGGCCTCGGGCGTGGTGAGCCGGCTCGTGACGCTGAGCGACCCGATGTGCCGCTCGGCCGTCGAGCTGAGGCCGGTGACGAGCCCGAGCTGCTTGAGGATCCCCTCGAGGATGTACGAGGTGCTCGTCTTGCCGTTCGTGCCGGTGACGGCGAAGAGCTGCGGGATCTCGGCTTCGTCGGGGTCCGTCCGGTAGACCCAGGCGGAGACGTCGCCGAGCGCGGCCCGCGGGTCGTCGACCACGAGCACGGGCAGGCCGGAGGGCTCGGCGAGGGCGATGCCGTCCGCGTCGGTCAGCACCGCGACGGCGCCGCGCTCGGCCGCGTCCGCGGCGAACTGGGCTCCGTGACGGTGGGCGCCGTGCACGCCGACGAACAGGTCGCCCGGCTGCACCTCGGCGGCGCTCAGGGTGACTCCGGTCGTCTCGACGCCGTCGAGGGAGCCGACCACGCGCAGGCCGAAGCCGTTGGCGAGTTCGGCGACCGGACGGGGCGAGGGGTGTTCGGGTCGGAGGACCGGAGGGATCCGTGCGGACAAGTGTTCCTTCTTCCTCACCACGTGGACGGGTAGAGCGATGCCTCGGACGTGGAGGGGGCGACACGGTACTTCTCGAGCACCTGGGACATCAGGGTACGGAACGCCGGAGCGGCGGAGCTGGAGAACTTGTGTCCCGGCCCCGGCTTCGTGAACGTCACCGTGACAACATACTGGGGGTCCTCGGCGGGTGCCATTCCGGCCACCGAGATGATCCGGTCCGAGCCGTAGCCCTTGCCCGGGTCAGCGACCTCGGCCGTGCCGGTCTTCGCCGCGACGTTGTAGCCCGAGATCGGCTTCATGCCGACGAGCGTGCCGCCCTTGACGACGCTCTGCAGCATCTTGACGACGTCGTTCGCCGCCGCAGTGGAGACGACGCGCTGGCCGGTGACCTCGGGCGCGTCGACCGTCGTGCCGTCGGGGAGCTCGCAGCCCTGTACGAAGTGCAGCGGGATGCGGACGCCGCCGTTCGCGAGCGTCTGGTAGATGCTCGCGACCTGCATCGCGGTGGTCGAGATGCCCTGCCCGAACATCGAGTTGATGTTCGTCTGGGACTCCCACTGCGGCGAGGCCGGGTAGTCCATCGCGGGCTGCCCGCCGTAGGTGATGCCCGACTGCGGTTCGAACAGGCCGAACTTGCGCATGTAGTCGTAGCGCTGCTGCGCCGTCAGCGACTCCCCGAGCTCGGTGATGCCGACGTTCGACGAGTCACGGAGGATGCCGGTGAGCGTGAGCTGCTCGGTCGGGTGGTACTCGGCGTCCTGGATCTGCCCGCCCCAGGGGAAGGTGCGCGAGTACGGCACCGTGGCCCGGGTGGTCGGGCTCGCCTTGCCCTGGTCGATGAGCGCCGCCGCGATCGCCGCCTTGATCGTCGACCCGGGCTCGTACGTGTCGGTGAGCGCCCGGGAGCCGTACGCGCCCTTGTCGGTGGTGGCGTCGACGTCGTTCGGGTCGACGGTCGGGTAGTCCGCGACCGCCAGCACCTCCCCCGTCTTCGCCCGCGTCACGGTGGCGGTGGCCGACACGGCACCGATCTCCTGCGCGGCCGACGCGATGTCCTGCACCGCCATGTACTGCAGGTCGCTGTCGATGGTGGTCTTCAGCGTCCCGCCGTCCTTCGCGCGGGTCTTCGTCACGGTGCTGCCCGGGAGCTGCACGCCGTCCTCACCGCGCTCGTACGTCTCCGAGCCGTTCTTCCCGGCCAGGCACTTGTCGTACGCCAGTTCGAGGCCCGCCTGCGCACCGTCGGTGCCCATGAACCCGGTGAGGTTGCCGGTGGCCGCCGCGGTCGGGTAGGTCCGCGCCGCCTGGCGCTCGGGGTAGAGCCACGGCACCTTGAGCGCGAGGACGGCCTCGTAGTGCGCGACGTCGAGCCCCTTGACGAGGTACGCGTAGTTCGACTTCGGGTCGTCGTCGATGGTCTTGCGCATCGCGGCGGCGTCCCCACCGGAGGCGGCGGCGACCGCGGCGAGGGCCTGGTCGACCGAGATCTTCTTCAGACGGGTCCCGCCGAGGGTGCCCTGGTACCCCGCCACGAGCTTCGGGGCGGTCACGATGTTGTAGCGGGTGACGCTGTCCGCGAGGGCGACGCCGTTCCGGTCCTCGATCGCGCCGCGGGTGCCGTACAGCGTCACCGGGATGCTGCGCTTCTGCTCGGCGGCCGTGGTGAGCTCGTCCGCCTGGACGACCTGGATGTCGACCAGTCGGACGACGAAGACCGCGACGAGTGCGATCACGGCGATCATGACCACGCTGTAGCGCAGCCGGCGGTTGCGGATCGTCTTGGTCACGCGGTGCGGTCCTTCCCGGTCGTGCACCCGCAGGTCACCGGGTGGTCGGTGCCTGGAGCTGGTTCGGGTCGGACTCTACGGACGACTTCGGCGAAGCCCCGGTCGACGCGCTGACACCACCGGTGTTCCCAGCGTCGGCCGCGGGGGACGACGGAGCGGCCGCGGGCGTGCCGGCCGCGGGCGTGCTCGCCGACCCGGTCGTGGCCGTGTCCGCGGCGGCGCCGTTCTCCTTGCTCGCCGCCGTGTCGCCCTGCGTCGCAGCCAGCGGGACGCCGCCGAGCAGTGAGTTCGGCACCTGGTTCGTGGTGTTCCCGGTCGCCTCCGCGGGGTCGGCCGGCTTCGGCGTGCCGTACACGACGCCCGACTTCGGGTCGAGGTACACCGGCGTGGAGTTCGCGATCATGCCGAGCGACTGCGCGTTGCGGGCGAGGTTCTGCGGCGAGTCGAGCACGCGGAGCTGCTCGGAGAGGGACTGCTGCGTGCGGGACAGCTGCGTCTGCTGGTCGTCGAGCGAGCTCAGCGTGTAGGCGCCCTGGCTCAGGACCATGCTGATGCCCAGCTGCGCGAGCAGCAGGACACCGAGTGCCGCGACCGCGACGATCGCGTAGGCGATGCGCGGCCGGGCCCGGCGCTGGGCGCGGGTCGGTGCGACCTCCACCAGCTCCGGACGGTCGGCGTCGGGTCTGGCGCGGTCCGGGCGCGGGGCCCGCGACGGGGCGACGACGGGGTCGACGAGTGCGAGGTTCGTGCTCATGTCAGTTCCGGATCCGCTCGGCCGCGCGCAGGCGCACGGGTGTTGCTCGGGGGTTGGCGGCGCGTTCGGCCTCGTCGGCCAGTTCCGCGCCCTTGACGACCAGGGAGAAGGTCGGTGCGTGCTCGGGGAGCTCGACCGGCAGGCCCGCCGGTGCGCTCGAGGTCGTGCGTGCCACGAGGGCCCGCTTCACGATGCGGTCCTCGAGGGACTGGTACGACTCCACGACGATGCGGCCGCCCACGGCGATCGCGTCGAGTGCGGCCGGGATGGCCCGCTCGAGCACGCTCAGCTCGGTGTTGACCTCGATCCGGAGCGCCTGGAACACCCGCTTGGCGGGGTGCCCCTGCCGCTGGACGGCGACCGGCGTCGCGTCGTGCAGCACCTGCACGAGGTCGCCGGACATCGTGAACGGGGTCTCGGCACGCCGCGCCACGATGGCCTTGGCGTAGCGTCCGGCCAGCTTCTCCTCGCCGTAGCGCTGGAAGATGCGCCGGAGTTCGCCCTCGTCGTACTCGGCGAGGACCTCGGCGGCGGTGATGCCCTGCGTCCGGTCCATCCGCATGTCGAGCGGGGCGTCCTGGCTGTACGCGAACCCGCGCTCGGCACGGTCGAGCTGGAGCGACGAGACACCGAGGTCGAAGAGCACACCGTCGACCTGGTCGTACCCGAGCGACGCGATCGCGTCCGGCAGCTCGTCGTACACGGTGTGGACGAGGTGCACCCGGTCGCCGAAGCGGGCGAGCCGCTCCCCCGCGATGCCGAGCGCGTCGGTGTCACGGTCGAGCCCGACGAGCGTCAGCTCCGGGAAGCGCTCGAGGAGACCGGCCGAGTGCCCGCCCATGCCGAGCGTCGCGTCGACGACGACCTTGCCCGGGCCCTCGAGCGTCGGGGTGAAGAGGTCGACGATCCGGTCGAGCATGACGGGGGTGTGGGGGAACCGTTCGGGTGTGCTCATGTGCGCCCCTGCTCTCCTGGGCCGCGGGTCCGGATCCCCATCCATGCGACCTGACACCGGGGAAGGTGTGTCAGGGCTTCACGGCTGGGAGTCCCGATCCGCGGATCAGAAGATGCCCGGGATCACCTCCTCGTCGTTCTCGGCGAAGGCCTCTTCGGCCTCGGCGTAGTAGGACTCCCACGCGGGAGTCGACCAGATCTCGGCACGGTCACCGCTGCCGATGACCGTGAGGTCCCGCTCGAGCCCCGCGTACTCACGGAGGTTCTGCGGGATCGTCACGCGGTTCTGCTTGTCCGGCTGTTCCGCGCTCGCTCCGGAGAGGAACAGGCGCATGTAGTCACGGGTGCGCTTGGACGTCATCGGTGCCTGTCGGATGCGCTCGTGGATCTCCTCGAACGTCCGGCTGCTGAAGACGACCACGCACCGTTCCTGGCCGCGGGTCATGACGAGACCGCCGGACAGTTCGTCCCGGAACTTGGCGGGGAGGATCACGCGACCCTTCTCGTCGAGCTTCGGGGCATGGGTACCGAGCAGCACGTCGGGGCCTCCCCTCAGCTCCACCGGTCTTCGTCGTCCTCCACGGTACTCCACTTCCCTCCACTCCGGGGCGTTCGGCACCTGTGGAAGTGCTCCACCACCCGTTCTGGGGGCGTCCTGGAGGCGCGGATCACCTCCGCAGCGCCCGGTCGGGCGCGGAGACGCGCACCCTGGGCGCTGCGACCCGAGGTGTGGAGGGAAGTGGAGGACTTCACGGCCCCGTGGGGCCGTTCCTCGCGACGGCACTCGCAGTGAGGAGGCGGGACGTACGGAGGCGGTCGGGGCCGACCTCCTCAGCGGGGATCGTCTCCCCGCGTGGCTCGACTCCCTCCGCGCGGTTGGCCTCCTGCGCGGCGTGCACCCCGGCCGGTGAAGCGGTGGGTCGGCGCGAGCGACGACGACGACGGGGGCACCGCGGGCGGCCGGGACGCCGGGGCCGACGACGACCGGCACGGCACGGGCGGCACGGGCGGCCGGCGCGGCGCGGGCGGCACGGCGCGGACGGCCGGCACGGCAGGGTCAGGCGGACCACGACGACGACGAGGGGAACGGCGGAGCGGGACGAGCGAGGAGGGGGGAACACGAACGGGGCCGGCCCGAGTGGGCCGACCCCGTGGAGGAGTGTGGAGGGAGGACTAGTCCCGCTGGTTGCGCTTGTCCCAGCGCTCGTTGAGCCGGTCCATGAAGGAGCCTCCCGACGAGGAGCGCGTCGAGCCGGGTCGACCGCTCGCCGCAGGCCCGCGACCGGTGCCCGCGCGGGGCGTGCGCGGCTTCGGCGACCCCATCCCGGGGCGCAGCGCGAAGAGCACGCCGGCGAGCATCACGACGAAGCCGAGGATGCCGAGCAGCGGCTGGCGGAGGACGAGGCCCAGCACGATCCCGCCGATCCCGACGAGACCGATGAGCACCCCGACGGTGATCGACGTGTACGACGGGCGGCCCTGGCGACGGGTGACGCGCGCGACGAAGTCGGAGTCGTTCTGGTAGAGACTGCGCTCCATCTCCTCGAGGAGTCGCTGCTCTTGCTCCGAGAGTGGCATCTTGATTGCCTCTGTTCCCCTGTGTCAACGCGGGTGAAGTGGTGGACCGATCCTACGTCCGGGCCACCCACTAAGGTAAGGACCGTGGCTGAGAGTACGCGATTAGTGGACCTCGTCTCCGCGCGGATCGAACGGGCGCTCGACGAGCAGCGCGACCGCCTGGTGGCGATCAGTCCGGACCTCGTCCCGTTCGACACGTTCGCACGCGACCTCCTCAGCGGCGGCAAGCGCTTCCGGGCGCTGTTCTGCTACTGGGGCTGGCAGTCCGTCGCGGGTCGCAGCGGTTCGTTCGACCCGCTGTCCGAGGGGTCACGCCAGACCACGGCCGAGGCGATCGTCACCGCTGCCGCAGCCCTCGAGGTATTCCACGCGGCGGCCCTCGTGCACGACGACATCATGGACCGGTCGGACACCCGTCGAGGCCGACCGGCCGCGCACCGGCGCTTCGAGGCCCTGCACGGTGACTCCGGGTGGGTCGGCGACCGTGCGCTGTACGGCACGAACGCCGCGCTGCTGCTCGGGGACCTGCTGCTCTCGCTGGCCGACTCGGTGTTCGACGAGGCACTCGCGCTCCTCGACCCGGTGCGCGCCCGCATCGTGCGCCAGGAGTTCCACACGATGCGCCTCGACGTCACGGCCGGTCAGTACCTCGACGTCCACGAGGAGACCGCCTGGCCGACGGTCGACGACGCTGAACACGTCGTCCGGGCCCAGCGCGTCATCGTCTTCAAGTCGGCGAAGTACTCGGTCGAGGCCCCGCTGCTCATCGGCGCACTCATCGCGGGCGCCAGCGCGAACCAGCTCGAGGGGCTCCGCTCGTTCGGCCTGCCGCTCGGCGTGGCCTACCAGCTGCGCGACGACATGCTCGGTGTCTTCGGCGACCCGGAGCTCACCGGCAAGCCCGCCGGCGACGACCTCCGCGAGGGCAAGCGCACCGTCCTCGTCGCCACGGCGCGGAAGTCCCTGCCCGTCGGGGCACGGCAACTGCTCGACGAGTTGCTCGGTGACCCGGACCTCGACGACGACCAGGTGCAGATGCTCCGGGCGACGCTGACCGAGTCGGGAGCCGTCGCCGCGGTGGAACGGTCGATCGACCGGCACGTGCAGCGCGCGAAGGCCGCCCTCGAGGCGGCGCCGCTCAGCCCGTCGGCGCGCGACCAGCTCGCGTCACTCGCGGACGCCGTGAGCCGCCGGTCCGCCTGAGCGGGCTGTCCGCCTGAGCGGGCTGTCCGCCTGAGTGGGCCGCGCCGGTCCGCCGGAGCGGAGCGCGCCGATCCGCCGGAGCGGAGCGGCGGCGCGCCCGCGAGCAGTTCCCGCTTAGAGGAGCGACTGCGCGACGCGGCGCACCTCGGCCTTGCGGCCGGCGCGCAGCGCTGCGATCGGGCTCGTGCCGAGGGCGTCGTCGACGCCGAGCATCCACCGCACCGCCTCGTCGTCGGTGAAGCCGTTGTCGGACAGCACCGTGAGGGTCCCGCGGACCTCGGGCAGCGGCTCGGTGCCGTCGAGGAACTCGGACGGCACGCGGAGCACACCGTCGACCCGGGCCGGCAGCAGGGTGCGCTGCTCGAACAGGCGGTGGACGCGGCCGGGGCTCACCCCGAGCAGGTCGACCAGGTCGGGCACGGTGAGCCAACGTTCGGACAGGGTCTCGTCTCCGGAGGATGTGGCAGACACAAGCCCATGGTGCCAGAGCCCGGGGCATCCGGACAGCGTCGACACCGGGAGTCGTCGTCATGACCGCGCAGAGAACACCCCTCCCACTGGTCACACGAGTCACACGCGCCCCGTGCGGCGCTCTGGTTGACTTGGGAATCGCACCATGTCACCGTGGAGCGACCTGAGCGCCCACCTGGGCGGACGGGCGGCACGGCGACGTCGACAGCACGACCGCCGGCACAGGCAACGACAGGAGTACGACCGTGGACAGGGACACGACCACCGACGAGGCAGCTCGCCGGGCGCGATCCGCACGCTTCGCGACCATGCCCATCGTCCTCGCCGGCACGATCGCGGTGACCGCCGGCCTGACCGGCCCGATCGCCCACGCGGAACCGCGGCACGACGACGACGGCACGAACCGACGGCACGTCGACCAGGACCGCGACCTCGGCTCCGGCCCCGTCTTCCGGCCGGCACTGGCGCGTCCTGCCGCGACGGTGGCGACCACGGTCGTCGCCACCCGCCCCGCTCCGAGCACCTACACCGTGCAGCAGGGCGACACCGTCTCGTCGATCGCGGCACGGCACGGCCTCTCGGCCCAGGAGATCCTCGTGCGCAACGGCCTCGGCTGGAACACGATCATCCACCCCGGGCAGACCCTCCGCCTCGCGACCACTCCGGTGGCCGCCGCCGCGGCGCCGAGCACCGCGACCGCCGGCTACCACGTCAAGCAGGGCGACACCGTCTCGGGCATCGCCGCCCGCGCCGGCGTGGCCACCCAGGCACTCCTGACCGCCAACGACCTGTCGCCGCGCAGCGTCATCTACCCGGGGCAGACCCTCACGGTGCCGTCCGCCTCACGCGGCACCACCGTGGCCACCACGGCGCCGGCCCCGTCCGGGGCGCCTGTCGCGGCCGCGCCCACCCGGCAGCAGTCCGGGTCGGTGACGATCGGCACCGGCGACACCATCGCCTCGATCGCCGTGGCGCACGGGGTGTCCGTCGCGTCCCTGCTCGCGGCCAACGGCCTCACGTACACGAGCACGATCTACGCGGGGAAGACCCTCGTCCTGCCGACGAGCGGCCCGACGCTCACGAGCGAGCAGCGCACCAACGCCGCGACGATCGTCCGCGTCGGTCGGTCCCTCGGCGTCCCGGAGCGCGGGCTGGTCATCGCGCTCGCGACGGCGATGCAGGAGTCGAGCCTCCGCAACCTCGCCCACGGCGACCGGGACTCGGTCGGCCTCTTCCAGCAGCGGCCGAGCCAGGGCTGGGGCACACCGGCCCAGCTCCACGACCCGGCGTACGCGACCGAGCTGTTCTTCGGCGGCTCCCGGAACCCGAACACCGGTCGCACCCGCGGGCTGCTCGACATCCCGGGCTGGTCGACGATGGGGCTCAGCGACGCTGCGCAGGCCGTGCAGCTCTCCGCCTACCCGAAGGCGTACGCGCAGTGGGAGCAGTCGGCGACGACCTGGCTCCACACCCTCTGACCCACAGGTCGCGATCTGGTGACGAACCGGTGCGCCGGTTCGGGACTGCACGGTGGCCGTTCGTAGAATGCCGCTGATGAGCACCAACCCCGCCACGGACCCGATGATCGGTCGCATGATCGATCAGCGGTACCGCGTCCGCTCCCGCATCGCGCGCGGCGGCATGGCGACGGTGTACCTCGCCACCGACGTCCGGCTCGAGCGCCGCGTCGCGGTCAAGATCATGCACGGGCACCTCGCGGACGACCAGGCGTTCCGGGAGCGGTTCATCCAGGAGGCCCGGTCCGCCGCCCGCCTGTCGCACCCGAACCTCGTCGGCGTGTACGACCAGGGCGCCGAGGACGACTGCGTCTACATCGTCATGGAGTACATCCCGGGCATCACGCTCCGGGACCTCCTCCAGGAGCACCGTGCCCTCACCCCGGAGCAGGCGACGGACATCCTCCGCGCGGTCCTCGCCGGGTTGGCCTCGGCACACCGCGCCGGCATCGTGCACCGCGACCTCAAGCCCGAGAACGTGCTCCTCGCCGACGACGGCCGGATCAAGCTCGGCGACTTCGGGCTCGCCCGTGCGACCACGGCGAACACCGCGACCGGGGCGGCGCTGCTCGGCACGATCGCGTACCTCTCCCCCGAGCTCGTCACACGCGGCTCGGCGGACTCGCGCAGCGACATCTACGCGCTCGGGATCATGCTCTACGAGATGCTCACCGGCGAGCAGCCGTACAAGGGCGACCAGCCGATGCAGATCGCGTACCAGCACGCGAACGACACGGTCCCCGCGCCGAGCGCGGCGACCCCGGGCGTGCCGGCCGAGCTCGACGACCTGGTGGCGTGGGCGACCGCGCGGGACCCGCAGGACCGACCGCGGGACGCGCGCGAGATGCTCGACCACATGTCCGGCGTGCAGCAGCGCGCCACCGGGCAGTACCGGACGGCGGTCCTCCGACCCGAGAACGCGACCGCGATCCTCCCGTCCTCCGGGGCTCCCGGTGCCGGCGCCTCCGGGTTCGGCGGCCTGTTCGAGGACGCCGACGAGCACGACACGACGGTCCTCGACCGGCGCGGCACGGACGAGCCGCTGGCCCCCGCCCGTCCGGTCCGCCGTGGTGCACCGGGCCCCCGACGCACCGGCTCCGACCCGGCGGCGCTCTCCCCCGCCGGCCAGCGCCTCGCCGACAAGTCCGCCAAGCGCCGGAAGCGCGGCTGGATCGCCCTCGTGGTCGTCCTCGTGCTCGCACTCGTGGGCGCGGGGGTCGCGGCCTGGTTCGGACCGGGCCCGGGCGGCAACGTCCGCATCCCGGCGGTCGCGGGCAAGACGGTGTCGCAGGCGCGTGAACTGCTCCGTGCGACCGGACTGCAGGCGGCGGCCGCGACCGGGTCCCGTCCGGACGCCGAGGTCACGGCCGGCCGGGTCTCGGCCACGCAGCCCCCGGTGTCCCGCGAGGTGCGCAAGGGCACGGCCATCCGGATCCTCGTGTCGAGCGGCCCCCGGATGATCGACCTCCCGACCATCGTCGGTCAGAGCGTGACGACCGCGGACGCCGCACTCGACGACGACTTCGCCCTGCAGGATCCCCGCTACGAGTTCTCCGCCGACGTCGCGAAGGACGCCGTGGTCGCCGCGACCGGTCGCGACACCGCCGGTCAGCCGGTCGACCTCAGCACGGTCGAGCAGTACCCGGAACGCGGGCCGATCACCCTGACGGTGTCGCTCGGCCCCGTACCCGACGTGGTCGGTTCCACCGTCGAGGCGGCCCGGTCGACGCTCGAGGCCGCCGGGTTGACCCTCGGAGCGCAGCAACAGCGGTACGACGACGACGCCCCCGCCGGGCAGGTCCTGTCGGCGACGGTCACCGCGGACCCCGCCGTCCGGGGCTCCTCCGTCGACGTGGTCGTCTCGAAGGGCCCGGTCCCGATCGCCCTGCCGGACGTGCGGGGGAAGGACCTCGCGCGGGCGGCCGACACGCTCGAGGCGCTCGGGCTGGAGGTCACGTACCCGGACTGCACGAACATCCTGTGCCGCCTCTACGACTGGAAGCACTCGATCCCGGTGAAGACGACCGACCCGGTCCCCGGGACGACCGTGCACAAGGGCGACACGGTCACCCTCGGCTACGACCAGTGACGACGACGGACGGGAGGCCCGTCACCGGCCGGTGCCGGGCCTCCCGTCCGCCCCGTGGCGGGGCCGCGCCCGTCCGGTCCGCGCCCCTGCGGGTGCGCGCGGAGCTCCTCCGCGACGAGGAACGCGAGCTCGAGCGACTGCATGTGGTTCAGACGCGGGTCGCAGAGCGACTCGTACCGCGTGGCGAGCGTCGCCTCGTCGATGTGCTCCGAGCCGCCGAGGCACTCGGTGACGTCGTCGCCGGTGAGCTCGACGTGCATGCCGCCCGGGTACGTGCCCGCGGCGCGGTGCACCTCGAAGAACCCGAGGACCTCGTCCACGACGTCGTCGAAGCGACGGGTCTTGTAGCCGTTCGGCGTGGTGAGGCCGTTGCCGTGCATCGGGTCGGTCACCCACAGCGGGTTCGCGTCGAGGCCCTTCACGGCCTCCAGGAGCTTCGGCAGCTCGTCGCGGATCTTCCCGGCACCCATCCGCGTGATGAAGGTCAGGCGGCCCGGCTCGCGCTCGGGGTCGAGCTTCTCGATGAGGGCGCGCATGTCGTCGACGCTCGTCGTCGGGCCGAGCTTGACGCCGATGGGGTTCCGGACGCGCGACAGGAAGTCGACGTGCGCGCCGTCGAGGTCGCGCGTGCGCTCACCGATCCAGATGAAGTGCCCGGACGTGTCGTACGCCTGACCGGACCGCGAGTCGATCCGGGTCATCGGCCGCTCGTAGTCCATGAGCAGGCCCTCGTGCGACGCGTAGAACTCGACGTTCTTCAGCGCCTCGAAGTCGGCACCGCAGGCGGCCATGAAGCGGATGGCGCGGTCGATCTCCTGCGCGAGGTGCTCGTAGCGCGCGTTCGCCGGGTTCGAGGCGAAGCCCTTGTTCCAGGAGTGCACCTGGCGGAGGTCGGCGAACCCGCCCTGCGTGAACGCGCGGACGAGGTTCAGCGTCGACGCGGCCGTGTGGTAGCCCTGCACCAGGCGGCGCGGGTCGGCCTGGCGGCTCTCGGGCGTGAAGTCGTACCCGTTGACGATGTCACCGCGGTAGGCGGGGAGCGTCACGTCACCGCGCGTCTCGAGGTCGCTCGAGCGGGGCTTGGCGAACTGGCCGGCCATCCGGCCCATCTTGATGACCGGGGTCGAGGCGCCGTACGTCAGCACGACGGCCATCTGGAGGATCGTCTTGACGCGGTCGCGGATGGAGTCGGCCGTGGCACCGGCGAAGGTCTCGGCGCAGTCACCACCCTGCAGCAGGAAGGCGCGGCCCTCGGCCGCCGCGGCGAGCCGGGCGCGGAGCTGGTCGACCTCGCCCGCGAACACGAGCGGGGGCAGCGTCGCGATCTCAGCGGACGCCGCCTCGGCCGCGGCCGGGTCCGGCCACGTCGGCTGCTGCTTGATCGGGAGCGTGCGCCAGTGGTCGAGGCCGCTGATCACGTCGGGGTCCTGCAGGACGAGGGAGTCGATCGACTCGGACACGGGCGGCACCTCGGGAGCTCAGGGCGTGCTGCCACCGGCACCGGGTGCCGGCGACGTCCCGCCGGGGTGACGGGACCGTCCGAGCCTACCGTCCGGCCGCACCCCGCCGGTCACGGACGAGCACGCAGGACGGTCTCCCTGGCCGCGGTGGCCCGCTCCTTGACGCTCGTCGCGTACACGTCGTCGTACTGCTGCCGGGACAGCCCGCGCAGCTCGTGCATGATCTCGTCCGTGACGCTGCGGAGGATGAACCGGTCCGTCTCGAGCCCCTCGAAGCGGGAGAAGTCGAGCGGCTTGCCGAACACGACGCCGACCCGCTTGAACTTCGGGAACTTCTGGCCGATCTGCTGCACCTCGCGCGTGCCGACCATGGCGACGGGGACGACGAGCACGCGCCCCTCGAGCACCATGCGGGCGATGCCGGTCCGGCCGCGGTACAGCGTGCCGTCCGGGCTCCGCGTGCCCTCCGGGTAGATGCCGAGCTGTTCGCCACGGGCGAGGACCTGCAGGCCGGTCCGCAGCGACGCCTCGGACGCCTTGCCGCCGGAGCGGTCGATCGGCAGCTGTCCGATGGCGTTGAAGAACGTCTTCGTCGCCCACCCCTTCAGGCCACGGCCGGTGAAGTAGTCGCTCTTCGCGAGGAAGGACAGCCGGCGGTCGAGCACGGCCGGCAGGATCACCGAGTCGATGAACGACACGTGGTTCGACGCGAAGATCACCGGGCCCGAGGTCGGCACGTGCTCGCGCCCGACGACCCAGGGCCGGAAGAGCGTGAGGATGAGCGGGCCGAGCACGAAGTTCTTCAGCAGCCAGTAGAGCATCGTCGACTCCGTGCTTCGGGGTGGGGGGGCGTCAGGCCGTACGGGCGTGGATGCGGGCGAGGTCGGCGGCGCCCACGACGCCGGCGTCGTTGACGAGCTCGGCGATCACGAAGTCGGGCTCCGGGTGGTAACCGCGGGCCGGCAGGTTGCCGAGGTACGCCTGCTTGATCGGCTCGAGGAGGCGGTCCCCCGCGCTCGCGACGCCGCCGCCGAAGACGAACAGCTGCGGGTCGAGCACCGCGGACAGCGACGCGCAGGCCTCGCCGAGGTGCCGTCCGAGCCGGCGCAGGGCCGCGAGGGCGCCCGGGTCGTCGGCGAGGATGAGGTCGCCGACGATCGCCCCGTCGAGCTGGCCGCCGTTCGCCGCGCGCGCGTCGGCGAGGGCCGAGCCGATGCCACCGGCGTCCGCGACGTCGTTCGCCATGCGCTGCAGGGCGCGACCGGAGCCGTACTGCTCGATGCAGCCGCGGGCGCCGCAGCCGCAGGGCAGGCCGTTCGGCACGATCCGGAGGTGGCCGATCTCGCCGCCGGTGCCGAAGCCGCCGCGGAACAGGCGGTCCTCGGTGACGATCGCGCCGCCGACCCCGGTGCCGATCGTGAGCATCGTCATGTCGGACACGAGCCGTCCGGCGCCGAACCGGAACTCCGCCCACCCGGCCGCGTTCGCGTCGTTGTCGACCGTGATGTGCAGGTCGCCGAGGCGCTCCTGGAGCTGCTGCCGCAGGGGCTCGTTCCGCCACCGGATGTTGGGCGTGTAGTAGACGATCGACTGCGAGGCGTCGATGAACCCGGGGGCCGCGACGCCGACCGCGCCGACCTGGTGCTGGGCACGCAGCCGCTCCACCATGGTCACGACGTCGTCGAGCATGGCGACTGGGTCCGCAGCGTTCGTGGCGACGCGGTCCTCGGCGAGGATCTCACCGAGCTCCGTGACGACCGCTCCCGCGATCTTGGTGCCCCCGATGTCGATTCCGATGGCATGCACGAGCATGGAGCCTACCGGCTCGACCGGTCCTCACCGAACGCGCGACGACCGGTCATATGCTGAGGTGGACCCCGCTCGACGACGAGTGCGGTCGGAACCGGACCGGTCGACGAAGGAGTTGCCGTGAACGACGAGCGCGCCCAGCGCACCACTGACGCACGAACCGCCGGCGGTGCCGGCCGCGACGACGGGCCGGTGGCACCCGACCACGGCTCCGCGGCCCGGCTGCTCGCCGACCGGGCCCGACTGACCCCGGACCGGCCGGTCCTCGCCGAACGGCGCGGCGACACCTGGACGGGCATCCCGGCCGCCGACGTCCTGTCCCGCGTCCGCGGCATCGCGAAGGGCTTCGTCGCCGCCGGCCTCGCACCGGGTGCCCACGTCGCCGTGCTGTCCCGCACGCGACTCGAGTGGACGCTCGTCGACTTCGCGATCTGGACCGCGGGCCTCGTGTCCGTCCCGGTCTACGAGACGAGCTCCCCGGACCAGGTCCGGTACATCCTGGCCGACTCCGAGGCGGTCGCGATCGTGGTCGAGCAGGAGGAGCACGCGCGCCGGGTTGCGGGCATCGCCGCGGACCTGCCGCACCTCGGGCAGCACTGGACGATCGACGGCGGCGGCCTCGACGACCTCACGCGCCTCGGCGAGGACGTCAGCGACGCCGACCTCGACGCGCGGACCGCCGCGGTGCACGGTCAGGACGACGCGACGATCATCTACACGTCGGGCACCACGGGGCGTCCGAAGGGGTGCGTCCTGCGGCACGACAACTTCACCGGGACCGTGGAGGGCGCCGCCGAGGCGATGCCCGAGGTCATCGCGCCCGGGGCCTCCACGCTGCTCTTCATCCCGATGGCCCACGTCTTCGCCCGCTTCATCGCGGTGATGAGCATCTCCGCCGGCACCCTGGTCGGCCACGAGCCGGACACGAAGGACCTCATGCGTGCGGTCTCGACGTTCCGGCCGACGTTCCTGCTCGCGGTGCCGCGGGTGTTCGAGAAGATCTACAACTCGGCCGAGCAGAAGGCCGACCTCGCCGGTCGCGGCCGGGTGTTCCGAGCCGCCGCCGCCACCGCGGTCGCGCACTCCGAGGCCCTGGCCGCCGGCCGCGTCCCGCTCGGTCTCGCCCTGCGGTTCCGGCTGTTCGACCGGCTCGTCTACGCCAAGCTCCGTGACGCCATCGGCGGTCGGGTGCGGTACGCGATCAGCGGGTCCGCGCCGCTCTCCCCGCGCCTCTCGCACTTCTTCCGGTCGATCGGGGTGCTCATCCTCGAGGGCTACGGCCTGACCGAGACGACCGCCCCGGCCACCGTGAACCGCGCGGCGGAGCTCCGGATCGGCTCGGTCGGGCGAGCACTCCCGGGCGTCGACGTCCGCATCGCCGACGACCAGGAGATCCTGATCCGCGGCGTCGACGTGTTCGACCGCTACTGGCAGAACCCGGACGCCACCGCGGCGGCGTTCCGCGACGGGTGGTTCCGCACCGGTGACCTCGGTCGCCTCGACGGCGACGGCGTCCTCACCGTGACCGGCCGGGCGAAGGAGCTCATCGTCACCGCGAGCGGCAAGAACGTCGCGCCCGCGCCGCTCGAGGACGCGATCCGGGAACACCCGCTCGTCGGGCAGGTGGTGGTGGTCGGCGAGGGGAAGCCCTTCGTCGCCGCGATCGTCACGCTCGACCGGGACATGCTGCCCGGCTGGTGCGCGGCCCGCGGGATCGACCCCGCGCTCTCCCCGGCCGCCGCGACGCGCGACGAGCGGGTGCACCGGGCCGTCCAGGAGGCGGTGGACGCGGCGAACGCACGCGTGTCCCGCGCGGAGTCCGTGCGGTCGTTCACGATCCTCGACGCCGAGTTGAGCGAGGCGTCCGGCCACCTGACCCCGAAGCTCACGATCAAGCGCGCGGTGGTGCTCCGCGACTTCGCCGCGGACGTCGAGTACATCTACTCGGGGTCGGCCGTGCAGACGACCGCGACCCCCGTGGTGCAACAACGCCGCCGCCGCTGAGCCGCGGCCCCGGAACGGCCGGGAGGCCCGCAGCGCGTCCGTGGGACGGGCTGCGGGCCTCCTGGCCGTGCGGAGGACGACTCAGGCCTGCTGGGGCTCCATGGCCTCGACCGGCTCGAGGACGGCGGTGGCCGCGGTACTGGTCGAGACCGGCTCCGGTCGGCGGTTCGTGCGGGTGCGGTGCGAGCTCAGCTCGTCGTTCTGGAGTGCCATCGTGGTCGTCCTGGAGAGAGGGATCTGGGTCGGTGGGAGGCCGACTCCGACACCGTACAACGTCCGCCGGACGGGGCGACAATCCCGCGTCCGGGTGTCACCGACCGTCCCCCGGAGGTGTCCCCCGGCGCCCTGGCCGGCGCGCTCGGCGGTCTAGTGGAACCACTCCTGCGCGCGGATGTCGCGCAGGGCCTGCCGCCGGGTCTCCGGGTCGAGCGTCATCACGTACACGGTGCCGTCGAGGTGGTCGCACTCGTGCTGGAGCGCCTCGGCCATGAGCCCGGTGCCCTCGACCTCGACGGGCTCGCCGTCGACGTCGACGCCGCGCACCTTCGCGTACGGATGCCGCTTCGTCGGGTACGCCAGGCCGGGGACCGAGAGGCACCCCTCGTCCATGAGCTCGGGCTCACCGGAGACCTCGACGAGCTCGGGGTTGAGGACGTAGCCGACCTCGCCGTCGACGTTGTACGAGAACGCCCGGACGCCGACGCCGATCTGCGGGGCGGCGACACCAGCACGGCCGGGCTCGCGCACGGTGTCGAGGAGGTCCTGCACGAGCTCGCGGACGCCGTCGGCACCGATCCGGACCGGGTCGGCGGCGGAACGGAGGACGGGGTCGCCGAAGAGGCGGATGGGACGGACGGTCACGTTACTGCAGCACCACCAGGAGGTCGCCGGCGTCCACCTGCTGGGTCACCGGGGTAGCGAGACGGCCGACGGTGCCCGCCACGGGCGCCGTGATGGCCGCTTCCATCTTCATCGCCTCGATGCTCGCCACGGCCTGTCCGGCCGCGACCACGTCACCGACGGCGACCTTGAGCGTCACGACGCCCGAGAACGGTGCCGCGACCTGCTTCGGGTCGGAGGCGTCGGCCTTCTCGGCGGCCTTCGTCTCGACGTCGACCGAGCGGTCGCGGACCGCGACGGGCCGGAGCTGCCCGTTCAGCGTCGTCATCACCGTACGGATGCCGCGGGCGTCGACCTCGCCGATGGCCTCGAGCCCGACGAACAGGTCGACACCGCGACCGAGGGGCACGACGTGCTCCTGCCCGGGGCGGAGACCGTACAGGTAGTCGAGGGTCGACACGGTCGACAGGTCGCCGTACTCCTCGCGGACGCGGCGGAACTGCTCGGTCGGCTGCGCGAACAGGAGCCGGTTCAGGGCCTGCTGGCGCTCGGTGCCCGAGGCCTCGAGGTGCGGGCGCTCGGCGTCCGGCACCGGCGTCACCGCGATGTGGACGTCCCGACCCGCGAGCACCTTCGACCGGAAGGGCTCCGGCCAGCCGCCGGGCAGGTCGCCGAGCTCGCCGGCTATGAAGCCGATCACCGAGTCCGGGACGTCGTACTGCTCCGGGTGCTGCTCGAAGTGCGCCGGATCGGCGTCCACCGCGGCGAGCTGCAGCGCGAGGTCGCCGACCACCTTCGAGGACGGCGTGACCTTCGGCGGGCGACCGAGGATCCGGTTCGCCGCGGCGTACTGGTCCTCCACCTGCTCGAACCGGTCGCCGAGCCCGAGTGCGATCGCCTGCTGCCGGAGGTTCGACAGCTGCCCGCCGGGGATCTCGTGCTGGTACACGCGGCCGGTGGGCCCGGCGAGCCCGGACTCGAACGGCGCGTACGCACGGCGCACGGCCTCCCAGTACGGCTCGAGGTCACCGACCGCGGCCAGCGAGAGCCCGGTGTCGCGCTCGGTGTGCGCGAGGGCCGCGACGAGCGCCGACATGCTCGGCTGGCTCGTCGTGCCGGCCATCGGCGCCGCGGCGACGTCGACCGCGTCGGCACCCGCACGGGAGGCCGCGAGGAGCGTCGCGAGCTGACCGCCGGCGGTGTCGTGCGTGTGCACGTGCACCGGCTGGTCGAACCGCTCGCGCAGGGCGGTGACGAGCTTCTCCGCCGCACCGGCGCGGAGCAGCCCGGCCATGTCCTTGATGCCGATGACGTGCGCACCGGCCTCGACCATCTGCTCCGCGAGGCGCAGGTAGTAGTCGAGCGTGTAGAGGTCCTCCGCCGGGTCGAGCAGGTCGCCCGTGTAGCAGAGCGCCGCCTCGGCGACGGCCGTGCCGGTGGCGAGCACGGCCTCCAGGGCGGGGCGCAGCTGCGCCACGTCGTTCAGGGCGTCGAACACCCGGAAGACGTCGACGCCGGTCGCGGCGGCCTCCGCGACGAACGCGTCGGTGACCTCGGTCGGGTAGGGCGTGTAGCCGACCGTGTTGCGGCCGCGCAGCAGCATCTGGACCGGGATGTTCGGCATCGCGGCACGCAGTGCCGCCAGGCGCTCCCACGGGTCCTCGCCGAGGAACCGGAGCGCGACGTCGTACGTGGCGCCACCCCACGCCTCCATGCTGAGCAGCTGCGGCGTCAGGCGGGCGACGTGCGGGGCGACCGCGACGAGGTCCTTCGACCGGACGCGGGTCGCGAGCAACGACTGGTGCGCGTCGCGCATCGTCGTCTCGGTGACCGCCAGCGCGGTCTGCTCGCGGAGCGCCGCGGCCCATGCGGTGGGGCCGAGGCGGAGCAGACGGTCGCGCTGGCCCTCCGGCACGGGCGCCGACAGGTCCAGCCGGGGCAGCTTGACCGCGGGGTCGACCACGTGCGCCGCCGGGGTGCCGTTCGGCTTGTTCACCGTGACGTCGGCGAGCCAGTTGACGATCTTCGTGCCGCGGTCCTTCGACACGTGGCCGTCGAACAGCTGCGGACGCTCCTCGATGAAGGCCGTCGAGACGTCGCCGCGGGCGAAGTCCGGGTCCTCCAGGACGGCCTGGAGGAACGGGATGTTCGTGCTGACACCGCGGATGCGGAACTCGGCGAGTGCCCGACGCGCACGGGCGACGGCGGCCGGGAAGTCCCGCCCGCGGCAGGTCATCTTCGCCAGCATCGAGTCGAAGTGCGGGCTGATCTGCGCACCGGTCGCGACCGTGCCGCCGTCGAGCCGGACACCGGCGCCACCCGGGCTCCGGTACGTCGTGATGCGGCCGGTGTCCGGGCGGAAGCCCTGGGTCGGGTCCTCGGTGGTGATGCGGGTCTGCAGCGCGGCACCGTGCACCGCGACGGTGTCCTGCGACAGCCCGAGGTCGACCAGGGTCTCCCCCGCGGCGATCCGCATCTGCGACTGCACGAGGTCGACGTCGGTGACCTCCTCGGTCACGGTGTGCTCGACCTGGATGCGCGGGTTCATCTCGATGAAGACGTGCTGGCCGGCCCGCTCACCGACGGTGTCGAGCAGGAACTCGACCGTGCCGGCGTTCACGTACCCGATCGACCGGGCGAAGGCGACCGCGTCACGGTGCAGTGCCGCGGCGACCTCGGGGTCGAGGTTCGGCGCCGGGGCGATCTCCACGACCTTCTGGTTGCGGCGCTGGACCGAGCAGTCGCGCTCGAACAGGTGGATCGTGCCGGCGTCGTCCCCGGTGGCGTCCGCGAGGATCTGCACCTCGATGTGCCGCGGGCGGAGGACGGCCTGCTCCAGGAACATAGTCGGGTCGCCGAACGCGCTGTCGGCCTCCCGCATCGCCGCCTCGAGCGCCGGCCGCAGCTCGGCCTCGGTCTCCACCCGGCGCATGCCTCGTCCGCCACCGCCGGCGACGGCCTTGGCGAAGACGGGGAAGCCGATCGCGGCCGCACCGGCGACGAGCTCGTCGACGTCGCGGCTCGCCGGGGTGCTGGCGAGGACCGGGACGCCCGCCGCGATCGCGTGCTCCTTCGCCGTGACCTTGTTGCCCGCCATCTGCAAGACGTGCTCACCTGGGCCGATGAACGTGATGCCCGCCGCGGCCGCCGCGGCCGCGAGGTCGGGGTTCTCGGAGAGGAAGCCGTAGCCCGGGTAGATCGCGTCGGCACCGGACTCACGCGCGACCCGCACGATCTCGGCGACGTCGAGGTAGGCGCGCACCGGGTGTCCGCGCTCCCCGATGAGGTACGCCTCGTCGGCCTTCAGCCGGTGCAGGGAGTTGCGGTCCTCGTAGGGGTAGACGGCGACGGTGCGCGCCCCGAGTTCGTAGGCCGCCCGGAAGGCACGGATCGCGATCTCGCCACGGTTCGCGACCAGGATCTTGGTGAACACGAGGTCCCTTTCAGCCCGGGTTGAGGTGCCACAACCCTATCGGCGGTAACGTTGCTCAACGTGCATGTACTCAGCGTGAGCTCCCTCAAGGGTGGTGTCGGCAAGACGACGGTGACGCTCGGCCTGACGTCCGCTGCGTTCGCGAAGGGCCTGCGCACGCTGGTGGTGGACCTGGACCCGCAGTCGGACGTCTCGACGGGCCTGGACATCGACCTCGCCGGGCACCTCAACGTCGCCGACGTCCTGGAGAACCCGAAGGAGAAGATCGTCCGACAGGCGATCGCCCCCTCCGGCTGGACGAAGGGCTCCCAGGGCAAGGTCGACGTCATGGTCGGCTCCCCCTCGGCGATCAACTTCGACGGCCCCCACCCCTCGATCCGCGACATCTGGAAGCTCGAGGAGGCCCTGGCCAACGTCGAGCAGGACTACGAGCTGGTCCTCATCGACTGCGCGCCGTCGCTGAACGCCCTGACGCGCACCGCGTGGGCCGCCTCCGACCGCGTCACCGTCGTGACCGAGCCCGGTCTGTTCTCCGTCGCCGCCGCCGACCGCGCGCTCCGTGCGATCGAGGAGATCCGTCGCGGGTTGTCCCCGCGCCTCCAGCCCCTCGGCATCATCGTGAACCGCGCCCGCGTGCAGTCGCTCGAGCACCAGTTCCGCATCAAGGAGCTCCGCGACATGTTCGGGCCGCTCGTGCTCTCCCCGCAGCTGCCGGAGCGGACCTCGCTGCAGCAGGCGCAGGGTGCCGCGAAGCCCCTGCACGTGTGGCCGGGTGAGTCGGCGCAGGAGATGGCGAAGAACTTCGACCAGCTGCTCGAGCGCATCATGCGCACGGGCAAGATCGGGCCCTATGCGGACGGAGCGGGCGCTCCCGCCTGATCCGCGTCCTGTCGTACGAACGCACCCCGTGGTCCTCGGACCGCAGGGTGCGTTCGTCTGTGCGGGGCCGACACCCCGCTCATGTTCGCCGAGGTCGCACGAACTGTCGGGTGCGAGCCTCCGAGTCGACAGTTCGTGACACCTCGGCGGGTCGTCCGCGGCGGGTTGTGCGACCTCGGCGGACGCAGGGCGCGCCAGCCGGCGGCGGCGGCCGGTAGGCCGGGGCTAGGACGCGCGGGTCGCGCGGCGGGCCGCGAGCTCGTCGCTCGGGTCCGCCGCGGGCGTCGCGTCGAGCTCGACGAGCGAGGACTCGACCTCGCGCAGGACCTTGCCGACGGCGATGCCGAACACGCCCTGCCCGCGGGAGACCAGGTCGATGACCTCGTCGTCCGAGGTGCACAGGTAGACCGAGGCGCCGTCGGACATCAGTGTCGTCTGGGCCAGGTCGCTGACGCCGGCTTCGCGGAGCTGGTTCACGGCGGTGCGGATCTGCTGGAGCGAGATGCCGGTGTCGAGCAGGCGCTTGACGAGCTTCAGGACGAGGATGTCACGGAACCCGTAGAGCCGCTGCGAGCCCGAGCCGGCCGCACCGCGGATGGTCGGCTGCACGAGCTCTGTGCGGGCCCAGTAGTCGAGCTGGCGGTAGCTGATGCCGGCGGCCTTGGCGGCGACGGTGCCGCGGTAGCCGTTCTGCTCGTCGCGCTCGGGCATGCCGTCGGTGAAGAGCAACCCGAGGTCGTACCGCGTCATGTCAGACGGGGTACCGGGGGTGTCGTTCCCACTCATCAGATTGCCTTCCACGACGATCGAGCCCCCGCCCGAAGGTTCAACAGCGGGTTGAGAGTTGTTCCGGGGTCCACGGTAGCGAGTCCGACGGTGTCGACGCGGGACATCCGGCACGGCGCGTCCGGCGTGTCGAGCACGAGGCCAGCGACGGTCACCCGGCGGCCCCCACGCCCGGCGCCGACCGACCCCGCGGCGCTCATGCGTCGAGCCGGGTGATGGCCGCCCGGATGAGCGACGAGCGGATGACCTCGAGGTGCCCGGAGATCTCGCGGGCGAGTTCGACCGCCTTCGCCCGCGAGGTGGCGTCCCCCCGCCGGGACACCGGCATCAGGGCGGACTCGATGAGCCCGACCTCGCGCTCGGCGGTGCTGCGGAAGGTGCGCAGGTGCCGCGGCTCGATGCCGGACCGCTGCAGTTCGACGAGCGACTTCACGACACCGACGGCGTCCTCGCCGTAGGTCTCGGCCGCGGGGATGAGCGAGGCGGACACCGCGTCGCCGACGAGCATCGGGGACGCGCCGGCGGCCCGCTGCAGTTCGTCACGCGTGTACCGCCGCTCCCGCCCGAGCATCGTCGGCCGGGGTGCGTCACCGCCGCCGGGGAGGACCGGGTCACGCCCAGCGTCGAGGTCGGCGAGGTAGTCCTTGATGACCTTGAGCGGCAGGTAGTGGTCGCGCTGGAGGCCGAGGACCACCCGGAGGCGGTCGACGTCGGCCGCCGAGAACTTCCGGTACCCGCTCTGCGTCCGCACCGGCGTGACGAGGTCACGCTCCTCGAGGAAGCGCAACTTCGAGCTCGAGAGGTCGGGGAACTCCGGCTTGAGCCGTGCCAGCACCTGACCGATCGTGAGCAGGTCCGGCGCCGACGGGACCGCCCGCGCCGCAGCGGAGCGGGGGGCCACTACGCGTGCGCCAGGCGCGCCAGGTCGACCCGGGACGCGTAGAACGTCAGGCGGAACTTGCCGACCTGCACCTCGGCGCCGTCGACCAGCAGGGCCTCGTCGATGCGGGCCCCGTCGAAGTACGTGCCGTTGAGCGAGCCGAGGTCCTTCACGCTGAAGGCGGCACCGTTCCGGACGAACTGGGCGTGCTTGCGCGACACCGTGACGTCGTCGAGGAAGATGTCGGCGTCGGGGTGACGACCGGCCGTCGTGACGTCGGAGTCGAGCAGGAAGCGGGCTCCGACGTTGGGGCCGCGACGGACGACGAGCAACGCCGATCCGGACGGCAGGGCCGAGATGGCGTCGCGCTCCTCCGGGGAGACGCCGGCTTCCGGCGTCAGGGACGCGGCGTTCTCCAGGCTGAAGGTCAGCGTGGTGTCGACCGCCCGCTGCTCCGGGGTACGTCGTCCCTCGGTGTGCGGGACCACTGGGTCTGGCATCGTGGACCTCCTCCTCTTGGTCGCCCAGCGTATCGGAAACGGCTGACGGAGCGAGAGCCCCCTGCAAGGGTGGCACGCCGTGTCCGCTCCGGGCGGCCACGACGTGCCACGGTCGTGGTGGTCAGTCCGTCGGGTCGGTCCCCCCGCGGAGCCGCTCGGGGCGGCCCCGCCCTTCTGCACGGTCTGCAGGATCTTCGCGATCTCGGCGTCCTTGAGCTTCACCCAGGGCGAGCCGTCCGGGTCGCTCGTCGAGGCCTCCGGGCTGTCGCCGGTGTTCCACCACTTCGACTGGTACGGCACGCCGCCGAAGAGCACACGGTCACCGGTGTCGTAGGTGGCGGTGCCCGACCATGCGGCGTAGGTCCCCGTCGGCAGCGTGACCTGCTTCACGGGCTTCTCGCCCTTGAGCACCGGGCCGACGAGCTGCCACGGCGTCTCGTAGGCGCTCAGCACGGCGTCGTCGGGCAGGTCGCCCGAGGTCCACCACTTCGCCTGGTAGACGTTGCGGTGCCAGACGACCTTCGTGCCCTCGAGGTACGCCGCGTCCGAGCTCCACACCGGGTACGGGCTCGACTTCGGGTCGTCGGTCGGCTGCACCGTGGCGGACGGCTCGGCCTTCGTCACGTCCGTCGAGGCCGCGACGATGCCGCCGGTGAACCCCTTGCCGAGCACGTCGGCGAACAACACACCGTTCTGGTTCACACCCGAGCAGTTGTTCGACACGGTCGTCAGGTTGACGTAGTTCGGCCCGCAGGTGGCGTCGCGGTTCAGCGACCACATCGACATCCGACCGAGGTCGTGCTGGCGCGCCCAGGCGTTGAGCTTGCGCGCGTCGGCCATCGAGAACACCTCGTCCTGGATGTCGTTCTGCCCGATCATCGGCGTCGCGCCGACCTTGTGCCACAGCGTCCGCGACGTCAGTGGGGTGCCGGCGCGCTGGTACAGGATGCCGAGCTGGCGCTGCACCTCCTGCAGGGTCTCCACCGAGGCGGAGTACATGCTCTGGCTCGAGCCCTTGCTGTCGCCGTAGTCCATCGTCATCGCGTTGACGCCCGCCAGGTCCACCCCGGCCTTGAGGAACTGCGACACGGCGGTGGTGCCGTCGGAGGTGAGTCCGCCGGGCGCGGCCGGCAGGGTCAGCCAGACGGCGAGCGGGTGCCCGGAGGCGCGGCGCTCCTTCTGCAGCGCGGCCACGGCCGCCGCGCGGCGCTTGCCGGCGTCGCTCTTGGTGAGGGACTCCCCCTCGACGTCGAAGTCGACCGTCGACAGGTCGTACCGGTCGACCACGGTGCGGTAGGCGCTCACGAGCTTGTCCGGGTCGGTGCAGGTCGTCGCGAGCTCGTCGTTGGCGAGGCCGCCGAAGGAGACGCCGACCTCACCCTTCTGCTGCTCGAGCCGGGCGATGCGGCGGTCCAGGTCGAGCTGGTCGGACGCCGCCTGGAGGCCGTACGCGGAGCCCCAGGTCGGGGTGCAGGCCTGGTCGTGGTCCGCGACGATGAAGGACAGCATCACGTTGCGGCCCTTGCCCGACTTCACGTCCTCGAACGCGAAGGTCGGGGTCGCGGTCACGTCCGTGTACGCGGCGAACCAGGACTTCTCGGTCTCGGCGGCCTGGGCGCTCTGCCAGCGGTCGAAGCCGACGTAGCCGGCGCCGACGAGGCCCACGGCCACCACGCCGGCGAGCAGGACCCGCCACGGGGAGAGTCGTCGTGTCGTGCTCATGGTCAGGCCGCCGTCTTCTCGTCGTGGTGCTGGGTCTCGGGGGTCGGCTGTGCGGCCAGGTGCTCGGGCATCGTCGTGCCGCGGTGCCCGAAGTACAGCACCGCGCGCCAGTCCTCGGTCGGGATCTCGACTTCCGGGGCGATGCCGCGGCGGACCGCACGACGCTCGGTGCGCGCCGCACGTCGAGCCGCTCGACGGGCCGCCCGTGCGGACGGGTCGTAGAACATCCACTTGGTGGCCCAGATGAAGACGTCCACGACGGAGTTCCAGATGCCGATGTAGGCGACGATCGCGTAGGTGGCGAGCAGCGCGTTGAACGCGGCGAACACCGCGTTGCCCCAGTTCTGTGCGCTGAAGTCGCGGGCGAAGGTGAACACCGAGAAGACGACGATCGCGTACGGCGCGAGGACGTACAGCGCCGGGGACGCCGTGCGGTCGCGGACCTTCGGCGTGCGGGCGAACGGGATCTTCTTCGCGGTGAGGGCCTGCTGGATGCTCTTGAGCACACCGGCGACGTTCACCGGCATGAGGATGAGGTTGAACCCGTAGATCCGGAGGATGTCGGTGCGCTTGTACCCGCAGTACTTCAGGTCGCTCGCGAAGAGCCAGAAGTACGGCAGTGCGGCGAGCAGCACCATCGGGCTGAGGAGCCGGGAGTCGTACGGGTACGCCAGCAGGAAGATCAGGCCGAGCGAACCCCACGCGATGGACGCCATGTAGTTCACGCGGAGCGCCATCTCGACGATGCCGACCCGTTCACCGCGGGCTCGGCGCTCGCGGACCTGCCGGATGTACTTGGGCAGGATGAGCAGACCGCCGTTGGCCCAGCGACGCCGCTGCACGATGAGCGACCCGAAGTCCGGCGGGGTCGCGCTGTAGGACAGCCGCTCCGGGTAGTTGACGAGGGTCCACCCGTGCATGCCGAGGTCGACGCTCGACTCCGTGTCCTCGATGACCGTGCGGTCCTGGACGTACCGCTTGACCTCGAAGCCACCGACGGTCTCGGTCTCCTCGATGTCGCGGAGCGCCCGGGTGCGGATGACGGCGTTCGCGCCCACCCAGAAGGTGGCCCCGTACTTCGACATGCCCTGGTGGAGGATGTGCTGGATGTCCGTCGTGGCACCGGCGAGACGCTCGATGCGGGTCGCGGCGCCGCGGAACGACGAGTACGGCGTCTGCGTGACGGCGACGTTCGCGTTCTCCGGCTGCTCGAGGAAGTAGACCAGGCGCAGGCAGTAGTCGCGGAGCAGGACCGAGTCGGCGTCGAGCGTCAGGACGTAGTCGGACGCCGGGACCACGAGGTCGGCCTCGGCCGGGTCGACGACCGCCCGGAGGATGGTGCCGGAGGCCGCCTGCTCGTACCGGTACGAGCCGCCGAGCAGCCCGATGTACGAGTTGAGGTTCATCGCCTTGTTCGCCTCGTGCGACAGGTTCGCGTAGCGCTTGCGCTCGAACGTCGTGACCTCGGCCGTGAAGGTCCAGGTGAGCCGTCGCTGCAGCTCGACCGCACGGGCCGACGTGATGCCGGTGTTCCCCGCGGCGTCCGCGTCGGCGATCGCCGCCTCCAGCGCGTCCGAGGTGAGCCGGAGCTCGTCGGCGAGCCCGAGGAGGACCTCGTCGTGGAAGAACCGGTCGACGTGGTCGCCGACCCCGTGCTCACGGGCGTGGCGGCGGAGCCAGGCGTCGGCCCACCGGTGGTGCGTGACCAGGGTGCGGAGGGCCTCCACGGAGGCCGTCGGTGCCTGCTCGGCCTCGATCTCCGCGAAGAACAGGGCCTCGCGGAAGCGCCGGGACGGCGCCTCGAGCTGCGCCTGGATCGTCGAGGCCACCGCGCGGGTGCGCTCGAGCTTGGCGGCGGTCTCCGGGTCGGTGGGGAACGGGCTGTCGTCGACCAGCAGGACGATGCGGAGGTCCGGGTACTCCTGCAGCGCAGCGGACCAGATGGTCGTCGCGATGACGTCCGGCTCCTCGGCGTAGCTCGGGACGAGGACGGTCAGCGGCGACTCGTGGCCCTCGGCGAAGTGCCGGTCGAGCTCGGCGCGCGGCACGCGGACGTGCGTCGCGAAGCGCTCGAGGGCGCCCTGCCGGGCGACGAGGTGCATGAGCGCGGAGAAGGTCAGGAACGTGACCACGACGAGGTAGGACAGCGCCTCGGTGGTGAACCGGAAGCTCTCGGCGCCGTAGTCGAGGAACTGGCGGATCACGGTGTAGATCACGTACGCGAGCCAGAAGGCGACGGTCAGGATGATGGCGACGCGGCCGGAGACGAGCTTCCGGTCGGAGGGGCGGGCGTGGATCGTGTCGAGCGGCTGGGTCCGCCGCTCGGCACCCCACTGACGACGGCGGGTACGGGTGCCGTCCAGCTGTTCGGGCATGCTGTCCTTCGTTCGAACCGGACCAGCGCGCCTTCGGGTCGGCGAGCTGTCGGGTGTCCGGTGGTCTCCTCGAACGGTAGGTGGCCGTACCGTTCGGTACGGACCCCCGAACGGGGGGTGTCGGGGGTCTCGTGCGGTTTCCCGCAGAGTTGCGCGGACGGCCGCACCGAGACCGCAATCGGCGAGTCCGGTGGTTCGCTGGACGTCACCCGATCGGGGGATGGACGACCTGGAGGCCCGGCTCCGGTCCGGCAGCTCCGCTGCGGTCGCCGGAGCGGGCCGGGATCAGCGTCCGCGGGCGAGCAGCCAGAGCAGGTACGGCGCCCCGACGGCACCGGTGACGACCCCGACGGGCAGCGTCACACCGGGCAGGGCGAACTGGCCGACGAGGTCGGCACCGAGCGTGACGACCGCGCCCACGGCGGCGGCTGGTCCGAGCGCGACCCGCCCACCGCCGACCAGACGTCGTGCCGTCGGTGCCGCGGTGAGGGCGACGAACGCGACCGGACCGGCGGTGGCGACGGCCCCGGCGGTGAGCAGCACGGCGGTGAGCAACAGGAGGACCTTCGCGCGGTCGGGTCGCAGCCCGAGCGAGGCGGCGACCTCGTCCCCGAGCGTCAGCACCGTGAGTCGGGGTCCCTGCAGGAGCGCGGCGACGACGAGCACGACGGTCCCGACGAGCAGGGCGCCGACGACGCCGCGGTCGACCGCGTTCAGGCTGCCGGACAACCAGAGCAGTGCCGTGCCCGCCTGCTGCACGCTGCCGCTGGTCAGCAGCCACCCGACCGCGCTGAGTGCCATCGCCGAGACCCCGATGCCGACGAGGACCACTCGGTTGCCGGTGATGCCGCGGCGCCAGGCCAGTGCCGCGATGAGCACCGCGACGACGACCCCGCCGACGAGCACCACGCCGAAGAGCGCGACGCCGGACACCCCGAGCAGGACGATGGCGGCGAGTCCGACGGCGCTCGCGCCCGAGGTCACCCCGATGACGTCCGGACTCGCGATGGGGTTGCGGACGACGCTCTGCACGATCGCACCGGCCACACCGAGGGAGGCGCCGACGAGCACCGCAGCCAGCACCCGGGGACCGCGGAGCTGTGCGACGACGAAGTCCGACACGGTGTCGCCGTGCCCGACGAGCGCACCGGCCACCTGCAGCGGCGAGAGCGGGATGTCGCCGACGCCGAGACCGACGAGCACGAGGACCACGAGCACGCCGACGAGCGCCGCGAGCACGCCGAGTTCCCGGCGGACCACGCCGACGTGCGGGCGGCTCGGGAGGGTCGTCCCGCGTGGGGTCGGTCGTGTCACAGTCCGCGCACCGCCCGGGACCGGACGAGCGCGATGAAGACGGGTGCACCGACGAGGGCGGTGACGATGCCGACCTGCAGCTCCCCCGGGTACGCGACGACGCGACCGATCACGTCCGCGCCGAGCAGCAGCGCGGGGGCGACGAGCGCCGACAGCGTGATCGTCCACCGGTGGTCCGGGCCGGACAGCCGGCGGACGGCGTGCGGCACGGCCAGCCCGACGAAGGCGATCGGCCCCGCGGCGGCGACGGCCGAGCCGGCGAGCAGCACGGTGACGACGCCGCCGACCGCGCGGACGAGCACCACCCGCTGTCCGAGGGAGGCCGCGAGTTCGTCGCCGAGCGCGAGCGTGTTCAGCGACCGGCCGAGCCCGACGGCCACGACGAGCCCGACGAGCACCGGCGCGGTGACGACCGCGGCGGTGCCGAGGTCCTTGCCGGCGAGCGCGCCCACCTGCCAGAACCGCAGCTGGTCGAGCAGGCTCTGGTTCGTGACGAGGACGGCCGTCGTCACCGAGGACAGCGCTGCGGCGACGACGGCCCCGGCGAGTGCGAGCCCGACGGCGGTGAGTCCGCCGCGGGCGACGGCCGCGACGCCGTAGACGAGCAGGGCGGCGAGCGCGGCGCCGACGAACGCGAAGGGCAGGTAGGCGGCGGTGCCGCTGATGCCGAACACGGCGATGCCGACGACCACTGCGAGGGCGGCGCCGGCGTTGACCCCGAGGACGCTCGGGTCGGCGAGCGGGTTGCGCGTGACGCCCTGCATGACGGCGCCGGCGACCCCGAGCGCGGCGCCGGCGAGCAGTCCGACGACGGTCCGGGGCAGGCGGTTGCCGAGGACGATGAGTCCGACCTCGTCGTGGCGCCCCGAGTGCGCGAGCGCGTCCAGCACGGTCCCGAGCGGGATCGGTCGCGACCCGACGACGACGCTCAGCGCGCAGGCGGCCAGGAGGACGACGACCGCGAGGACGGTCGCCAGGACGAGGCGGGAGACGGGAGCTGGCGCGGGTGGCGCGACGGGACGGGAGCGCATGGGCGGTGCAGGAATGCTACCGGGTCCGTTTGCCGGGCCCCGGGGAGGCGGCGAAGCGCACTCGGCGATCCCGGAGGCGGTGCTCGGCGCAGGCTGGGCCGGTTCATAGGCTCGTCATGGGGAAGCGGCCTGTACTGATCTCCGTCGACGCCAGACCGGGCATCGACGGAACGACCGGAGAGCACCATGAACGCAACCCCGAACCCCGCCGCGGACGACGAGCGTCGCGAGCAGGAGCAGACCGCCGACCCGACCGCGACCCCGGGTGGCTCGTGGCAGGCACCGCACGCGGACCCGTCGACCCTCCGCTCGGCGTACGCGTTCGACGGTTCCGGCCCGTGGCTCTACGCGCCCGACGGCTCCGGCCCCTACAGCTACACCCGCGACGGCCGTGGTCCTTACCTGGCCGGCAGCGCACCCCTCGCCGCCGACCAGCACCCGTCCGCCGGGGCGAGGGCCTGGGCGACGACGCCGCCGGCCGGTGACCACGCCGCTTCCGCGTGGGGCGCGTTCGCCGGTGCCGCCGGCGGGCCGTCGCCCCGGCGACGGCGCGTGGGCCTGGCGATCGGGTCCGGGATCGCCGCCCTCGCCGTGCTCGGTGCAGCCGGCGGCACGGCGTACGGCCTGACCACGCACGGCACGACGACCACCTCGAGCCAGTCCCAGGGCACGACGTCGCCCGGCTCCGGCAGCGGTTCCACGGGCACGGGCACGGGCACCGGTTCCGGCTCGGGGCTCGGCACCGGCGGCGGCACGAACGGCTTCACGGTCCCGGGTCAGGGCACGGGCACCGGCTCGGACACCGCCACGCAGTCCCCCGCCGTCGCCGCCACGGCCGCGCAGAAGAAGGGCGTCGTGACGATCAACACCGTGATCGGCTACGACGCCGCCCAGCAGGCCGCGGGCACCGGCATGGTCCTCACCGGTGACGGCACGGTCCTGACGAACAACCACGTCATCCAGGGCGCGACGTCGATCGAGGTCACCGACGAGACGACCGGCAAGCAGTACACCGCGGACGTGGTCGGCAGCGACGCCACGAACGACGTCGCCGTGTTGAAGCTCCGCGACGCGTCCGGCCTGTCGACCGTGACGCTCGACGACGACGGTGAGCCGAGCACCGGCGACACGGTCACCGACGTCGGCAACGCCGAGGGCACCGGGAACCTCGTCGCCGCCGAGGGCACCGTGACCGCGACCGACCAGGCGATCCAGGTGCAGAGCGAGTCGGGCACCGGCACCGAGTCGCTCTCCGGTCTGATCGAGGTCGCCGCGCAGGTCGTGTCGGGTGACTCCGGCGGTCCGGTCCTCGACAGCGAGGGCGAGGTCGTCGGCATGGCCACCGCGGCCTCCTCCGGGAGTGCGGACGTGACCGGCTACGCGATCCCGATCACCACGGCGAAGCGGATCGCCGAGCAGATCCTCTCGGGTACGGCGTCCGGCACCGTCACGATCGGCCTGCCCGCGTTCCTCGGGGTGCAGGTCAGCAGCACCGCGGGCGCGACCGGCGGCGTCGCCGTGGCGGGCACCGTCGCGGAGTCGGGTGCCGCGGCCGCCGGGCTGGTGGCGGGTGACACGATCACGAGCCTCGACGGCACGGCGGTCACCACGTCGGCGCAGCTCACCGAGCTCATCGGGAAGCACGCGGTCGGCGACCGGGTCGTCGTCGGCTACACGACGAGCGACGGCACCGCGCACACCGCGACCGTCACGCTGACGGCCGGCCCCGCCGCCTGACGGATCTCCCAGACGACGCCCCCCCCCCCCCCCGCGGGGGGGGGGGGGGGGGGGGGGGGGGGGGGGGGCCGGGGGGCCCGGGGGGGCCTGGGGGGTGGGGGCGGGCGCCGGCGGGG
>JASCOJ010000099.1 GCA_029959645.1 Microbacteriaceae bacterium PS02332 | reverse complement strand
GGCCGGAGGAGAGACTCCTCCGGCCCGCAGCGCTCGGACCAGCTTAGACCGTCTGCTCCGCGGAGCGGAACGGGAAGCCGAGCTGGCGGAGCAGGGCACGGCCCTCGTCGTCCGTCTTCGCGGTGGTGACGACGGTGATGTCGAACCCGCGGACACGGTCGATCCGGTCCTGGTCGATCTCGTGGAACATGCTCTGCTCCGTGAGACCGAAGGTGTAGTTGCCGTTGCCGTCGAACTGGCGGTCGCTCAGACCGCGGAAGTCGCGGATGCGCGGCAGCGCCAGCGACAGCAGGCGGTCGAGGAACTCCCACGCGCGGTCGCCACGGAGGGTGACGTGCGCGCCGATGGCCTGGCCCTCGCGGAGCTTGAACTGCGCGATGGACTTGCGGGCCAGCGTGACCTGCGGCTTCTGACCCGTGATCGCCGTGAGGTCCTTGATGGCCCCCTCGATGATCTTGGAGTCACGCGCGGCCTCGCCGACACCGGTGTTCACGACGACCTTCACCAGGCCGGGGACCTGGTTGACGTTGCCGTACCCGAACTGCTCGGTCAGCGCGGCCTTGATCTCGTCGCGGTACTTCTGCTTGAGGCGCGGCTGAACTTTCTCAGCGGTCGCGGCAGTCGTGTCGGTCATCAGAGCTTCTCACCAGACTTCTTGGCGTAGCGGACGCGGACGGTCTTGGTGACGCCGTCCTTCTCCACCTCTTCGTTGCGGAAACCGACGCGGGTCGGCTTCTTGGTCTTCGGGTCGACGATCGCGACGTTCGACACGTGGATCGGAGCCTCGTGCTGCTCGATGCCACCGGTCTTCGACCCGCGCTGCGTCTGACCGACGCGGACGTGCTTCGTGACGAAGTTCACGCCCTCGACGACGACGCGGTTCTTGTCCTTGAGGACCTCGATGACCTTGCCCTGCTTGCCACGGTCGCCGCCACGCTCCTGCTTGGCTCCCGTGATGACCTGGACGAGGTCACCCTTCTTGATGTTCGCCATGGCTTACAGCACCTCCGGCGCGAGCGAGATGATCTTCATGAACTTCTTGTCGCGCAGCTCGCGGCCGATCGGGCCGAAGATGCGCGTACCGCGGGGGTCGCCGTCGGCCTTGAGGATCACTGCCGCGTTCTCGTCGAACTTGATGTAGGAGCCGTCGGCACGACGGGTCTCCTTCTTCGTGCGGACGATGACCGCCTTGACGACGTCACCCTTCTTCACGTTGCCGCCGGGGATGGCATCCTTCACCGTGGCGACGATGACGTCACCGATACCGGCGTAGCGCCGACCCGAACCACCGAGCACGCGGATGGTCAAGATCTCCTTGGCACCCGTGTTGTCGGCGACCTTCAGGCGGGATTCCTGCTGGATCACTGTTGTCTCCTGTTCCGAAGCAGGCCGAGGCCTACTTGGCCTTCTCGAGGATCTCGACCAGGCGCCAGCGCTTCGTGGCGCTGAGGGGACGGGTCTCGCTGATGACGACCAGGTCGCCGATGCCGGCGGAGCCCTGCTCGTCGTGGGCCTTGACCTTCGACGTGCGACGGATGACCTTGCCGTAGAGGGGGTGCTTCACGCGGTCCTCGACCTCGACGACGATCGTCTTGTCCATCTTGTCGCTCGTGACGTAGCCACGACGGGTCTTCCGGTAGCCGCGGGTGACGGCTGCGGAGTCCTTCTCTTCGGTCGCCATCAGTTCTCCTCGGCGGTCTCGGCCTCGGTCGAGGCGGGCTTCGCGGCCTTCTTCGACGTCTTCGCGGCCTTCGGGGCGGTCTCGACGGGGGCGGGCGTGGCACGGATGCCCAGCTCGCGCTCGCGGAGCACGGTGTAGATGCGCGCGATGTCGCGCTTGACGGCACGGAGACGGCCGTGGCTCTCCAGCTGGCCGGTGGCCGACTGGAAGCGGAGGTTGAACAGCTCCTCCTTGGCCTTCTTCAGCTCGTCAGCGAGACGCTCGTTCTCGAACGTGTCGAGCTCCGTCGGACGGAGCTCCTTGGAACCGATCGCCATTATGCGTCGCCCTCCTCGCGCTTGATGATGCGTGCCTTGAGCGGCAGCTTGTGGATGGCACGGGTCAGTGCCTCGCGAGCGACCTCGTCGCTCACGCCGGCGAGCTCGAAGAGCACGCGACCCGGCTTGACGTTGGCGACCCACCACTCGGGCGAACCCTTACCGGAACCCATGCGGGTCTCAGCGGGCTTCTTGGTCAGCGGGCGGTCCGGGTAGATGTTGATCCACACCTTGCCGCCACGCTTGATGTGCCGCGTCATGGCGATACGAGCGGACTCGATCTGACGGTTGGTCACGTAGGCCGGGGTGAGCGCCTGGATGCCGTACTCACCGAAGGAGACCTTCGTGCCACCGGTCGCCTGACCCGAACGCTTCGGGTGGTGCTGCTTGCGGTGCTTGACTCGACGGGGGATAAGCATGATTACGCCTCAACTCCTGCGCCGGCCGGCGCGTCCTGCGGGGCCTGCTGCTCGCGGCCGCCACGGTCGCCGCCGCGACGGTCACCGCGGTCACCGCGGTCGTTGCGCTCGCCACGGGGGCCGCCACGACGCTCGGGGCGCGACGAACGCTGGTTCGCCTGCTCGCGAGCGAGCTCCTTGTTGGTGATGTCGCCCTTGTAGATCCACACCTTCACGCCGATGCGACCGAACGTCGTCCGGGCCTCGTAGAAGCCGTAGTCGATGTTGGCGCGGAGCGTGTGCAGGGGCACGCGGCCCTCGCGGTAGAACTCCGAGCGCGACATCTCGGCGCCGCCGAGACGACCGGACACCTGGATGCGGACACCCTTGGCGCCGGCGCGCTGTGCACCCTGCAGGCCCTTTCGCATGGCGCGACGGAACGCGACACGGGCGGAGAGCTGCTCGGCGATGCCCTGCGCGACGAGCTGGGCCTCGGTCTCGGGGTTCTTGACCTCGAGGATGTTGAGCTGGATCTGCTTCTTGGTGAGCTTCTCGAGCTCCCCACGGATGCGCTCGGCCTCGGCGCCGCGGCGGCCGATGACGATGCCCGGACGGGCCGTGTGGATGTCCACGCGGACGCGGTCGCGGGTGCGCTCGAGCTCGATGCGGGCGACGCCCGCGCGGTCGAGGGTCTTCGTCAGGAGCTGACGGATCTTGATGTCCTCGGCCACGAAGTCGGCGTAGCGCTGCCCCTTCTTCGTGCTGTCGGCGAACCAGTGGGAGATGTGGTCCGTCGTGATCCCGAGACGGAAGCCGTACGGGTTGACCTTCTGGCCCATTACTTGCTCGCCTTCTTGCTCGTCGCGGCGGCCTCGGCCTCATCCGGCGTCGCGAGGACGACCGTGATGTGGCTCGTGCGCTTGTTGATGCGGAAGGCGCGGCCCTGGGCACGCGGCTGGAACCGCTTCAGGGTCGTGCCCTCGTCGACGAAGACGCGGCTCACGTAGAGGTCGCGCTCGTCGAGGAAGCTGTTCGTCGAGTCCGCCTTGACCCGTGCGTTGGCGATCGCCGAGGCGACCAGCTTGTACACGGGCTCCGAAGCGCCCTGGGGGGCGAACTTCAGGATGGCGAGCGCCTCGTGGGCCTGCTTGCCGCGGATCAGCTCGATGACGCGACGGGCCTTCTGAGGCGTGACGCGGATGTGTCGCACGCGTGCGATCGACTCCACCATTTCGTTCCTCCTCTGCGTCGCCGCGTCAGCGGCGACGGCCCTTCTTGTCGTCCTTCACGTGGCCGCGGAAGGTGCGGGTCGGCGCGAACTCGCCGAGCTTGTGGCCGACCATCGACTCGGTGACGAACACCGGGATGTGCTTGCGGCCGTCGTGCACCGCGATGGTGTGACCGAGCATGTTCGGGACGATCATCGACCGACGCGACCAGGTACGGATCACGTTCTTGGTGTTGGCCTCGTTCTGCGTGACGACCTTGCGGAGCAGGTGCTCGTCGACGAAGGGGCCCTTCTTCAGACTGCGTGGCATCTTCGGAACTCCTACTTGCGCTTCTTGCCGGCGTTACGGCGACGGACGATGAGCTTGTCGCTCGGCTTGTTCGACTTGCGCGTGCGGCCCTCGGACTGACCCCACGGGCTGACCGGGTGACGACCACCGGAGGTCTTGCCCTCACCACCACCGTGCGGGTGGTCGACGGGGTTCATCGCGACACCACGGACGGTCGGGCGGACGCCCTTCCAGCGCATGCGGCCGGCCTTGCCCCAGTTGATGTTCGACTGCTCGGCGTTGCCGACCTCGCCGATCGTGGCGCGGCAGCGTGCGTCGACGTTGCGGACCTCGCCCGACGGCAGACGGAGCTGCGCGTAGGGGCCGTCCTTGGCGACGAGACGCACCGAGGCACCGGCGGACCGGGCCATCTTCGCGCCGCCACCGGGACGGAGCTCGATCGCGTGGATCACGGTACCGACGGGGATGTTGCGCAGCGGCAGGTTGTTGCCGGGCTTGATGTCCGCGCCCGGACCCGTCTCGACGACGTCGCCCTGCTTGAGCTTGTTCGGCGCGATGATGTAGCGCTTGGTGCCGTCCACGAAGTGCAGCAGCGCGATGCGCGCGGTGCGGTTCGGGTCGTACTCGATGTGCGCGACCTTGGCGTCGACACCGTCCTTGTCGGCACGGCGGAAGTCGATCACGCGGTACTGGCGCTTGTGGCCACCACCGATGTGACGGGTCGTGATGCGGCCCGAGCTGTTGCGCCCACCGGTCTTCGGCAGCGGACGGAGCAGCGACTTCTCCGGCGTGGAGCGGGTGATCTCGGCGAAGTCGGCGACCGAGGAGCCACGACGACCAGGCGTCGTCGGCTTGTAGTTACGAATAGCCATGATTTATCCCTCTGGTCCTCAGCCGACAGCCGTGAAGATGTCGATCGAACCGGACTTGAGCGTCACGATGGCACGCTTGGTGTCCTTGCGCTTGCCCAGACCGAACTTGGTGCGGCGGGTCTTGCCCGGACGGTTCAGCGTGTTGATGCCGGCGACCTTGACGTCGAAGATCTTCTCGATGGCGAGCTTGATCTCGGTCTTGTTCGCGCGGGGGTCCACGAGGAACGTGTACTTGCCCTGGTCGATGAGGCCGTAGCTCTTCTCCGACACGACCGGCGCGATGATGATGTCGCGGGGGTCCTTGTTGAAGCCGCTCATGCGGTGATCTCCTTCGCGGTCTTCGACGCGATGAAGGCGTCGAGGGCGCTCTTGCTGAAGACGACGGTGTCCGCGCGGAGCACGTCGTACGCGTTCAGCTGGCCGTACGAGAGCGCGTGGACGCCCGGCAGGTTGCGGACGCTCTTGAGGGTGACGTCGTCGTTCGCCTCGAGGACGACCAGCACCTGCTTGACGGGTGCGACCTTCTCGAGGAGCGAGCGCGCGGTCTTGGTCGACGGCAGCTCCGCGGACACGAAGCCCTCGACGGCGGCGATGCGGCCACCGCGGGCGCGGTCGGAGAGCGAGCCGAGCAGGGCTGCGGCGATCATCTTCTTCGGGGTGCGCTGCGAGTAGTCACGCGGCGTCGGCCCGTGGACGACGCCACCACCGGTGTGCTCCGGGGCGCGGACCGAACCCTGACGGGCGCGGCCGGTGCCCTTCTGCTTGAACGGCTTGCGACCGGCACCGCGGACTTCGCCACGGTTCTTGGTCTTGTGGGTGCCCTGACGCGCGGCGGCGAGCTGCGCGGTGACGACCTGGTGGATCAGCGGGACGTTGGTCTCGACGTCGAAGATCGCTGCGGGGAGCTCGACGGTGCCGGACTTCTCACCGGTGGCGTCGAGGACGTCGATCGTGCTTGCGGTCGTGGTGGCCATGATCACTTGCCCTTCACGGCGGTACGGACGAAGACGGTACGGCCGCGGGCGCCGGGCACCGCGCCCTTGACGAGCAGCAGACCCTTCTCGGCGTCGACGGCGTGCACCGTGAGGTTGAGGACGGTCACGCGGTCGCCACCCATCCGACCGGCCATGCGCATGCCCTTGAAGACACGCGACGGGGTCGAGGAGGCACCGATCGAACCGGGCTTGCGGTGGTTGCGGTGCGAACCGTGCGAGGCGGAGACACCGGCGAAGCCGTGACGCTTCATGACACCGGCGAAGCCCTTGCCCTTGCTGGTGCCGACGACGTCGACCTTCTGGCCGGCCTCGAACGTGTCGACGGTCAGCTCCTGGCCGAGCGAGTACTCCGCGGAGTCGTTCGTGCGGATCTCGGTGAGGGTCCGGCGCGGGGTGACCCCGGCGGCCTCGAAGTGGCCGGCGGCCGGCTTGTTCACCTTGCGGGGGTCGATCTGGCCCGCGGCGATCTGGATCGCCTCGTAGCCGTCGCGCTCCACGTTGCGGATCTGGGTGACCACGTTCGGGCCGACCTCGATCACGGTGACGGGGATGAACTTGTTGTTCTCGTCCCACATCTGGGTCATCCCGAGCTTCTTGCCGAGGAGGCCCTTGACGGTCTTGGTTGAGTTCGCCATCAGTCCAGCCCCCTTACAGCTTGATCTCGATGTTGACGTCGGCCGGCAGGTCGAGACGCATGAGCGAGTCCACGGCCTTCGGCGTCGGGTCGACGATGTCGATGACGCGCTTGTGCGTGCGCTTCTCGAAGTGCTCGCGCGAGTCCTTGTACTTGTGGGGCGAACGGATCACGGCGATCACGTTCTTCTCGGTGGGGAGCGGCACCGGGCCGACAACCGTCGCACCGGCACGGGTCACCGTGTCCACGATCTTCCGCGCCGACGTGTCGATGACCTCGTGGTCGTACGACTTCAGTCGGATGCGGATCTTCTGTCCCGCCATGTGTTTCCTGTCCTCTCTGCGCCGCGCACCCTCGGGCCGCCTGACGCCGCCGGGGCTCCGCTGTCGCGTGCCCGGCTGTTTGCCTGAACCACCGGCTGCATCCCTGGGGATGACCGCTGTTCTCCTGTCAACCGCGAGGACATCTGGGTGTCCGCGCGGACGTGTCGCTTCCCGCCCCTCCTGGCACAGCTGCGCCCTGGAGGATGATGGGGATTCGATCGGTTCTGCTGCCTGCGGCCCAACCCAGCCCTGCTGGACAGGGGGGTTGTGCACTGCCAGAGCAGTGACCCTGCGGGCGCGGACGCCCGCCGGATTTCGGAACCGGACAAGTCTCGCATGTCCCTGCCATCCATGCAACCCGGGCGTGTCGCGCCTCCGGCATGGTTCCCGTGGGCACCCACTCCCCCGCAACGGCGCGGATCGAGCGGCCTGGAGGCACGGGTCGCATCCGCCCGCGCTGCTAGCCTTCGCGCATGCCGGAACACGACGTCCTCACCGACCCCGCCGACCCCGCAGCGCAGCGTCTGGCGGACCTCGCGAAGCCCGCCCGTGGGGCCGTCCGGACCGCGCTCGTCGAGGACCTCGAGCCCCTGGTGCAGGCGCTCCGCGCCGGTGTGCGGTTCGTCGAGGTGTACGGGGAGTCGACCCGGGAGTTCCCGGCAGAGCTCGCGGCGCTGTGCGCCGAGCTCGACGTGCCCGTGCGGCTGGTCGACCCGGCCGTCCTCACGAAGGTGTTCCGCTCCGAGAAGCGCCCCAAGGTGTTCGGCGTCGCCACCGTCCCCGCCCCCGCCCGCTTCTCCGCGCTGGCGGACCGGACGGGCGACGTCCTCGTGCTCGACGGCGTCAAGATCGTCGGGAACATCGGTGCGATCGTCCGCACGGCCGTTGGGCTCGGTGCCCGCGCAGTGGTCCTCGTCGACAGCGACGTGCCGACCATCGCCGACCGACGGCTCGTCCGTGCCAGCCGTGGACACGTGTTCTCGGTGCCGGTCCTGCTCGAGACTCGGGACCGCGTCGCGCGGTGGCTCGGTGAGTCCGGCCTCCGCGTCGTCGACGTCGACATGGACGGAGCGCTGTCCCCCGAGTCGCTCGGCGAGCTCGACGAGGACGTCGCGCTGCTGCTCGGTGCCGAGAAGACCGGCGCGTCCGACGTCCTGCAGGACCTCGCCACGAGCACCGTCTCCGTCCCGATCGACGCCCGCGTCGAGTCGCTCAACGTCTCCGTCGTCGCCGGCATCGTGCTCTACGCCCGCTCCCGCCGGCGCGGCTGAGCACGGACTCCACTCGAGGACGCCCACACGCAGCTGTGCCCCGGACCGTCGAACACGGTCCGGGGCACAGCTGCTCGCCGACGAGGGGCGATCAGAACTCCGGCAGCGGCGGCACGAACCACGGCGGGAAGACGGCGACGCGCGGTGCGTGCCCGCCCTGGTCGGCGAGCACGGCCTTCACCTGCAGCCGCACGCGGTCGTTCGGCACCCCGATGACGGCCACCGAGGTGAGCGGCACGCGCGGCCCTGCGAGGAGCTCGACACCGCGCATCGCCGGGTCGAGGATGTCGGTGCGGCGCAGCAGGTTCGCCGCGGCCTCCGGGCCGACCGCGAACCGGACGTCGTCGACGTGCGCCTCGTCGTCGGCGAGGATGACCGAGGCGCCGAACGCCGAGGTCGGCACGACGAGCATCACGTACTCGGTCGCACGGACCCGACGTGCCGCGTCGGACCAGCGCTCGTCCTCGGCCCCGCCGCGGAGCTCGTCCCACCACGTGGCGTCGGGCGAGAGCGAGAAGGGGACGTGGGCCGCCACGCTCGATCCGTCCGGCGCGACGGCCGCAGCACGGGCCTCCCGGGCGGCCGGTGCGCTGACGTCCACCGTCGGCGCGGCCTGGTCGGACGCGAGGATCGCGCCCTCGGCCACGATCGACGCGAGGTTGTCGACGTGCGTGGCGTGGTGGGCGCGCAGCGTCGAGAAGACGCGGATGGCCGGGAGGGCCGGCTCGGCGGCGCCGGACGCCCCGCGTCCGCTGGTGGCACCGGGGACGGTCCGCAGCGAACTCGTCAGGCGGGTCCGTCGCGGAGCAGGGGTCTTCGGGAGGGTCTCCGGGTCACGCTGCCGGGGGGAGCAGATGTCACAGAGCTCGGTGGGGAAACCGTGGATGCACTCGTCGGTCACGACTGATGGGTCCTTCCGTGCCGCGTGGGGTGATCGGGCACGTCGGTCAACGCTACGCGATGCCGACGCGCTCCACGACCGATTCCGGTCGCTCGGGGGTCCTGCACAGGCGTCACTGCCGGTACAGGAGCGCGCGCACCTCCGCCTCGGCGGCGTGCACACGGTCGGGGTCGATGGTCTCGCCGTGGTTGAACGCGTCGAGCAGGCGGGGGTCGATGTAGCTCTGCCGGCACACCGTCGGGGTGTTGCCGAGCACCTCGCTCGCGGCCTTGACCGCGTGTGACACGGCCTTCCTGCGCTTCGCGTCCGACGACTGGGGCCCGGTCTGTGCCAGGTCCACCGCGGCCGCGACCGTGCCGTGCAGGGTGCGGAAGTCCTTCGCGGTGAACTCGTCGCCGGCCCGCTCCTTGACGTAGGCGTTGATGTCCTCGGCAGCGAGCGGCTCCCACTCGGCGCCACGGTGCTCGCGGAACGCGAGGAGTCGCGCGTTGGCGCCGCGCCGCTTCATGCCCACGATGACCCGTGCGAGGTCGTGGTCGTGGATCGTCGAGGACCACTCCTGGTGGCTCTTGCCGGGGAAGCTGAGCTCGATGTCGTCACCGGAGACCTGCGCGTGGGCGCAGAGCAGGGTCGAGAGTCCGCGGCTGCCGTGCTCCGTGGCGTACCGCTCGGAGCCGACCCGCAGGGAGCCTTGGTCGAGCATCCGGAACGCCGCGGCCAACGCGCGTCGGCGGTCCGGGTCCGGGCGCCGGAGGTCCTGCGTCACCATCCGTCGGGCGGCCGGCAGCGACTCGGCGAGGGCGAGCGCACGGTCGTACTTGATCTTGTCCATCCGCTCGCGCCACGACGGGTGGTACATGTACTGCCGCCGGCCTGCACCGTCGATGCCCGTCGCGAGGACGTGGCCGTTCTCGTACGGGGAGATCCACACGTCGTCCCAGGCGGGCGGCACGACGAGTTCGTCGAGACGCTTCCGCTCCTCGGGGTCGGTGACGGTGCTCCCGTCGGGGGCGCGGTAGGAGAACCCCGTGCCGCTGCGGACGCGGTGGTAGCCGCGGCCGTTGGTCCTCGATCGGCGGAGTCGTGTCACTCCACCGATGGAACACCCGGGCCCTGGGGACCGACGCAGCCGCCTGCACCCCGATGCCCCTGACGACGGCAGAGGAGCCGGGGAGGCTGAGGCGGCCCGGCACGACGAAGCGGCCCGGGACGACGAAGCGGGGCCGGACCCGAAGGTCCGACCCCGCTGCCGTTGGAACCGGTGTTACTTGATGATCTTCTCGACCGTACCGGCGCCGACCGTACGACCACCCTCACGGATGGCGAAGCGGAGGCCCTCCTCCATGGCGATCGGCTGGATCAGCTCGACGGTCATGGCGACGGTGTCACCGGGCATGACCATCTCGGTGCCCTCGGGCAGCGTGATGACGCCGGTGACGTCCGTGGTGCGGAAGTAGAACTGCGGACGGTAGTTCGCGTAGAACGGGTTGTGACGCCCGCCCTCTTCCTTGTTCAGGATGTACGCGTTCGCGGAGAACTCGGTGTGCGGCGTGACCGAACCCGGCTTCACGACGACCTGGCCGCGCTCGACGTCCTCGCGCTTGAGGCCACGGATGAGCAGACCGGTGTTGTCACCGGCGACTGCCTTGTCCAGCAGCTTGCGGAACATCTCGATGCCCGTGACCGTGGTCTTCTGCGTCGCCTTGATGCCGACGATCTCGACCTCGGAGTTGATGTCGAGCTCACCGCGCTCGACACGACCGGTGACGACCGTGCCACGACCGGTGATCGTGAAGACGTCCTCGATCGGCATCAGGAACGGCTGGTCGGTCGCACGGATCGGGTCCGGGACGTTCTCGTCGACGGCGGCCATCAGGTCCTGGACGGACTTGACCCACTTCTCGTCGCCGTCGAGCGCCTTGAGGGCCGACACCTGCACGACGGGGGCGTCCTCGTCGAACTCCTGCGAGCCGAGGAGCTCGCGGACCTCGAGCTCGACGAGCTCCAGGATCTCCTCGTCGTCCACCATGTCGGACTTGTTCAGCGCGACGACGATGTACGGCACGCCGACCTGGCGGGCGAGCAGCACGTGCTCACGCGTCTGGGGCATCGGGCCGTCGGTGGCGGCGACCACGAGGATCGCGCCGTCCATCTGGGCCGCACCGGTGATCATGTTCTTCACGTAGTCAGCGTGACCAGGAGCGTCGACGTGCGCGTAGTGGCGCTTCTCCGTCTGGTACTCGACGTGCGAGATGTTGATCGTGATGCCGCGCTGGCGCTCCTCGGGAGCGTTGTCGATCTGCGCGAAGTCGCGGGCCTCGTTGAGGTCCGGGTACTGGTCGTGCAGAACCTTGGTGATCGCCGCCGTGAGCGTGGTCTTGCCGTGGTCGACGTGACCGATGGTTCCGATGTTGACGTGCGGCTTGGTCCGCTCGAACTTGGCCTTGGCCACTGTGGGTCCTCCTCAGGACTCGGATGCGGCACCCCCGACAGGACCTGGTCGGTCCTGCGCTGTTGGTGCGCGGTGTGTGTGTCTCTACTTTACTTGGTGGCGAGGGGCCCGTCGCCGGGCACCCTCGCCTGGGGATGACGCGGGAGCGTCAGGCCCCGGTGCTCTTCTGGATGATCTCATCCGCCACGTTGCGCGGGACCTCGTTGTAGGTCTCGAACACCATGGAGAAGACAGCACGACCAGAGGTCTTGGAGCGCAGGTCGCCGACGTACCCGAACATCTCGGACAGCGGCACGCTCGCGCGGACCACCTTGACGCCCGACGCGTCGGTCATCTCGGAGATCTGCCCGCGGCGCGAGTTCAGGTCGCCGATGACGTCGCCCATGTACTCCTCGGGCGTACGGACCTCGACGGCCATGATCGGCTCGAGCAGCACGGGACCGGCCTTACGGGCCGCTTCCTTGTACGCGATCGAACCGGCGATCTTGAACGCCATCTCGGACGAGTCGACGTCGTGCGCCGCGCCGTCCTTGAGGGTCGCCTTGACACCGACGGTCGGGAAGCCGGCGAGCACGCCGACCTGCATCGCGTCCTGGATACCGGCGTCGACCGAGGGGATGTACTCACGCGGGACGCGACCACCGGTCACGCCGTTCACGAACTCGTACACCTTCTCAGCGGTGACGGGCATCGGCTCGAGCGCGATCTGCACCTTCGCGAACTGACCGGAACCACCGGTCTGCTTCTTGTGGGTGTAGTCGTAGCGCTCGACGACCTTGGTCAGCGTCTCGCGGTAGGCCACCTGCGGCTTGCCGACGTTCGCCTCGACCTTGAACTCGCGCTTCATGCGGTCGACGAGGATGTCGAGGTGGAGCTCGCCCATGCCCTTGATCGTCGTCTGACCGGTCTCGGCGTTCTGCTCGACGCGGAACGTCGGGTCTTCTTCGGCGAGCTTCTGGATGGCGACCGAGAGCTTCTCCTGGTCGGCCTTCGTGTTCGGCTCGATCGCGACCTCGATGACCGGCTCCGGGAACGTCATCGACTCGAGGACGACCTGGTTCGACGGGTCGCACAGGGTGTCACCGGTGGTGGTGTCCTTGAGGCCGATGACCGCGTAGATGTGGCCGGCGGTGACCGAGTCGACCGGGTTCTCCTTGTTGGAGTGCATCTGGAAGATCTTGCCGATGCGCTCCTTCTTGCCCTTGGTCGAGTTGATGACCTGGGCACCGGAGTCGATGTGACCGGAGTACACGCGGACATAGGTGAGGCGACCGAAGAACGGGTGCACCGCGACCTTGAACGCCAGCGCCGAGAAGGGCTCGCCGGACTCCGGCTTGCGGATGATCTCGACCTCTTCGTCCTTGACGTCGTGGCCGATCATCGGCGGGACGTCGAGGGGCGACGGGAGGTAGTCGATGACCGCGTCGAGCATCGGCTGCACGCCACGGTTCTTGAAGGCCGAGCCACAGAGGATCGGGTACACCTCGGAGTTGATCGTGAGCTTGCGGATCGCAGCCTTGATCTCGGCCTTGGTGAGCTCTTCGCCACCGAAGTACTTCTCGAGCAGCGCGTCGTCGGACTCGGCGACACGCTCGACGAGCTTGGCGCGGTACTCCTCGGCACGCTCCTGGAGGTCCGCGGGGATCTCCTGGACCTCGTACTGGGCGCCCATCGTGACGTCACCCTTGGCATCGCCGGGCCAGACCTTGGCGTGCATCTCGATGAGGTCGACGACGCCGACGAAGTCGTTCTCGGCGCCGATCGGGAGCTGGAGCACGAGCGGCTCCGCACCGAGGCGGTTGATGATGGTGTCGACCGTGAAGTAGAAGTCAGCGCCCAGCTTGTCCATCTTGTTGACGAAGCAGATGCGCGGGACGTCGTACTTGTCGGCCTGACGCCACACCGTCTCGGACTGGGGCTCGACGCCCTCCTTGCCGTCGAAGACGGCGACCGCGCCGTCGAGCACGCGGAGCGAACGCTCGACCTCGACCGTGAAGTCGACGTGGCCCGGGGTGTCGATGATGTTGATCTGGTTGTTGTCCCAGAAGCAGGTCGTCGCGGCCGACGTGATCGTGATGCCGCGCTCCTGCTCCTGCGCCATCCAGTCCATCGTGGCAGCGCCGTCGTGGACTTCACCGATCTTGTGCGTGATGCCCGTGTAGAACAGGATGCGCTCGGTGGTCGTGGTCTTGCCGGCGTCGATGTGCGCCATGATGCCGATGTTGCGGACCTTGTTCAGGTCGGTGAGCACGTCCTGTGCCACAGGGTTCCTCCGAGAGAGTTGTAGGAGAGTGGGCGGGCGGGGGGGGGCGGGCCGCCGGGGCGCCGCGCCGCCCCCCCCCGCCCCCGGGGCGGCA
>JASCOJ010000098.1 GCA_029959645.1 Microbacteriaceae bacterium PS02332 | reverse complement strand
CGCCCCCCGCGCGGGCCCCCCCCCCCCCCGCCCGCCCCCCCCCCCCCCCCCCCCCCCCCCCCCCGGGGGGGCGGCGTCGGCGTGCGTGCGTGCGTGCGGCGCCGGGCGCACCGTCGGGACATGTGTGGTCGGGACGGACGCCGTCGGGACGTGTGCCATCGGGTCGGGTGCCGCTACGGGCTCCGTCAGGACGCGCGTCGTCGCGACGGGCGTCCTCAGGACGCGTCGAGCACGGCCCGGACGAGCGAGCGGTAGACGTTCGCCGAGGCGTCCGCTCGGAACACCGTCGCACCGCCCTCGGCACGGCCGACGCGGGCGAACCCGTGGTCCCCTGAGGAGACGACGGTCACCGGCCGCGCGCCGCCGGGACGGACGAGCGTCGACACCGTCCACGGTGCCGACCAGAAGGCCGCGAGGGTCGGGTCCCCGGCCGCTGTCTCCGCCGGGAGGTCCGGCGTCGTCTCCCCGCCGGCGAGACGCCGTTCGAGCAGGTCGGTCGGGACGGTGCGTGTCCGGAACGGCCAGGTCCACGTCGGACGGATGCCGAGCCTCCCGGCCGCCAGCGCGACGACGCGCTCGGCGGGGAGCGTCGCGAGCACCGCGGTACCGTCGGCGGCGGTGTCCACGGCGGTCGTGCCCCAGACCTGGAGGCGCGACGTGCGTCCGTCGTCGGTGTGCTGGTCGAGCGTGGTCGGCGTCGTCCCCGTGGCCCACGGCTCGAGGAGCGTCGCGGTGGCCGGTGGGACGGTACCGAAGCGACCGACCATCCCGCTCTCGACGAGCTCGCGGCCGCCGTCGGTGCGGAGCAGGGTCGGGTTCCAGCGCTTGCCGGCGAGACCCTGCAGGGTGGCGACGGCCTCGGCGCCGAGCCGGTGGCCCTCGAGCGTCGCCGCGGCGCGGAGGACGGGCAGCGCCTCGAGGGCGCGCCCCTCCCCGGTCAGGACCCGGTCGAGCACGCGGACGCTCTCGAGCACGGCCGTGACCGTGTCGTCGGTCGCGGTCATCCGGGCGAGCGGACGCTCGACGGTCACGTCGACGCGGTGCCGGCCGGTGACCAGGACGAGGTGTGCCCCGGCGACGTCACCGTCCTCGTCCGGTCGGACGTACTCGACGAGGCGTGCGGGCGCTCCCGTGCCGGGCCAGACGTCGCACCCGACGAGGAGGAGGCCGTCGACGGCCCCGGGGAGCCGCTCGAGCAGCGCGGCGTTCTCGTCGCCGATCGACCGCTCGCTCGGTCGGGAGCGCACGGTCAGCACGACGTCGTCGCCGGCGACCCGGAGGTCGGCCCCGGGGGCCTCCTGCCGGGACCACGTCGCGGGGCGGTCGAAGCGGACGCGGGCGGTGCGGTCCTCGGTGGTCCCGGCAGCGGCTGGGGGGACGTGGAGGACCATGGACCGAGGCTACGACGCACGCTGTCGGCGACCGGGTGCGGCTCGCCGCGCCGGGCGGGACCGACCGGTGGACGCGACCGGCGAGCACAGCCGAAGCCACGGCGTCAGTGGCGCCGCGCGGGCGGCGGGGGGACACGACGGGCCGCGACGACGTCGTCGAGGCGCACCACCGCCGGACCCCGACGGGTGTCGATGGTGACGGAGTCCGGGGTGCGTCGCAGGAGCGCACCGAGCGCATCGCGGGCACCGTCGCCGTCGTGGGCGCGGACGACGACTCGCTCCCCCGGCACGGCCGCGCGGAGCAGCGCGAGCGCCGCGGCACGGGCGAGGGCGGCCTGGCTGGCCGGGGGCTCGCTGACGGGGGGCTCGCGCACGGGTCGAGCGTACGTGCAGCCGGTGCGGACGGGCACCCGCCTAGGGTGGACGGATGGACAAGGCCCGCGTGGACAGCTGGATCTGGGCGGTCCGGATCACGAAGACCCGGTCCGCCGCGACGACCGCGTGCAAGGCCGGGCACGTCCGGGTCAACGGTGAGCGGGCGAAGCCGGCGCAGCCGATCGGCCCGGGCGACGAGGTCCGCGTCCGGCAGGCGGGCTTCGACCGGGTGGTGGTCGTGAAGAGCATCATCCTCAAGCGCGTCAGCGCCGTCGAGGCGGCCAAGCACCTCGACGACCGGACGCCGCCGCGGTTGCCGCCGGAGGAGGCCGGTTTCGTCCCGATGCGGGAGCGCGGGGCCGGACGTCCGAGCAAGCGGGAGCGGCGCGACCTCGAGAAGCTCCGCGGCTACTGACGACGGACGGGCTCCGCCGCCCGCCCCGACGTCAGACGAAGCGGACGGTCTGCTGCAACCGGTCGCGGATGTCGAACACGTCGACCGAGCCCTCCGGTGACCACCTGCCGGAGAGCACCTGGCGGAGGGCGCTCCGCCGCACCACCAGGGCGGTCGGCTTCCGGTCCGGTCCGACGACCAGCACGTCGTCCTCGACCGCGCCGTCGGGCACCACGAGCAGGCGCCCCGTGAAGCGCACCCGGGTCTGCTTCTGCACGGCACGGGCGGCGCGGACGAGTTCCTTGACCGGGCGCTCCCCCGGCGCCAGGGTCTCGCCGACGACCTCGCCGTGCTCGATCGTCACCGGGCCGCCCCAGTCGATCGACTCGACGGCCCAGAGCCCGGTCGGGGTGAGCACGGCGTGGTCGAGCTTGCCCTCCGCACCGGCGTCGAGGTCGTGCCACACGGTGACGCCGATGCCCATGTCGGCGACGACGGCCGCGGTCGCCTCCTCGGCCAGGGCCTCGCCGAGCAGACGTCGGACGTGGCGCGGTGCCGAGCGCACGAGGGCCGGGTCGTACGGATCCTCGATCGGGTCACCGAGCCCCACCCACTCGCGTTCCGCGGCGAGGAACACCTCGCGCGACCGACCGCCGGGGTGGCCGTGCGACCGGGCACGCGGGCGGGACTCCCGGCGGGCCGTCGGCGGCGCGTAGGCGTCCCGGTCGGTCCAGGGCTGCCCGGACGGCGCGGAGGTCGACGACGTGGTGCCGCTCGACCGCAGGGCTCCGGTGTCGTACGCGCGACGCGCGGCGGGGGTCCCCACCCGCTCCCAGGCGAGCTGCACCCGCCGGAAGCGCTGCGGGTCACCGCCGAGATCGGGGTGGGTCTCCCGGGCTGCGCGGCGGTAGGCACGGCGGAGCGTCTCGTCGTCGGCGGTCGCGGGGACGCCGAGGACCTCGTACGGGGTGGCGTCGGCCGGGCTGTCGGTCATGGCCCTGGAACGCTACCCGACCCCGCATCGGTACCGGCCGGACGGGCCCTGGATGCGCGCTGCGGACCGGTCAGGCGACCACGACCTCCGTCGGCCTCCCGAGCCACCGGCCGTGGCGCTCCCCCACCGCGACGAGCGCCCGGACCGCGGCCGGGTCGAGCGGCGCGAACGGCGTGACCACCAGTCGAGCCGTCCGACCGGTCCCCTGCCGTGTCCAGGTACCGACGGTCCGGCCGCGGACGACGAGCGTCGGGAGGAAGACGCCGTTCCCGCCCGGGACGATCCGGTCGGCGACGGTCGGGTCGAGCTGCGCGGACCGGTCGGTGTACCCGAGCACGTGCTCGTCGAACCCGGGCAGCAGGTGGGCGGTCGGGGCGGTGCCCGGCGCCGGACGGTCGGCGAGGTCGAACAGGCCGCCCCCGAGGTCCTCGACCGCGTCCCCGACGACGGCGCGTGCCCGGCGGACCTCGGCGAGCGGGAGCTTCGTCCACGCGGCCGTGTCGGCCTCGGTCGCCGGGCCCCGGCCGCGCAGGTGCCCGAGCAGCACGCGACCGAGCGCGTCGTCGGGCTCGGGGACCGGTCCGGCTGCCGGCGCCCACTCGTCGAGGAGCACGGCCGCCTGCCGGACCGGACCGTCGGCGTCGGCCCGCCCTGATCGGTCCGGGTCGGCCGTGCGGTCCGGACCGGCCCTGCGGTCCGTCGGGCCCCAGACGAGCAGGCCGTCCTGCGCGAGCCGGAGCAGCACGTGCGCCCCCCTGCCACCGCCCGGATCGACACCGGCCGCCGTCAGCGCCCGGTGGAGCTCGTCGCGCTCGAGCGCTGCACCGCCCTCGAGTGCGCCGACGACGGCCCGGCGGGCCACGGCGAGGACCTCGTCGTCGACGCCGCGCTCGACACCGCGGCGGGCGATCGTCCGGATCGTCCGGGCGGCCGTCAGGGACAGCAGGAGGCGGAGGTCGTCCGGCCGTGTCACGTGCAGCGTGCCGCGCATCGGCCAGGACCGGACGATCCGCCCGTCGTCGAAGGCCGCTCGGACGTCGGCGCGGGTGCTGCCCGGGACCCGCACCCCGATCGCCCAGAGGACCTGGCCGAGGTCCTGCCCCTGCAGCGCGGTCATCCGGCCGACCACGTCCTCAGGCGTGACGGCGGCGGCGGGCCCCGCTCCGGGCGCGGCCAGGCCATGCGCCGCCAGCCGGAGCGTCCTGAGCCGGCTCGGCGTCGGTCCGTCCACGTGCTGCGGGGATGCCGGTCGTCAGACCAGCGCGGCCCGGATCGCGTCCGCGTGCTGTTCGAGGTAGGCGACGTCGGCCCGGTACAGCTCGGCGTGCCCGTGGCGGAGGTCGCTGACGAACTTCGGGTTGCCCGCGGCGGCCTCGGTCTCGATCGTGGTGACGAGGGCGACGAGGCCGGCGATCATCGTCTCGACGAGCACGTCGCGGGACCGGCTGTCGAGGCCGTACGCCCCGCAGAACTCCGTCGCGCGCTCGATCCGCTCCGCGGTGCCCGGTGCGGTCGCCCCTTCGACCGCGCCCGTGGTGAACGGCGCGAACCGGTACACCGCGCTGGCGACGTCCCACACGCGCGGGCCGGGGTGCGCGGTGTCGAAGTCGATGAGCCCGACCGCCGCGATGCCGTCGTAGACGACGTTGTACGGGGCGAAGTCGCCGTGCACGACGGTCTCGACGGGCACCCGGTCGGCCTGCGACCACACGTCGTCGGACTCGTCCCGCGGGAAGGTCGACGCGGCGTCGTGGTACTGCCGGAGCAGCCGCGCCGTGGTGACGAGGGCGGCCTCGCTCGCGACGTCCGCCGACCACGGGTACTCGCCGGCGACACCGGGCACGAAGGACACGGTCTCGAGCGCGTCACCGATGGCGATCGGCTCCGGGGCGGCGACGAAGCCGCGGTCGTGCAGGTGCGCGAGCAGGCGGTGGACGGTCGGGGTCCACGGCCCCGCTGGCCGGTGCACCCGGTCGTCGGCCTTGGTGATCCGTTCCATGGCAGAACCTCCTGATCGTCGACGTCGACGTCCTGGCCATGGTAGCGGGCGGTCCCGCCCGGTGTCTGCTGCCCGCGTCATCGGACGTCGCGTCCCGGACGGAGGACGACGGGCGACGGGCGACGGGCCAGCCGGTCCGTGGTCAGGGCTGGTCGGGCAACCAGCCCGGCCCGTGCACGACGGCGCCGACGGCCTCGACCCGAGCGCGCAGCTCGCGGTCGGCGGTGACGACGACGACCGGGGCGTCCCCGGCGGCGCGTGCGGCCTCGACCGTGGCGAGGACCGCGTCGTCGCCGGACCCCGTGGCCCGCACCACGTCGACGGCGGGTGCTGACGTGGCGGCGGCGCTCCGGGCCTCCCCCTCGAGCACCACCGACCACCGCGGCCACCAGGTGGCGAACGGCAGGTCGATTGCGGAGCCGGGCAGCCCGCCGGCGGCGAGCGCCGTCACCCGTGCGAGCAGGCGGTCGGCGGCGCCGGCACGATCGCGCCACCAACCGTCGGGCACGCTGCCGACGACGTTCGCCGCGTCGACGACGACGTGCGGCGTGGTGTCCACAGCAGCGCGGAGCGCCGGCCACGAGGCGCCGAACCCGGGGTGCAGGGGCAGGTCGGTCACCTCGTCGACGGGCACCCAGGCCAGGGCGATGCTCTCGCGGTCGGCGATGACGGGTTCGAACGGTCGGGAGGCCCGCCCCACGACGGTCGTGTAGGTCCAGAACCCGAGGTCGAGCAGGGCGGTGTGGCGGAGGTCGACGCCGTCGAGGGGCACGCCGGCCTCCTCCGCGGACTCGCGGAGGGCGGCGGTCACCGGGTCCTCGTGCTGGTGGCGGGCGCCGCCGGGGATGCCCCAGGTGCCGCCGTGGTGGCTCCACTCGACGCGGTGCTGGAGCAGCACGCGTCCGGCGCCGTCGTCGACGAGGAGGCCGGCCGCGCCGAACCTGCCCCACGCCCGCGTGCCGTCGGGCCCGGTCGCCCAGGCGTCGCCCGGGTCACGCGGTCCGGGCGGCGGGCCGGGCGGAGCCGTGTTCGGTTGCTCGTCGTCCACGTGTCCACCCTTCCACACGGCACTGACGGCGCGCCCGGCGGCTCGTGTACGGTGTCGTCCGAGACACGGGGTGCCGCCATCCGCGCGGCTGAGATCACACCCGTCGAACCTGCTCGAGCTCGTACTCGCGAAGGGATCGTCCATGGAGAACGCTGCGCCCACGACTGACTGGGCCGACCGCACCGCCACGCTGCTGGAGGCCGTCCGCGCGCGGTCACCGCTCGTGCAGTGCATCACGAACACCGTTGTGCAGAACGTCACCGCGAACGTGCTGCTCGCGCTCGGGGCCTCGGCCGCGATGGTCGACGTGCCGACCGAGGCGGGGCCGTTCGCCCGGGTCGCCGGCGGGCTGCTCGTGAACACCGGCACGCCGCACGCAGAACCGAGTGCCGCGGCCCTCGAGGCGGTGCACGCCGCCCGCGACGCCGGGACCCCCTGGGTCCTCGACCCGGTCGCGGTGGGGTCACTCCCGGTGCGGACGGCGCTGGCGCGGGACCTCCTCGCGCTGCACCCCACCGTGCTCCGGGGCAACGCGTCCGAGGTGCTCGCCGTGCTCGGTGCCTCCGCCGGTGGCCGCGGGGTCGACAGCACGGTCGGCACCGAGGACGCCCGCGACGCCGCCACGACCGCGGCCGGGCGGCTCGTCGACGTCGTCGCGGTGTCCGGGCCGGTCGACCTGCTGGTCGGCCGCGAGGGCACGGTCCGGGTGGCGAACGGCACGGAGCTGCTCACCCGGATCACGGGCGGCGGGTGCGCGCTCGGCGCCGTCGTCGCCGCGTTCGCCGCCGTCACGGACCGACCGCTCGACGCCGTCGTCGCCGCGACCGCGGTGCACACCATCGCGGCCGAGCTCGCCGCCCGCGACGCCGGCGGACCGGGGACGTTCCAGCCCCTGTTCCTCGACCGGCTCGCGTCGCTCACGCCCGAGGAGGTCGTCCGGGAGGCCCGGATCACCGCGGACCCGCGGCCCGCCTCCGACGACCGGCCCGGGGCCGACGAACCGGATGCGTCCGCCGACCGTGACGCGGCTGCCGGGCGGTCCGGCAGCGGGAACCGTCCGGGCACGGGCACCGGGGTCGGCGCGTGAGCGCGGCGTCGATCGGCGTGTACCTGGTGACGGACCCGGACCTGACCGACCGGCACGGGCACGGCGTGCTCGCCGTCGTCCGGGCGGCGGTCGCGGCCGGGGTCCGGACCGTCCAGGTCCGGGACAAGGCGGCGTCGGCCCGTGAACTGCTCGCGCTGTCCGCGGCGGTCGCGGACGCGGTGGGCGACCGTGCCCTCGTCGTGGTGGACGACCGCCTGGACGTGGTCCTCGCCGCCCGGCACGCCGGACACCGCGTCGCCGGGGTGCACCTCGGCCAGTCGGACGTCCCCGCCGAGGCGGCACGGGCGCTCCTCGGGCCGGACGCGCACGTCGGCCTGACCGCGAACACGCCGGAGCACCTGGCGGCGGTGCACCGGCTCCCCCGCGGGACGGTCGACCTGCTCGGCGTCGGCGTCGTGCACCCGACGACGACCAAGCCGGACCACCCGCCGGCCCTCGGGGTCGCGGGGTTCGCCCGCATCGCCGCGGCGACCGACCTGCCGTGCGTGGCGATCGGCGGGGTCGGCCTCGACGACGTCCCGGCGCTCCGGGCGGCGGGTGCGGCCGGTGTCGCGGTCGTGTCGGGGATCTGTGCGGCGCCCGAGCCGGGCGTCGCCGCCGCCGGGTTCGTCGACGCGTGGACCGGGAGCGCCCGGTGAGCCCGCTGCCCCGGGGGCTCAGCATCGCGGGCACCGACCCGACCGGTGGCGCCGGCCTCCAGGCGGACCTCAAGGCGATCGCGGCGCACGACGGCTACGGCATGGGCGTCGTCACCGCCCTCGTCGCGCAGAACACCCGCGGAGTGCGGTCCGTGCACGTGCCCGACGTCGGGTTCCTCCGCGAGCAGCTCGACGCGGTGTCCGACGACGTGACGGTCGACGCGGTGAAGGTCGGCATGCTCGGCACCGCCGACGTCGTCCGGGTCGTCGTCGACTGGCTCACGGAACACCGTCCGCCGTGGCTGGTCGTCGACCCGGTGATGGTGGCCTCGAGCGGCGACCGGCTCCTCGCCCCGGAGGCGGAGGCCGCGATGACCGAGCTCTTCGCACTCGCCGACCTCGTCACACCGAACCGGCACGAACTCCGCGTCCTCGCCGGGCTCGCGGGTGCGGCACCGGACGACGACCCGACGGCGACGGCGCTGGCGATCGCACGCCGGTGGGACGTGCGGGTCCTCGCGAAGGGCGGCCACGACGACGGTGCGACCTCCGACGACGCGCTCGTCGCTCCGGACGGTTCCGTGCGCGTCTTCACCGCGCCGCGGGTGGAGACCGCGAACACGCACGGCACCGGGTGCTCGCTCTCCAGTGCGATCGCCACGCTCGTGGCCCGGGACGGCGACTGGGAACTCGCGGTCGGTGGTGCGAAGACGTGGCTCGGGGCGGCCCTCCGCGGCGCGGACGCGCTCGAGGTCGGGCACGGCCACGGCCCGGTCGACCACGGTGCCGCCGTGCGTGCGTCGCTGCCCCCGGTGCGGACGACGGACCGTTGGTGGGACGACAGCACCACGGTGCTCGACGAGGTCCTCGACTGCGCGTTCCTCCGCACGATGGCCGACGGGACGCTCGACCCCGACCTCTTCGCCGGCTACCTGGCGCAGGACGTGCACTACCTCCGTGCCTACGGGCAGCACCTGACCGCGCTCGCGTCGCGGACCGACGGCCAGGCAGCGGCCTTCTGGGCGGCCGCCGCCGAGGGCTGCGCCGCGGAAGCCCGGGACCTGCACCACCGCCGACTCGCCGGGACGCACGCGGACACCCCGGTGCACCCGGTCTGCGCCGCCTATCTCGCCCACCTCGACGCCGCCGCCGCGGACCCCGAGGTCGGGGTGCTCGCGGCGGCCGTGCTGCCCTGCTTCCAGGTGTACGCGTGGGTCGGCACGCAGCTGCACGACGCGCTCGACCCGCCTGGCGCCGTGGCGGGCGACGCGGTGCCGGTCGGCGCGGTGCCGGGCGGTGCTGTGCCGGTCGGTGCCGTGCCGGTCGGTGCCGTGCCCGTCGGTGCCGTGCCCGTCGACCACCCGTTCGCCGACTGGCTCACCGCCTACGCCGACCCGGCGTTCGCGGCGTCGAGCGCGCGGGCGACGGAGGTCGTCGAGGACCTGGCAGCACAGGCAGACCCGGTCACGCGCGGCCGGATGGCGCGGGCGTTCCGCGCGTCGGTCGCGCACGAGCTGGCGTTCTTCCGCATGCCCGTCGACTGACGCGCGACCCGGGGCCGGCGGCGACGAGACCGCCGGTCAGGCGGGGCGGGGGGGAGTCGACGGCAGCGACCGGACCGCGTCGGCACCGGGCGCCAGGCGGACCAGGGTGACCTCCAGCGCGGAGCCGTCGACGGTGCAGCGCATCCAGGTGAAGTCGGGCTGTCGACGGCGGTCCGTCGGCGAACCGGGGTTGAGCAGGCGCATGCCGGAGGGGGCGACCGAGTCCCACGGGATGTGCGAGTGTCCGAAGACGAGCACGTCGACGTCCGGGTGGTCCGCGTCCGCGCGGCGTTCCCGTCCGGCCGAGGCCCCGGTCTCGTGCACGACCGCGAACCGCAGTGCCTCCACCGTGCGGTGGGCGACGAGCGGCAGGCGGTCCTGGAACCCGGAGTCGTTGTTGCCGCGGACGGCGAGGAGGTCGCGGGCCCGGGCCTCCAGGACGTCCACCGTCGCCAGGTCCACCCAGTCGCCGGCGTGCACGACCAGGTCGGCGGCCTCGACGTCGGCCCAGAGCGCCGCGGGCAGGTCCTTCGCGCGCTTCGGCAGGTGCGTGTCCGAGAGCAGGACGAGCGACGTGGTCACGGTGCCGGTGCCCGGTGCGGCATCGGGAGGTCGGCCTCGTCAGCGGCGCCGAGCCGTTCGAGCATCCCGGCGAGCAGGGCGACGTCGTCGTCGGTCCAGTCGGCGAGCCGCTCGACCAGGGCGTCCCGGTGCAGCTGCACGGAGCGGGTGAGGGCGTCCCGGCCGGCCTCGGTGACCTCGAGGGGCTTCGCGTTGCCGCTGCCGCCGTCGGTGGTGCGGACCAGCCCCGCGGCGACGAGGCCCGCGAGCTGCCGGGAGATCGTCGAGCGGTTCAACCGGAGGTACCGGGCGATGTCGATCGCCATGCACCCGGGGTGTTCGACGACGAAGTCCACGAGCGACTGGTCGACCACGCTGAGGACCCCCTCGGATCCCCGGGCCCGGATGCTCGCGCGGCGGGTGATCCGGGAGAGCTCGGTGTACGCGCGACCGACGTCGGCCGCACGGACCGCGGGGCGTTCCGTCGCATCGGCCATGGTGGTCCAGTCTCTCGTCGGCCGGGCGGCCGGGGTCGGGGTCGGGTGGTGTCGCTCTGGGTGATGGTGGCCCACGGTAACCGGTGGTCCCTCACAGACCGGCACGCCGGAGCGGCGGAGGTCAGCCCCGCGCGGCCTGACGGAGGGCCGCGATGTCGAGCTTGACCATCGAGGTCATCGCCCGGAAGACGCGCTCCGCCGCTGCCGGGTCACCGCCGGCGGCCATGAGCTCCCCCATCTCGGCCGGGGTGACCTGCCACGACAGTCCCCACCGGTCGACGAGCCACCCGCACGCGACCGGGCGGCCGCCGTCCGCGATGAGTGCGTCCCACACCCGGTCGAGCTCCTCCTGTGTCGCCACGTCGACCTGGAAGGACACCGCGTCCGAGAACGGGTGGTCGGGTCCGCCGTTCATCGCCCGGTACGGCTGCCCGAGCAGGGTGAACTCGACGACGAGCACGGACCCGTCCGGCCCGTGGCCCATGCCGTCGACGTGCGAGTCCGGGAACAGGGCCGTGTAGGTCTCGGCAGCCTGCTGCGCCTGGCCGTCGTACCAGAGGAACGGGACGATGCGGGTCATGGCGGGTCCTTCCGTCGGGCTCAGTCCGCGACGCCGCGGCTGAGCAGTGCTGCGTGCTCGGGGTGGTCGTCGAACCACTGTCCGACGTACCAGCACATCGGGACGATGCGCTTCGTGGTCGTCGCCGCGACGTCGTCGACGGCGTACGCGACGAGCTTGCCCGCGTAGCCCCGTCCTCGGTGTGCGGGGACCGTGTAGGTGTGCGGGAACGCGATCGCGTCCCCGTTGACGCGGTAGTCGAGCACGCTGACCAGGGCGCCGTCCACGTACATCGCGTAGCGGTCGCGGTCGGTCTCGTCGCGGAACTCCTCAGCCATGCCGCCATCCTGCACCCGGCGGGGTACGGATGCTCGGTGCCGTCGGACCGTCGGGGCGTTGACTGGGCCCATGACCACCATCGGATTCATCGGCTCAGGCAACATCGGTTCACAACTCGCCCGGCTCGCCGTGCAGAACGGGTACGACGTCGTGATGTCGAACTCGCGCGGCCCGGAGACCCTCGCGGACCTCGTCGCGGAGCTCGGCGACCACGCCACCGCCGCGACCGCGCAGGAGGCGGCCGAACAGGGCGACCTCGTCGTCGTCACGGTGCCGCTCGCCGCGATCGAGACCATCCCCGTCGAGCCCCTCGTCGGCAAGGTCGTGATCGACACGAACAACTACTACCCGGAGCGCGACGGCCAGATCGCCGAGCTCGACGACGAGACCACCACGGTCTCCGAGCTGCTCCAGCGCCGCCTGCCGCAGTCGCACGTCGTGAAGGCGTTCAACCACATCTTCGCCGCCGACCTCGCCACGGCCGGGTCGCCCCGCGGCACGGTCGGCCGCCGCGCCCTCATCGTCGCCGGGGACGACGCCGACGCCAAGCAGGCCGTCGGCGACCTCATCGACGAGTTCGGCTTCGACGCCGTCGACATCGGCTCGCTCGCCGACGGGTGGCGGATCCAGCGGGACACCCCCGGCTACGTCAAGCCCTTCGCCGCGCTCGACCTCGAGCTGGCCGTGGCCGACGCGAAGCGCTACCGCGACCTGTAGCCCGCCCTGCCCGACACGAGGGCGGTCGCCTGCACCGGGGAACCGGGCGGGCGACCGCCCTCGTGGTCTGTCGGGCCGGGCCGGTCGGGCTGGGCGCCGCACGTCGTGTCAGGCGGTGGCTGCGTCGAAGACGAGCGTCATCTCGGCCAGGTCGTCCTCCGACGGGGTCCACGAGGTGCCCGCCTCGACGTTCTGCACGATCTGCTCGGGCTTCGTCGCCCCGGCGATCACGCTCGTCAGGCCGGGCTGGGCGAGGAGCCACGCGAAGGTCGCTTGGAGCATCGTCACGCCGCGGTCGTCGCAGAACCGCTGGTACTCCTCGAGCACGTCCCACGGCGCCTTCGCCAGGACCTCGGGCTTCAGTCGGGTGAGGCGCCCGTCGGCCGGGGCGTCGCTGCGGGTGTACTTGCCGGAGAGCAGCCCGTTGTACAGCGGGAAGTACGGCAGGAACCCGATCGCGTAGGCGCGGACCGCGGGCAGCACCTCGGCCTCGACGCCGCGGGCGAGGGGGCTGTACTCGTCCTGCGCGGAGACGAACGCCGTCGTGCCGGCGATGGAGGCGGTCAACTCGGCCTCGGCGATCTGCCAGCCGGCGAAGTTCGAGTGGCCGATGTAGCGGATCTTGCCCTCGCGGACGAGGTCGTCGAGGACCGCCAGGGTCTCCTCGATCGGCGTCACCGGGTCCGGGGCGTGCATCTGGTAGAGGTCGATCCAGTCCGTGCCGAGGCGGCGGAGCGACGACTCGACGGCCAGACGCACGTACCGACGAGATCCTCGGACGCCCCAGTCGGGCCCGTTGACCCCCTGCATGTCGAGCCCGAACTTGGTCGCGAGCACGACCTCGTCCCGGCGACGTGCGATCGCCTTGCCGAGCATCTGCTCGGACAACCCGGGTGTCCCGCCGTACATGTCGGCCGTGTCGAGCAGGGTCACCCCCGCGTCGAGGGCCGCGTGAACGACGGCGTCGGTGCCCTCCTGCGTCTCGGTGGCGGTGCCCGCCCGGCCGAAGTTGTTGCAGCCGAGGCCGACGGAGGAGACGACGAGACCCGAGGGCCCCAGGGGACGGTGTTCGATCGCTGCCATGCCCTGAACCTACCGGCGACCCCATGACTGGGGCTGCGCCGAACCCCATGCAGCCGGATAGAACTGACGATGGATCAGACCAGGATCAGACCAGGGAGAGGAGCAGCGGCCGTGGCGTCTCATCGCATGCCGGAGTCCGAACGACCGCGTCGACCGGTGCCCGCGTGGGTGACCGCGCCGCCGGAGGACGATCGTCGACCCGCTCCCGACCGCGCGACCGTGGCCGGGACACCGACCGCCGTCGCTTCGGCAGCACCCCTCGTGGATCCCGGCCGGGAGGCCCAGCCCACGCCCGTCGCACCGGCACTCGACCCGAACGCGGTCGTGCCGGACTTCCCGCCGCAGCAGGAGCTCCTGCCGCCGGCACCGACCTCTCCGAGCGTCGACACCGTCCCGTTCGCGCGGGTCGCGTCGGCCCCCGCCCTCCCCGTCGACGGGCACCCGGTCGCACTCGCCGCAGGTGCTCCCGGGATGGTCGCCGGCGTCGCCGGACCGGCAGCCGTCGGCGCAGCAGGGGCACCGTCGCCGCACACCGACCGGGACGGCTCGGCGGGCGCCGTGGCCGCTGCCGCTGCCGCCACCGCGGGGCCGCGACGTGCTGCCGCCGCGGGTCCGCTCGGTGCCGCCGGGACGGCGCCGTCCGGTGCTGCGACCGCGGGACCGGCCGTGGGCGGGGGCGCCCCCGGGGCTGCGCTCGTGGGCCGCCCGGCCCCCCTCGCCCGTGCGGGG
>JASCOJ010000097.1 GCA_029959645.1 Microbacteriaceae bacterium PS02332 | reverse complement strand
GGGGGGGCGCGGGCGCGCGGCCCCCCCCGGGCCCGCCCGTCGGTCTGTACACTGCGGGTACACACACGGGAGTCCGCCAGAGCGGGCTGAGAGGGAGCGAACCGCGCTCCGACCGTCGAACCTGATCCGGATCATGCCGGCGCAGGGAGGAGTCCCACCATGGCCATCAGTACGCCGTCCACCACATCCGGTCCGGTCGCCAAGCGCTCGCTGCGCTGGCGGGTCGTCGACATCGTCGTCGCAGCCGTCCTCGCCGTCGCCGTCGGCGTCGTCTTCAAGCTCTGGGACTTCGCCTACGAGCCGATCGGCGCGGGCCTCGGCCTCGTCCTGCCCGGCACCCAGGCGCTCGTCGGGGGCGTCTGGCTCCTCGCCGGCCCGCTCGTCGCGATCGTCGTCCGGAAGCCCGGCGCCGCGCTGTTCGGCGAGGTCGTCGCCGCGTCCGTCGAGGCGCTGCTCGGCACCCAGTGGGGCTGGGGCACGCTCGTCTCCGGTGTCGTGCAGGGCATCGGCGCCGAGGTCGTCTTCGCGCTGTTCCTGTACTCGGTCTGGCGCTTCCCGGTCGTCCTGCTCGCCGGAGCCGCCACCGGGGTGGCCCTCGGGCTGAACGACGCCCTGCGCTACTACGCCGGTTCCACCGCGTCGTTCCAGGTCGTGTACGTCATCTGTGCGGTCATCTCCGGCACCGTGATCGCCGGCGCCGGCTCGTGGCTGCTCGTCCGCGCGCTCGCCCGCACCGGGGTGCTCTCCTCCTTCGCCGCCGGCCGGGAACAGTTCCGCCGGACCCGCCCCGCCGCAGCGTGACGACGCCGGGCGAGCCCGCCGCCCGGATCGAGTTCCGCGACTGGGGGTGGCGCTACCCGGAGCGGCAGGCCTGGGCCGTCCGCGGCGTCGACCTCGTCGTCGCACCGGGGGAGCGGGTCGCCGTCGTCGGCCCCTCGGGCGCCGGCAAGTCGACGCTGCTCCGGGCGGTCGCCGCGGTGCTGCCGGACGAGCCGGACGCGAGTGACGACACCGCCGCCACCGTGCAGGGCGAGGTCCTCGTCGACGGGGCCGACCCGCGATCGGTCCGCGGCCGGGTCGGGCTCGTCATGCAGGACCCCGAGGCGCACACCGTGATGTCCCGGATCGGTGACGACGTGGCGTTCGGGTGCGAGAACACCGGCGTCCCGCGGGACGAGACGTGGCGGCGGGTCCGGCACGCGCTCGGCGTCGTCGGGCTCGACCTGCCGCTCGACCGTTCCACCGCGCAGCTCTCCGGCGGGCAGCGGCAGCGGCTCGCGCTCGCCGGGGTCCTCGCGATGCGGCCCGGGGCGCTCGTGCTCGACGAGCCGTGCGCGAACCTCGACCCGTCCGGGGTGGCGCAGGTGCACGACGCCGTCCGGGCCCTCCTCGACGACACCGGTGCGACCCTGCTCGTGGTGGAGCACCGCATCGGGACCTGGCTCGACCTGGTCGACCGGCTCGTGCTGCTCGAGCCCGGCGGCGGGGTGGTCGCCGACGGGATGCCCGCCGAGGTCCTCGACCGGCACGCCGAGGAGCTGACCCGGGCGGGTGTGTGGGTGCCCGGTGCCGAACCGGCGCGGGGGTCGGCGCGTGCCGGCGGTGCCCGGGACTCCGGCGGCGCCCTGCTCAGCGCGGAGGGCCTCGGCACGGCGCGCGGTCGCCGGCGGCAGGTCGGCTCCGGCATCGACCTGACGGTGACGGCCGGGCGCGTGCTCGCGGTCACCGGGCCGAACGGCGTCGGCAAGTCGACGCTCGGCCTCACCCTCGCGGGACTCCTCCGACCGGCCGACGGGGTGCTCAGCGCGACGCCGACCCTCGCCGACGGCCTGGCCACGGCGCCGCACGCCTGGTCGAGTCGGCAGCTCGCTGCCCGGGTCGGCACGGTGTTCCAGGACCCGGAGCACCAGTTCGTCGCCCGGACCGTCCGCGAGGAACTCGCCGCCGGCCCCGTCGCCCTCGGCCTGCCCGACGTGGACGCCCGGGTCGACGAGCTCCTCGGGGCCTTCGCGCTCGAGCACCTCGCCGACGCCAACCCCTTCACACTCTCCGGCGGGGAGCAGCGTCGCCTCGCGATCGGAACCGTCGTCGCGACCCGGCCGCCCGTGGTCGTGCTCGACGAGCCGACCTCCGGGCAGGACCGGGCGACCTGGGGTGCCGTCGTCGACCGGCTCGGGGCGCTCGCCGACGCGGGCACGGCGGTCGTCGTCGTCACGCACGACGCCGACCTCGTGCGGGCGCTCGACGCCGACGAGGTCGTCCTCGGTCCCGACGGCGTCCGCCCCCGACCTGCGGTCGAACCCGGGACGCCGGACTCCGGCATGCCGGGGAGCACGCGGTGACCGTGCCGGCGCCCGCAGCCGAGGTGGCGGCGGAGGCCGGGCCTCCCGTCCGGACCGGACGCGGCATCGCCGCGGTCCAGCCGGTCGCGTCGCTGCTCGGCGTGATCGGCCTCGGCGTCGTCCTCGTGCTGAGCCTCGACCTGGTGTCGGCGACCGTCGCCCTGCTCGTCGAGCTGCTGCTGCTGCCGCTCCTGCGCATCCCGGCGCGGACCCTCCTGCTGCGCACCGCGCCGGTCCTCGTCGCGGTGCCGCTCACCGGCCTGAGCATCGCGCTGTACGGGCAGGCGTCCGGTCGGGTGTGGTTCGACCTCGGCTTCGCGCACGTGACCGACGGGTCCCTCGTGCTCGCCGCCGCGACGATGCTGCGCGTCCTCGCGGTCGGACTCCCCGGCATCGTGCTGTTCCTCGGGGCCGACGTCACCGACCTCGCCGACGGGTTGGCCCAGGTGCTGCGGCTGCCCGCGCGGTTCGTGCTCGGGGCGCTGGCCGCGATCCGGATGATGACCCTGCTCGTCGACGACTGGCGGCAGCTCGCGATGGCCCGACGCGCCCGGGGCCTGGCCGACACCGGACGGCTGCGACGCGGCGCCTCGATGGCGTTCGGCCTGCTCGTCCTGGCGTTGCGCCGGGCGACGACCCTCGCGGTGGCGATGGAGTCGCGCGGGTTCGGGGCGCCGGGGAAGCGGACGTGGGCGCGGCCGGCGCGGTTCGCCGGGCCGGAGTGGGCGATGGTCGCGGTGCTGCTCGGGATCGGGGGCGTCGCGGTGGGGGCAGCGGTGCTCGCGGGGACCTGGCGTGCCTGAGGCAGGGGTCGACGCCGGCCCTCCCGTCGTCCCGGGTGCCGGGGGCGGTGTCGGCGGTGTCGGCCTGGAGGCCGGGCCCGCTTCCGCGACGGACCTCGCCGCGCTCGTGGCGCTCGCCCGGCAGCGAGCCGCGGCGGCGGTCGGCGGCCGGCTCGTGGTGCTCGTCGACGGGCGCTCCGGTACCGGCAAGACGACGCTCGGGCGGGCCCTGGCGCAGCAGCTCGGCGCGCAGCTCGTGCACCTCGACGACGTCTACCCGGGGTGGGACGGCCTCCAGGCCGCGGCCGACGCCGTCGTGCGGGACGTCCTCGGCTCGCCGTCCGGGTACCGGCGGTGGGACTGGACCACGGCGTCGCCCGCCGACTGGGTCCGGCTCGACCCGGATGCGCCGATCGTGCTCGAGGGCTGCGGGGCCCTGTCCCGCGCATCGGCACCGCTGGCGACGCTCCGGGTGTGGCTCACCGCGGACGGCCCCGAGCGCAAGCGGCGCGCACTCGACCGGGACGGCGAGGTCTTCGCGCGCGAGTGGGAGCGGTGGGCCCGGCAGGAGGAGGCGTTCATCGCCGCCGAGGACCCGGACCACCTCGCCGACGTGGTGCTCCGGACGTAGTGCGCGGGGAGGTCAGGCCCAGCCGAGTTCGTGCAGTCGCTCGTCGTCGATGCCGTGGAAGTGCCCGATCTCGTGCACGAGGGTGGTGTGCACCTCGTCCCTGAGCTCGTCGAGGGTGTCGCACTCCGCGAGGTGCTGCTTCCGGAACACCACGATGCGGTCCGGCAGCTCGCCGAAGCCGTACTGGCCCCGTTCGGTCGCGGCGACACCGTCGTAGACGCCGAAGAGGTCGGAGCCGTCCTCGGGCTCGTCTTCGACGACGAACACGACGTTGTCGAGCCCGTCGACCATCGCGTCGGGCAGGAGGTCGAGCTCGTCGGTCACGAGCTGCTCGAAGTCCTCGGCCGACATCTCCATCACGCGGCGATCGTGCCACCCCCGCTCGGGAGTCCGCCGGTGGGACGACGAAGGCCCCGGCCACCGGACGGGGCCTTCGCGGTGCTGCATCGCAGCGATGGGGTGAATAACGGGTCTCGAACCCGCGACCTCCTAGACCACAACCAGGCGCTCTACCAACTGAGCTATATCCACCATGTCTCGTCCGGACGAGCCGGAGCGACCACTCGATTGTAGTACATCCGGGAGGCCGCCCGGGACCACCGGCCGCTACTCGGCGGGCTGGGGCGTCAGGCGCGACTCCCACTTGGCGACGACCTCGGCCGCGATGACCTTCACGTCGTCGCTCGCTGGCCCGGGCTCGGTGGTGAACCCGGCGCGGCGGTAGTACTCGAGCTCGCGGATCGACTCGAGGATGTCGGCGAGGGCACGGTGGCCGCCGTGCTTCTCCGGGGAGTTGAAGTACACGCGCGGGAACCAGCGGCGGCAGAGCTCCTTGATGCTCGACACGTCGACGCTCCGGTAGTGCAGGTGCCCGTCGACCCGCGGCATGTACTTCGCGAGGAAGGCGCGGTCGGTGCCGATCGTGTTGCCGGCCAGGGGTGCGGTGCCCTCGGCGGGGACGTGGGCGAGGATGTACTCGAGCACCTGGTACTCGGCGTCCGCCAGGGAGACGCCGTTCGGGATCTCCTCGATCAGCCCCGACGTCGTGTGCATGTTCGTCACGAACTCGTTCATGTTGTCGAGCGCGGACTGGTCCGGCTTGATCACGATGTCGAAGCCCGGGTGCACCGGGTTGAGGTCGAAGTCCGTGACGACGACCGCCACCTCGACGAGCTCGTCGACGCCGACGTCGAGGCCCGTCATCTCGCAGTCGATCCAGACGAGACGGTCATTCGCGGCAGCCATGTCCTCGATCCTATTGCCGGGCACCGACGCGGACGCGTCCGGCGTCAGGACACCGCCCTGCCGTCAGGACATCTCCCCGGCACCGATCGCCTCGGCCTCGACGCGTTCGGGCTCCTCGCCGTCGTCGACGCGACGCAGCACCTTCGTGGTCAGGACGACCACGACGAACGCGACCGCCACCGAGGTGCCGGCGAAGACGTAGGCGGCGCTCGGCGAGTAGGCGTCGGCGAGCAGGGTCGCGACGGGCGGGGCGATGGCCCCGCCGATGAACCGGACGGCGGAGTAGGCGCTCGACGCGACCGACCGGGGCAGGTCGGTGGCCTCCATCACGCACTCGGTGAGCACGGTGTTGAGCACGCCCAGGACGAGGCCGCCCACGACGACGCAGATGATGAGGCCGACCTGGGAACGGACGACGACCGCGGCGGCGAAGAGGTCGAGCGCGAGCAGGGGCAGCGCGGTCTTCAGGACCGAGGTCCGGCGCATCCGCGCGGTCAGCATCGGCGCGACCCAGACGGAGGTGATCGCGAGCCCCACGCCCCAGCCGAAGAACGTGAAGCCGATGCCGAGTGCCCCGAAGCCGAGCGGGAACGGCGTGTAGGCGAGCAACACGAAGAAGCCGATGTTGTAGAACAGCGCCGTCGCGGCGAGGGCGGCCAGCGCCGGGCGGCCGAGCGCGCGGAACGGTGCCGACAGCGGGGTCGGCGTCGGCTTCTCGAGCGCGCTGGTCTTGAGCAGGGCCACGACGGCGATGAACGCGATCGCCATGAGCGTCGTGACGCCGAAGAACGGGCCACGCCAGCTGACTGATCCGAGCAGTCCACCGACGAGCGGTCCGATGGCGATGCCGAGCCCGAGTGCGGCCTCGTAGAGGATGATCGCCGACGCGGTCCCGCCGCTCGCCGCCCCGACGATCGTCGCGAGGGCGGTCGAGATGAAGAGCGCGTTGCCGAGGCCCCAGCCGGCGCGGAACCCGATGATCGTCCAGACGTCGTTCGAGACGGCTGCGAGCACGGAGAACGCCACGATGAGCGCGAGCCCGATGAGCAGCGTGCGCTTGGCGCCGATGCGGCTGGACACGTAGCTCGTGAAGAACATCGCGACGCCCGTCACCGCGAGGTAGCTCGTGAACAGCAGCTCGGTCTGCGCCGGGGTGGCCCGCAGCGACTCGGCGATGGCCGGGAGGATCGGGTCGACCAGACCGATGCCCATGAAGGCGACGACGCAGGCGAACGCGATGGCCCACACCGCCGAGGACTGCTTGAGGATGGAGCCGGCCTGGCTCTGGGTGCCGGTGTGTCCGGCAGGAGCGTGAGCGGTCACGCGAGGGTCTCCGTTCTGGTCCTCGCTGCGATGAGGGCCGATGCGTCGTGCAGGGTGTCCCAGTCGTCGTCGGTCAGGTCGTCGAAGAGCGGTCCCACCGTCTGGGTGAGCGCCGCGCGCCAGGCGACGAGGCGGTTCCGCCCCGCGTCGGTGATCGCGATGAGCTGGCCGCGGGAGTCGTCGGGGTCGACGCTCCGGGCGACGAGGTCGTCGGCGAGCATGCCGGCGACGAGTCTGGTCATGGTGGGTTGGCTCACGCGCGATGCCCTCGCGAGTTCGCCGAGCCGGAGGGGCTCGTCGGCCTCGAGGATGCCGAGCGTGCGCCAGACCGCGGTGGAGGTGGTGGCACCGGTGGCCTGGAGTGCGGAGCGGATCAGCCGGTTGACCGACACGAGGAGGGTCTCGAGCGTCTGCTCACGTTTTCGTTCCACTGCGGAATCATATAGCGAGGCTATGCATCCCGCAACAGGGCGGTCCTGGTACAAGGGACGCATGAGCGACATCACCATCCACGAGGGCGACGAGTACATCGCCATCTTCCACGAGGGCCCCTTCGACGGGACCACGGACACCCGTACCGCCACTAGCGACGCGCTGGACGACGAGGTGACGGTGTTCGCGGACGTCGAGGGTCTCCCGACCGCCTTCACCTACCGGGCGACCGGCTCGAAGCAGGTGCTCGACCAGATCTCGGTCGACTTCACCTTCGCGCCGGACGAGTCGGACCCCGTCGACGACCTGCAGGACCGCGGCGACCGCAGCGGTGAGTTCGACCGCGAGTAACGCCGCACCGACGATCCCGTCGGGAGTACCGGCAGGGGGCACGGCGTTGCAGCAGGGCATGCAGGTCGATCTCTGGACGTCCGCGTTCTGCGCGCCGTGTGCCGCCGCTCGTCGGGTCGTCGGCGAATCCGCCCGGCTCGTCCCGGGCCTCGTCGTCGTCGAGCGGGACGTCGCGACCGACCCGGACCAGGTCGAGGACCTCGGCATCCGGTCGACGCCCACCGTCATCGTGCGGAGGTCCGGCGGTGCCGAGGTGTTCCGGTCGACCGGTGTCCCGACCCGCGACCAGTTCCTCGTGGCCGTCGCCAAGGCACTCGACTGAGCACGACCGGCACGGCGGGCACAACCGCCACGGTGGGCACGACCGCCACGGTGGGCACGACCGCCACGGTGGGCACGACCGGCGCGGTGGGCACGACCGGCATGGCACCGGTCGGCTCGGCCCCGTCCGGCAGGCACCAGCGAGCGACCACCCCGTAGGATCGAAGGCGCCAGCCTCCGTAGCTCAGTGGATAGAGCAGGTGGTTTCTACCCACCGTGCCGCGGGTTCGATTCCTGCCGGGGGCACGTGCGACCGGGAGGCCGAGCCAGCGGCTCCCACACACGACGAGGCCGCCACCCGGATCGGGTGGCGGCCTCGTGGTGTGTCGCCCGAGCGGCGGCGCTCAGTCCTCGTCGTCGCGGCGGCGGAGCTCGCTCGCGGTCACCGGGTCGGCGTACGGCGTCGCGGAGTGCTCGTCCCCGTCGTTCGGCTCGTGGTGCGCCTCGGGGGAGCGGCCGACGTCGTTCGAGCCGGTGTGGTGGTCCGGCTCGACGTGGCGGTCCGACTGCGCGTGCTGGTCCGACTGCGCGTGCTGGTCCGGGGTCGGGTCGGCGTCCGCACGCTCGTCGGTCCGCAGGTGGTCCACGCGCACGTCGTCCACGACGTCCGTGTCGTCGTCCTGGCCGCCTGAGCCGGCGCGTCCGACGCCGCCCATCGGCGAGCCGAGGACGGGGCGGATCGGCGTGGTGAGGCCCTCGCCGTACGTCCGTGTCGCGCCGTCGCCGATCGGCCGGGTCGCGTCGGACCCGTAGGGGGCCGTCGTACGGGCGTCACCGGACGTGTGGCCGTCCGCCGGCGTCTCGTCACGGTCCGCCGGAGCGGCGCTCGGGCTCGCCGGTGACGAGACCGGCGTCGGTGTCGGCGCCGGTGCCGGCGTCGGCGCCGCCGAGCGCAGCGAAGTCGTCGTGGGGGTGGGGGTCTCCGACGGCTGCGGGACCTTGCGGGCCGCGACCTGGTCGGCGTTCCACTCCTGCTGGCGCTTCACGAGGTCCGCGTCCGGGTCCGGCGTCTCGAACTTCCAGCGCTCGAGGTCGCTCTTGAAGAGCTTCTTCGCGCGGCCCGGGCGGGCCTGCCACTCCAGGATGCGGTCGCGGAACTCGGAGAGCGACTGGTCGGCCTGGAAGCTGAAGGTCGACGAGCTCTTCTTGATGTCGGCGATCTCGTGCTGTGCCCAGTTCGCCGCGAGCGGCGCCCCGGCCGCCGGCAGCAGACGGAGTCGGATGTCGGCGTCCTCGGCGAGGCGGTCGGCGTACCCGCGTTCCTCGTGTCCGAGCGCGCCCCAGGTCGCCGCCTTGCGGGCCGCGGTGATGACGCCCGAGACGGCAGCGGTCTTCGCTTCACGCTCCTGCAGGCTCACCACCCGCTTCGTGGCACCGCGGCCGATGAGCGCCGCGATGACACCGGCCACGATGATCGCGACGAACGGGATGACCGCTCCCGAGAGCACGCGCCAGCCGTCGTCGGACGAGGTCCAGTCGATCAGGTCGTTCCACCACTGCATGCGCGCACCATACCCATGGTCAGGGCGCCCGTCGGGGACCCAGGGCGGCCGGTCCCGACATCGGCCCGGAGGGGCCGTCGGGCCGGTCGGTCACCAGCGGAGCGTGTCCACCGCGTCGTCGGCGTCCCACACGTTCGGCAGCTCGACGAAGCGACGCTCGGCGGCGACGTAGCGCCGTGCTCGGTAGGCGGTGTCGCCGGCGACGTCGACGCGGTCGACGTACCCGACGATCTCACCGTTCGCCCGCGTGACACGGCTGAGGTCGTCCCGCACGTCGAGGATCCGGAGGTCGCCGCGCGAGCGGGCGACGGGGCGCGGCGAGCGGATGTGGAACTCGGGCTGCAGGGTCGAGGGCATGTGGGCCTCCAGGCTGGTGGGTGGCGGGTTCCGAGGTGTCGATGTGCTCTGGAACCTACGGCCGACCACCGACACGCCGGGGCGGTGACGCCGGGCCTGGGGAACGCGGAACGCCTGGGTCGGAGGTGCAGGGGAGGCCCGACCCAGCGGCTCCTCGGAGCCCTGCGAGGTAGGTTGTGCCCATGACGACGTTCGTGCTCGCAGGTGGCTGCTTCTGGTGTCTCGACGCGGTGTACCGCACCCTCCAGGGCGTGCAGGACGTGGTGTCCGGCTACATCGGCGGCACCGACCCGCACCCCACCTACGAGCAGGTCTGCACCGGCACGACCGGGCACGCCGAGGCCGTCGCGGTGACCTTCGACGAGACCGTCATCCCGGCCGAGATCGTCCTCGACGTCTTCTTCACGCTGCACGACCCGCGCCAGCTGAACCGTCAGGGCGCCGACGTCGGCACGCAGTACCGCTCGGCCATGTTCCCGGCGGACGACGAGCAGCGGGCGCTGTTCGAGACGGCGATCGCCCGCGCCTCCGAGATGTGGGACGGCGGGATCGTGACGACGCTCGAGCCGCTCGGCGAGTTCCACCGCGCCGAGGAGTACCACCAGGACTTCTTCGCGAAGAACCCGGGCCAGGGCTACTGCCTGGCCGTCGCGCTCCCCAAGGTCAACAAGGTGCGCAAGGCGTACGGTCAGTACATCCTGGCGTCCTGACGGTGGGGCGTCGGGACCACGAGGAGGTGGTCTGACGATGACGAACAGCACGGTCACGAACAGCACGGGGACCGACGGACCTGCGGCGGGTGAGGCCGGTACGGCGACCTGGGTCGCGGTCGGGCCGGCGGGCGCGGTGGGGAGCATCCACCGGGTCGACACGGGCTTCCGCGTCGACCTCTACGGCCGCGGAGGCGGTGGTGGCGTCTACCCGTCGCTCACCTCGGCGAAGGGCGCGGTGCACGCGGCCCTCGGGCCGATGGCCGACCGGCCGGAGTTCCGCGCGCACTGACGCCGCGGAGGACGACCCGGTCCGGAGGTTGGAGGGGATTCGTCCTCCACAGCCCGGGCGGTCGGTCGGTGCGGTCACAGATCGAGCCCCGGAGCGCTCCCACGCCCCGGGGCTCGATGACGATCGGTGCATGAACGACATCATCACCGTCTGCGGGATCGTCGCCACCGAGCCCCGTCACCTGGTCACCGACACCGGCATCGCCATCACGAGCATGCGCCTCGCCTCACCCTCGCGTCGCTGGGACCGTGCGTCCTCGAGCTGGGTCAACGGCGACACGAACTGGTACACCGTGACCGCGTTCCGCTCCCTCGCCGCGAACGTGCACAAGTCCGTCAAGAAGGGCGACCGGATCGTCGTCTGCGGACGGGTGCGCATCCGACCGTGGGAGCGCGACGGCCGCGGCGGCACCTCCGTCGAGGTCGACGCCGACGCCCTCGGGCACGACCTCGCGTGGGGCATCAGCAACTGGATCAAGGTGCCACGGCACGTCGGCGACCCGTCGACGGTCCCCGGTGCCACGACCCGGATCGACCCCCGCACGGGCGAGGTCGACCCCGGCGCGGGCGACGTGGACCTCCGCGGGGACGACCTCGGCGACGACGTCCACCTGCACGACCCGGCGTCGCACGCCGGCCCGGACGTGCTGCACACGGAGGACGACGACGACGCGCACGACGGTGCAGTGGACCGGACACCGGCCGACGACACGGCAGCCGGGCTGCAGACCGCGGCACTCGGAGCCGACGGGGAGCAGCGCTGACGGCCCCGGGTCAGTAGACTCCATGCGATATGGCTGAGTACATCTACCAGATGGTCCGCGCCCGCAAGGCAGTCGGCGACAAGTTGATCCTCGACGACGTCACGATGTCGTTCCTCCCCGGCGCGAAGATCGGTGTCGTGGGCCCCAACGGCGCCGGCAAGTCCACGATCCTGAAGATCATGGCCGGTCTCGACCAGCCGTCGAACGGTGAGGCCAAGCTCACGCCGGGCTTCAGCGTCGGCATCCTCATGCAGGAGCCCGAGCTCGACGAGACGAAGACCGTGCTCGAGAACGTGCAGGAGGGCGTGGGCGAGATCCACGGCAAGCTCACGCGCTTCAACGAGATCTCCCTCCTGATGGCCGAGCCCGACGCGGACTTCGACGCGCTGCTCGCCGAGATGGGCACGCTGCAGGAGGACATCGACGCCGCCGACGCGTGGGACCTCGACTCGCAGCTCGAGCAGGCGATGGCCGCGCTCCAGTGCCCCCCGGGGGACGAGCTCGTCACGCACCTGTCCGGCGGTGAGAAGCGTCGTGTCGCGCTCTGCAAGCTCCTGCTCCAGAAGCCCGACCTGCTCCTCCTCGACGAGCCCACGAACCACCTCGACGCCGAGAGCGTGCAGTGGCTCGAGCAGCACCTGCAGCAGTACCACGGTGCCGTCCTCGCCGTGACCCACGACCGGTACTTCCTCGACCACGTCGCGGAGTGGATCGCCGAGGTCGACCGCGGACGCCTCTACCCGTACGAGGGCAACTACTCGACCTACCTCGAGAAGAAGCGCGCCCGTCTCGAGGTCCAGGGCAAGAAGGACGCCAAGCTCGCCAAGCGACTGACGTCCGAGCTCGACTGGGTCCGCAGCAACACGAAGGGGCGCCAGGCGAAGTCGAAGGCGCGTCTGGCCCGCTACGAGGAGATGGTCACCGAGGCCGAGCGCACGCGGAAGCTCGACTTCGAGGAGATCGTCATCCCCGTGGGCCCGCGCCTGGGCTCGCAGGTCATCGACGCCGAGAAGCTGCACAAGCAGTTCGGTGAGCGCGTCATCATCGGCGACCTGTCGTTCACCCTGCCGCGCAACGGCATCGTCGGCGTCATCGGCCCGAACGGTGTCGGCAAGACGACGCTGTTCAAGACGATCGTCGGCCTCGAGCCCCTCGACGGCGGTTCGCTGAAGATCGGCGACACGGTCGACATCTCCTACGTCGACCAGAGCCGTGGCGGCATCGACCCGAACAAGAACCTGTGGGAGGTCGTCTCCGACGGGCTCGACTACATCCAGGTCGGCAAGACGGAGATCCCCTCGCGGGCCTACGTCTCGCAGTTCGGCTTCAAGGGCCCGGACCAGCAGAAGCGCGCCGGCATCCTCTCCGGTGGTGAGCGGAACCGCCTGAACCTGGCACTGACGCTCAAGCAGGGCGGCAACCTCCTGCTCCTCGACGAGCCGACCAACGACCTGGACGTCGAGACCCTCGGCAGCCTGGAGAACGCGCTGCTCGAGTACCCCGGCTGCGCCGTGGTGATCACGCACGACCGGTGGTTCCTCGACCGGATCGCGACGCACATCCTCGCGTGGGAGGGCCTGAACGAGGACGGCACCCCCATCTGGTACTGGTTCGAGGGCAACTTCGAGGCGTACGAGGAGAACAAGGTCGAGCGCCTCGGGGCCGACGCCGCGAAGCCGGGCCGCGCCACGTACCGCAAGCTCACCCGGGACTAGTCCCGGTGGCGCGACTGCACGCACCGATCCGCATCCGCTGGAGCGACATCGACGCCTACGGGCACGTGAACAACTCCGCGATGCTCCGGCTACTCGAAGAAGCGCGCGTGCTCGCGTTCTGGGCGCCGGACCCCGACGAGGTCGACGAGTCGGGGTCCGAGCCCCAGCCGGTCATCGACGGCCGGCCGGGGTCGGGCACGATGACGGTGATCGCGTCCCAGCGCCTCGAGTACCTCGCGTCGACGCCGTACTTCCGGCGACCGCTCGACATCCAGCTGTGGATCGGGCGTGTCGGCGGGGCGAGCCTCGACGTGTCGTACGAGGTGTGGTCGCCGATCGGGCACGAGCCCCGCGAGCTGTACACGCGTGCCACCACGACGCTCGTGATGGTGGACGCGGCGACGAACCGCCCGCGGCGCCTCACCGACGCCGAGCGCGAGGCGTGTGCGGCGCACACCGAGCCGCCGGTGCAGTTCTCCCGGCCCTGACGCGCGGTCAGCGGGGGATCCGGAGCATGCCCTCCTGCGCGACGGTGGCGAGCAGCCGGCCGTCGCGCGAGAACATCCGACCGAACGCGAGTCCCCGACCGCCCTGCGCGCTCGGGGACTCCTGCGTGTACAGGATCCAGTCGTCGGCCCGGCCGTCACGGTGCCACCACATCGCGTGGTCGAGGCTCGCGCTCTTCACGCCGGGCGTGCCCCAGGCGACGCCGTGCCGGCGCATGATCGGCTCGAGGATGGACAGGTCGCTGGCGTAGGCGAGGACCGCGCGGTGCAGGGCCGGGTCCTCGGGCAGTGCGCCGTTGACGCGGAACCAGACCGCCTGGCGCGGCACGCGCTCGCCCTGCACGGAGGCGAACACCGGCCCCTCGACGTGCCGGAGGTCCACCGAGCGCTCCGCCCAGGCACGGGCGACCGGGTGGTCGATGCCGGACAGCACCTCGGCAGCCGAGGGCAGGGTCTCCGGTGCGGGGACGTCGGCCGGGAACTCCTCCTGGTGTTCGACGCCCTCGTCGGGGGTCTGGAACGAGGCGATCATCGAGAAGATCGGCACGCCGTTCTGGTACGCCTGCGTGCGCCGCGCGGCGAACGACCGGCCGTCGTGGATGCGCTCGACACCGAACGTGATCGGGACCGACGTGTCGCCCGGGCGCAGGAAGTACCCGTGCACCGAGTGGATGACGCGGTCCTCGATGGTCGCCTGCGCTGCGACGACGCACTGTGCGAGCACCTGGCCGCCGAAGACCCTGCCGTTCGGTGACCAGTGGCTCGTCCCGGTGAGGACGGTCTCCCGGGTGCTGGCTCCGGTGTCCTCGAGGCGGAGGGTGCTGAGGAAGTCGGGTTCGCGGTCGGTCATGCCCGCAGTCTACGAATCCGAGCCCACGAGGTCCGCGAGCCAGGGCGTGGCGCGGACGAGGCTCCAGACCGCGACGGCGGCGACCGTCCCGAGCAGTGCACAGGTCCACGGAGCCAGCGGGTGCGACCAGGCCGCCGGTGCGGCGACCCACATGACGAACTCGGCGATGACGGACCCGGTCGAGCCGAGGAGGAGTGCCGTCCGCGGGCGGAGGCTCGCGACGGCGAGGGCGCCGGTCACGACGAGGACGGCGACGAGGGCGTTGACGAGGTGGAGCATGACCTTCCTGTCGGGGACGGGACGGGGACGGGACGGGTGGGGGAGCGGGGGGGGGGGGGGGGGGGGGGGGGGGGCGCGGGCCCCCCCCCCCGCCCCCCCGGGGGGGGGGGGGGGG
>JASCOJ010000096.1 GCA_029959645.1 Microbacteriaceae bacterium PS02332 | reverse complement strand
TCTCGTCGACGGGTGCGGGCGTCGTGGCGGGCACCGTGCCTCCAGGCCGGGGCGTGCGGCGAGGGGCGCGCCCTCGACGGATGGGGCGAGCGCCGCTGCGGGCATGACGAAGACGACCGGCTCGCCGTCCGGCCGCACCGCGTGGTGCTCGGCAGCTTCGGTCGCGGCCTCGAAGTCCTCGTGGCCGGTGAGCAGGTGCGCGAGGCCGAAGAGCTCGACCGGACGGCGCTGCTCGGGCGGCAGCGCGTGGAAGGCGGCGACGCTCGTGCCGGCACCCGCGGACGCCAGGGCGGCGCGGAGCTCGGCGAGCAGCGGACCGCCGTGCTGCCGGAGCGCGTCGAGGTCGAGGTCCTCGAAGACGTCGTCGTCCGGCTCCTCGATCGGCGGCGGCACCGAGTCGGCGTCCGGGTCGTGGAACCGCTCGCGCAGGGTGCCGACGGAGGCCGTCGGTGGCAGCAGGTCGAGCGGGACCCGGTCGCGGGTGCCACCAGCGGTCATCCAGGCGGCGAGCCCGCGGTTGACCGAGCGGAGGACCGCGTCGAGTTCGCGGTCCCGCACGACGTCGTGCGCGACGATCTGGTCGCGCAGGGTCGCGGTGAGCATGCGGCGCTGCGCGAGGACGTCCTCGATGCCCTGGCGGAGGATGCCGACCGTGCCGCGGAAGGTCCGGCGTTCCGCAGCGCTGAGCGACGCGGCGAAGGGGTGTTCGAGGATCGTCGCGATGTCGTCGCGGAGGCGCAGCAGCAGCGTGTCGTCGCGGAGCAGTTCGAACGCGCCCTGGAAGGCACGGCCCTCCGGCGTCGACTCCATGAGGTCGTCCGTCCGGGCGAGGTAGCCGTCGAGGATCTCGCCGATCGGGCGCACCTCCTGGCGGAAGTCCTCGACGATCTCGCGGTGCATGGTCGCCACCGCCTCCTCCACCCGCTTGAAGTCGCTCGGGAGTTGGCGGATCAGGTCGGTGAGGTTGGCGTACCCGTCGCGCATCCGGTCCTCGTCGACCGTGACCACGGCGTCGCCGCGCTCGAGCCGGTCGCGTTCGGCCTGCAGCTCGGCGATCTGGGCGTCGAGGCGGCGGACCTGCACCTCGCGGTCGGGTTCGGCCCGGGCCGCCCACCGGTGCACGGCGTCGACGATCATCGCGAGCCGGCTCTCGCTGATGAGCGCGCGGTCGGAGGACAGGGCGTCGACGAGGCTCAGCGCCTCGAGGGCGTGGCTAGTCAGGCTGTACTGCTCGTCGCCGTCGGGGGAGTTCGACCGGACGAGCCACTGCGCGGCGACCCACTCGCGGCAGAGGGCGCGGCCGTTCGGCCGCGGGTCGTCCCGGTCGGTGGTGTCGGTCGAGGCGTCGCTCGCCGGGACCCGGGCGCCGGTCGCGTGCAGCCGGGCGACGTGCTCCTCGACCTGCAGGTGCATGCGGTCCGCGGGGACGTACTGCACGTCGCGGTCGAACACCGTCCGGAACACCGCGAGCACCGCGGCGCTCGTCGGCCGGGACATCAACCGCAGGGTCGGGCGGTCGAGCACCGCACGCACGCGCGCGAACTCGAGGTCGACGTCGGTCATGCTGCCCTTGCTGGTCGGGTCGGTTCGGTGGGGAGAACGAGAAGAGCCCGACGCGTCGGCGCCGGGCTCTTCTTGGTTGTTCTTCAGGCCCTGGATGGGCTCGTGGGCGATACCAGACTCGAACTGATGACCTCTTCGGTGTGAACGAAGCGCGCTACCAACTGCGCCAATCGCCCCCTGCACTTGCGTGCGGATCGATAGTAGCGGATGGCGGCGGGTGTGCCGAACCACCGGCGACGTCCGCGCGCGTCGGGAGGAGGGTCGGGCCTCCCGATCCCCGCCGTCCCGGGGGACACGCCCGGTGGACGACGACGGTTTTGGTGAATCGGCCGGGGATCGGATAGTGTTCATGAGTCGCCGCGAGAGCGGGTCGGACAGCCAGGCTCCAGGGCTTGGACGAATGCGGATGTGGCGCAGTGGTAGCGCATCACCTTGCCAAGGTGAGGGTCGCGAGTTCGAATCTCGTCATCCGCTCGAGTGCTGGTTCCCCCGGGAACCGGCTGCTCACCAGAGGGTATCCCACCGTTCGGGTACTCACGGAGACGTGAACCTCGATGGTGGGGTGGCCGAGAGGCTAGGCAGCGGCCTGCAAAGCCGTCCACGCGGGTTCGAATCCCGTCCCCACCTCCAAGACTCTGTTCGGACTCCGGTCCAGGCAGGGACTCTCTGGGCGATTGGCGCAGCGGTAGCGCGCTTCCCTGACACGGAAGAGGTCACTGGTTCGATCCCAGTATCGCCCACCACCACGAAGCCCCCGGCAGGACCACCAGGTCCGGCCGGGGGCTCTTCGCGTTCCTGGTGCTCTGTGCCGACTCCGGGACGCCGACTCCTGGACGGTCAGGGGAGCGGCTGCTCGCGCCAGTAGACGTGCGCGTCGGTGTGGTAGCTGCGGTACTTCGTCTCCATGGCTGTGCGGAAGGAGGTGGAGACGCTGACGACCGTGTCGTCGGAGGTGGTGAACCCGTCGGATCCGCCAGCGGACTTCGAGTCGAGCGGGTCGTACGTCCTGGTGATGCTGTCCCGCAGCTCCGTGACGCTGTCGTCGCTCAGCCCGAGCTGGCGCACCACGTGTCGTTGCCGGCGGACTGCCTCGTCGGGGTCTTCGGTGACCCATCCGCTGACCTGCAACTGGAAGTGTCGGCCGGCGGGGACGATGACAGCACCGGTCCTCGCGTCCGTCGCGGCGGTCTCCGCGTCCCAGTAGTCGAAGATGAGCTCCCGGGCCCGCATCGTGACGTCCCTGCCGTCGGCGAGGACGAGCCGCACCGTGCGCTCGTCGCCTGAGCTGTAGGCGCCGACGTGCGTGTGCTCCGCGGCGTCGTCGTCGATGCCGTACTTCTCCGCCGACGGGACGCCCGTGAGGTCCCACACTTCGACGTCGCCGTCCTGCGTCCGGGCGGTCGGTTGCGGCCCGTGATGCCCCACGCCGTACCGATCTCGGGGAACCGCGTTCTCCCCGTACGTGATCGGTCCGATGCAGCCGGTCAGCAGTGCTGCGATGACCACCGCGACGACCCCTGCTCCCACCCGTGTCCGTGCCCCCATGTGGAGCATCCTACGGACCGCCGGACGGACGCCGGCGACGACGGGGTCGGCCACCCGGCGCCCTGCCCAGGTCCGGGTGCTGCAGGGATTCGCAGCCGCCGAGGGCGACACCGGACGATCACGGGCCCTCGCAGCGCGCTACCGTCGGGTCTTCACGACCGATCGTCATGAAAGGCCCGCATCGATGCATCCGCGTACGACTCGTCGTTCCCTCCTCGGCATCGTCGTCGCGGTTGTCCTCTCCCTCGCTCCCTCGTTCTCCGCATCTGCGGCGACGGGTACGGCGGACCTCGAGGTGCAGGACGCCATCAACCGCGGGCAGACCTGGGACATCGTCGGCGGCCCGGTCTCCTTCGTGGAGGACGTGCAGAACGTCGGATCAGCGCCGTCGGCAGCGGGCGTGCCGTACGTCGTGCGCTGGGACGACCAGCAGGGCGGCGGTGACGCAGCCTTGGTGGACGTAACCGCCACCGGCTCCGGCGCCACCGCGTGCACGGTCGACGAAGCGCATGCGACCGCCGTCTGCGAGCTCGGTCCCATCCCCGCGGGCGGGGAAGTCGACGTCGCGATCGCGGGTGATGCCGTCGACCGTGCGAGCGGAGCCTCCGCGACGAACGGGTTCGCCATCACGGTCGGTGGGGTCTACCAACGCACCGGCGGGTGGGGCGTGATCGCCGACGAAGCGCCGACGCCGACCGCCACGGTGACGCGGGCGGCCGGTGACGACCGGTACGCCACGAGTGTCGCGGCGGCCAAGACGGTGTGGCCAGACACCGCACCGGTGGTGTTCGTCGCGAGCGGTACGGACTTCCCGGACGCGCTGTCCGCAGGCCCCGCCGCTGCGCACGAGGGTGGACCGCTGCTGCTGACGGCGCGTGGCGCGTTGCCCGGGACGGTGGCGGCGGAGTTGCGCTCCCTGCACCCACGACGGGTCGTCGTGGTGGGCGGGCCGTCGGCGGTGTCGGACGACGTCCTCCCGGAGGTCGCGCAGGCCGTTCCCGGCGCTCGGGTAGACCGGGTCGCCGGGGTGGACCGGTACGAGACGAACCAGCGCATCGACGCCGACGCGTTCCCCGACGGCGGCCCGGCCGACGTCTGGGTGGCGACCGGGTCGGACTACCCCGACGCCCTCGCCGCCGGCGCGGCCGCCGGGTTCTCCCATGGCGCACTCGTCCTCGTCCCCGGACAGGCGACGATCCTGCCGAAGACAGCCGTCACCTCGCTCGAGGCCCTCCGGCCGACGAAGGCCTACATCGCGGGCGGTACCGCTGCCGTCTCCAACGGGATCCAGATCGCCCTGGAACAGCGCTACGGCGTCGACGGCGTCGTCCGGCGGGCTGGCTCCGACCGGTACGTCACCGCCCAGCAGATCTCGCAGACCGAGTACGCGGTCGGGTACGGCGTCGGGACCCTCGACATGGCCAGCGGCGCAGCGTTCCCGGACGCGCTGAGTGCGGCTGCCGCAGCGGCGGCGACCGGGAAACCGCTCCTGCTTGCGAAGCAGGGATGCGTCCCGGACTTCACGCGGATCGCGGTCGACGACGCTGGCCCGACGTCCGTGACGCTGGTGGGGGGACCCACTGCCCTGGGAGACGGTGTCGCCGCGTGGCGGGCGTGCTGACCGAGCCGCCGCCGGGCCGTCGTTGCCGACGATCTACCCGCAGGATGTGGCAGTCCAGGTGGACGACGAGACCTGCGCCGTCCTGAACGCCTCGATCGACGCCAGCGGCGGTCTGCAGGCGTGGCGCACCTGGGCGTCCGACGCGCCCTTGGACGACCACATCACGGCAGACAACGCCACAGGCGGCAGTGCAGGCCTCCCCGCTGACTCGTGGGGGCCGGTAGGTGACCCTCTCGGCGACTCCGCTGGGGAATCCCTGCACTCCGCCTACTACGTCGACGCCGCCGACGTAGTCGCGATGGCCCCCACCTCCCTGCACTGACCGCCAGCACGACGCGTCGGTAGGCTGCGGGCGTGCCGAGCCGTGACGGGATCCTGCGCTTCGACGAGCCTGCCGTGCCGCCGGGGGAGAGCCCGTGGGTGGTGCCCCCCGTCCCGTCCGCGATCGAGGTCGTCGAGTACGACCCGCGATGGCCGGACGCAGCGCGGCGGATCATCGACCGCCTGCGCCGTGCCCTCGGTACCCGGGCGGTCCGCATCGAGCACGTCGGGTCGACCGCGGTGCCGGAGCTGCCGGCGAAGCCCGTGATCGACCTCGACCTGACCGTGGCGGACCCCGCGGCCGAACAGGCCTGGCTCCCACAGCTGCAGGCAGCGGGCTTCGTCTTGACGGTGCGGGAACCGTGGTGGCACGGCCACCGGTTGCTGCGCGGCGGCCGTGCCGGGGGCGGCAGCCACGACGGCGATGAGACGGAGCTGCCGAGCAACGTCCACGTGTTCGGACCGGACAGCCCGGAGCTGGTCAAGCACGTCGTGTTCCGCGACTGGCTGCGCGCCGACGCCGCGGACCGGGACCGGTACGCGGCAGCGAAGCGGGAGGCAGCCGGAGGGCCGGAACAGCGCATGACGGAGTACAACGCGCGCAAGGAGGGCGTGGTGCACGAGGTCTACGAGCGCGCCTTCCGCGCCGCCGGCTTCCTCGACTGAACCCTCGGTCGAGGGATCAGTGGGCGCGCGTCGACGTCGGCTCGGTGATCCGCTCGCCCGTCGTCGGGTCCCACCCGATCGTCCGCGGCTCCGGCGTCCGCGGACGACGTTCGACCGCCGGGAAGAACGGCCGCACCGAGGGCAGGTAGCTCAGCACCGCGGCGACGACGAGGGCCGCCGGCTCGAGGAGGCGCCAGCTCAGCGTCCCCGTGAGCACGCCGAGTACGACGTTGACGGCCCCGAACGCGGCGAAGACGGCGAGCCACAGGCGCGCGGTGCCGGAGCCGCGTGCCATCCGCAGGCTGAGCCAGACGCAGAGGGCGGTGAACGCGAGGACGAACACGACGAACATCGCGTCGCCCATGACGGCTGCGGAGTCCTGCCAGGTCTGCGCCGCGACGAGTGGGACGAGGCTGACGACCGGGATCGCTGAGACCACCCACCAGATCGCCGCGGCGACGGTCACCGCCGTCGGTCGCGTGGTCGTCCCCGCGTGCTGGTCCATCGACATCCCCTCCGTGCCCTGCCCGTGCAGCGCGATCACAGCACAGGTGCCGTGTCGTCAGCGTATCGAGAACGCCCTACGTCCGGGCAACCCACGCTCCGGTTGGCTCGGCCGCATGCCCACGTCCTCCCCGTCCGAACTCGTCGTGCACGAGTCGGCCATCCGCGCGAACACCGCGTTCTTCGCCGAGTGCACCGGCAACCGGCTCATGGCGGTCCTCAAGGCCGACGGCTTCGGGCACGGCGACGTCGCCGCGGCCGTCGTCGGGGCCGGCGCGACGTCGATCGGCGTCACCAGCATCGCCGAGGCCCTCCGGGTCCGGGGTGCCGGCGTCGACGTGCCGGTGCTCAGCTGGACGAACGCGGTCGACGCGGACTTCGCCGCCGCGGTCACGGCCGACGTCGACCTCGCGGTCCCGTCCCTCGCCGTGCTCCACGCCGTGGTCCGGGCGGCGGGGGCCGCCGGGCGCCGGGCTCGCGTCCACCTGCACGTCGACGTGGGCATGGGCCGGGACGGCTGTCCGACCGAGGAGTGGACGGCGCTGTGCGGACTCGCCGCCGAGGCACAGGGGCTCGGCACCGTCCGGGTCGTCGGTGTCATGGGCCACATGTCCTGCGCCGACCGCCCGGAGGAGCCGCAGAACGTCCGCGAACGGCTCGTCTTCCGGAACGCGGTCCGCACCGCTCGTCGACGGGGGCTCGCGCCGGCGGTGACCCACCTCGCCGCGACCGCCGCGACGATCACCGGCGCCGGGCGGGGCTTCGACCTGCACCGCGTCGGTGCCGGGCTCTTCGGCATCGACCCGTCGGGCACGTCCTCGGCGCTCCGTCCGGCGCTCTCCCTGACGACGCGCGTCGTCTCGGCACGCCGGGTCGCAGCGGGCACGGGCATCGGGTACGGGCACGACCACGTCGTCCCGCGCACGACGAACACCGCGCTGCTGCCGATCGGGTACGGCGACGGTCTGCCCCGTGCAGCATCGGGGAAGGCCGAGGTGCTCGTCCGGGGCCGCCGTCGTCCGCTCATCGGCCGGTTCTCGATGGACATGGTGGTCGTCGACACCGGCGGTGACCGGCTCCCGCCCGGCGAGACGGTCACCGTCTTCGGGCCGGGCTCCGACGGCGAACCGACCGTCGCCGACTGGGCCCGCTGGTCCGACACCATCGAGCACGAGGTCGTCACCCGCATCGGCAGCCGGGTCGCGCGCGTCCACCGGCGGCCCGACGGCCGCGACACCGCCCTGGAGGCCCCGCATGCCTGAGCGGACCAGCCTCCGCATCGCCGTGGTCGGCGGCGGCGCGAACGACGAGCACGACGTCTCGCTCGCATCGGCCGCCGCCGTGACACGCGCCGCGACCACGCTCGGCCTCGACGTCGTCGCACTGACGATCACCCGGAACGCGACGTGGTGCCGCACCGACGGCGCGCCGCTCAGCGCGGCCGAGGCGGTCGCCCTCCTGACCGCGTGCGACGTCGCGTGGCCGGTGCTGCACGGCGTCGACGGCGAGGACGGCGCGGCCGCGGGCCTCCTCCGGCTCATCGGCGTGCCCGTCGTCGGTTCCCCGGTGCGCGCCGGTGCCGTCGCGATGGACAAGTGGGTGACGAAGGTCGTCGCCGAAGCGCTCGGCATCCGGACGGCCGACGGGGTGCTGGTCGGCGCGGACGAGTCCGCCGAGGACGTCGACCTCGCGCTGCCGGTCGTCGTGAAGCCGGTCAGCGGTGGATCGAGCAACGGCGTCTCGGTCGTCCGCCAGCGTGCCGAACTCGCCGCGGCCCTCGACCTGGCACGCAGCGCAGGGGAGGGCGTCCTCGTCGAGCGGTTCGTCCGCGGTCGTGAGGTCGACGTCGCGCTCTTCCGCGACCGGGACGGTGCACTCCGTGCCGGGTCCACGCTCGAGATCGGTGTCGACGCCGGCGACGTGTTCGGCCGCGAGCAGAAGTACGACGGGTCGGCGGTGTTCACGGTGCCCGCGCGGCTCACCGACGCCGAACACGCGGACCTGCTCGGGGCGGCCCGGACGCTCTACGACGCACTCGGCTGCGCCGGGCTCGCGCGCTTCGACTTCTTCGTCACGGCGGCCGGCCCCGTGCTCAACGAGGTGAACACGACGCCGGGCTGCACCGAGCAGTCACAGGTCCCGCGGATGTACGCCGCGGTCGGCCTCGGCTACGCGGAGCTCGTCCGGGCGGTCATCGAGGCGGCGCTGCAGCGGCCAGTGTGACCGTCACCCGGAGCCCACCCGGCGTGAGCGGGGTGAGGTCGAGCGTGCCGGCGTGCGCACGGACGATGCTCGCCACGATCGCGAGGCCGAGTCCGACCCCGCCGTCACCGTCCCGGGAGCGACCGGCACCGCGGCGGAACGGCTCGGTCAAGGACGCCACGACCTCAGCGGGCACCGGCTCACCGGTGTTCTCCACGACGAGCAGCGCCCGGTCGCCGTGGAGCACCGTCCGGACCGACACCGTCCCCGAGCCGTCGGTGCGGTTGTGCACGAGCGCGTTGTGCACGAGGTTCGTGGCGAGCTGGAGCAGCAGCGGGCGCGACCCGAGCACGAACGCGACGTCCCCGTCGGCCTCCAGCGCGAGCCCGCGGTCGTCGGCGGAGGGCAGCAGGGTCTCCACCGCCTCCTCGGCGAGCAGCGACAGGTCGACCACGTCGGTGTCGTCGATGCCCTGGTCGGCGCGGCTCAGCGCCAGGAGCGCCTCGGTGAGCTCGACCGCACGCCCGTTCACCGCCGCCAGACGGCCGACCAGCGCCGCCGGGTCGGCGTCCGGGTCGGCCCGCGCGACGTCGAGCAGCGTCTGTGTGATCGCCAGCGGGGTCCGGAGCTCGTGCGAGGCGTTCGCGGCGAACCGGCGTTGCACCGCCATCTGGTCCTCGAGCCGGGCGAGCATGCCGTCGAACGAGTCGGCCAGGCGGCGGAACTCGTCGTCCCGGCCCGGCAGCGCGATCCGGTGCGTCAACGACCCGTCGGCGACCTGCCGCGTGGCCGCGGTGATGCGGGCGAGCGGCGCGAGGAGCCGGCCGGACAGCAACCAGCCGCCGGCGAGCCCGAGCACCGCGAGGACGACGAGGACGCCGACCGCGTTCGGCACGAACGCACGGGTCAGGTCGCCGCGGTTCGGCAGGAAGTCGTCGGTGCTCACGACCCGTTCGGGCACGTAGCGCAGCAGGAACAGCCGGACCACGAGGAGCAGGAGGAGCCCGGTGCCGACCACGACGGCGGCGTAGCTCAGCGTGAGCCGGAGTCGGACGCTCGGCCCCCGGCGCCTAGGCACGGGTCGGGTCTCCCGCGTCGCCGTCGCCGATGCGGTAGCCGACGCCCGACACCGTCTCGATCACCCACGGCGTCCCGAGCCGCTTCCGGAGCGCCGAGACCGTGATCCGGACCGCGTTCGTGAAGGGGTCGGCGTTCTCGTCCCACGCCCGCTCGAGCAGCTGCTCGGCGCTGACGACCCCGCCGCCGGCACCGACGAGGACCTCGAGCACGGCGAACTGCTTCCGGGTCACGCCGACGTAGCGACCGTCCCGGTACACCTCACGGCGGAACGGGTCGATCCTCAGCCCGGCGAGCTCGACGACCGGCGGCCGGTGGTGCGCACGTCGCCGGTCGAGCGCGCGCAGCCGCAGCACCAACTCCCGGAGGGCGAACGGCTTCGTCAGGTAGTCGTCGGCGCCGGCCTCGAACCCGGAAGCCTTGTCGTCGAGCCGGTCGGCGGCGGTGAGCATGAGGATCGGCGTGCCGCTGCCGGAGGCCACGATGTGCGCGGCGACCTCGTCGCCCGACGGCCCCGGCACGTCCCGGTCGAGCACGGCGATGTCGTACGTGGTGATGCTGAGCAGCTCGAGCGCGGTGTCCCCGTCCGGCGCCACGTCGGCCGCGATCGCCTCGAGCCGGAGCCCGTCCCGGACGGCGTCGGCGAGCAGGGGCTCGTCCTCGAGGATCAACACGCGCATGCCCCGATGCTAGGAGGCCGCACGTGTCGTCAGCGTATGCGGATCTGCGAACGCCGTCGTGACACGCGGTCAGGTGTGCTCGGAGCATGCACTCCAGCACCTCGTCCACCGGGACCACCGACCGCCGCGACCGTGACCCGCAGTCCGACCGCACCCGACGCCGGCGCGCGAAGCGGGCGGTGGCGACCACGGTGGTGCTCGCCGTCGTGGTCGTCGTCGGGACGCTCCTCGCCCTCGACACCGTGGGCCCGGGCCTCGGCACGCGCTTCGGCAGCGCACTCGGGGAGCACACCGGACGCGACCGGGCGACCGGCGGCTCGGCCACGGCGACCGAGGGACCGGACGCGGGGGCGGTGCCGTCCGGCCCGGGCGGGTTGGGCGAGGGCGTGCCGGCGGCCGGGGGGCGCGACCCGGCCCTCCGCGCAGCGGTGCAGCGGGCCGCACGGGACGCCGCCCGCGAGGATGTCGAGTTCGTCGTGAACAGCGGCTGGCGGTCGCCGGGGATGCAGGCGGCGATGCTCGCCGACGCCGTCCGGGAGTACGGCTCGGAGCGGGAGGCGTCCCGGTGGGTAGCGACGCCGACCACGTCCGAACACGTCAAGGGGAACGCGATCGACATCGGCGCGTGGAACGCGGCCGAGTGGTTGGGCGACCACGGCGCCGCCTACGGGCTCTGCCAGGTCTACGGCAACGAGGCGTGGCACTTCGAGCTCCGGCCCGAGGCCGTGCACTCCGGGTGCCCGCGGATGTTCCACGACCCGACCGAGGACCCGCGGATGCAGGGCTGAGCGGTCCCGAGCGCTCAACCCCGAGCGGCCGCCCGGACGGTCCGCTCCGCGTCGTCGAGGTAGTCCGCGAGGAGCGCCACCGCGCCGTCCTGGTCCCCGGCACGGAGCAAGGCCACGATCGCCGCGTTCCGCGCGACGAACGCCTCGTGGAACGCCGCCGGGTCGCCGGTCGTGAGGAACGCGAGCCGCATCTCGGCGAGCACCGCGTCCATGAGCCCGCTGATCCGTTCGCTCGGCAGGGTCCGGACGAGCGCGGAGTGGAACCGGATGTCCGCGGTGCCGACTGCGCCCCAGTCGCCCGCGGCAGCAGCCTCCCGGGCCGCCGTGACCGCCTCCGCGGCCTCCGCGAGTGCTGGCGCGTCGGGACCGCAGGCCCGGACCGCCGCGGTCTCGAGCACGCGGCGGGCGGCGTACAGGTCTAAGACGTCCGCCTCGGAGAGCCGCCGCACGAACACGCCCCGGTTGAACACGTGCTCCACCAGGCGGTCCCGCACGAGCAGGCGGAAGGCCTCGCGGAGGGTGTTGCGGGAGACGCCGAGCGACTCGCTCAACCGCTCCTCGGAGAGCTGCGTGCCGGGCAGGAAGACGCCCTCGGCGATCATCGTGCGGAGGCGCGCGGCGACGGACTCGGCACCGCCCACGGAACGGGTCATGTGCCGATCCTGGCACGGCCGCCGATTGTGAACGCCGTGTAACACGACCGCGCGCGGGGTTGAGGTTGTTGAACAATCCGGGCCAGACTGTCCCGCAACGTCCGCCAGGGCGCGGGAAGGACCACCGGACATGTTCGTCCTCATCGGCGTCGCCGTCGTGATCGTCGGCTTCGCACTGCGCGTCAACGCGCTCCTCGTCGTCACCGTGGCGGGCATCGTCACCGCGGCCATCGGCGGCATCGGCCCCGTCGGCATCCTCGACGCCTTCGGGCACGGCTTCGCCTCGAGCCGCTCGGTCACGACCTTCGCGCTCGTGCTGCCGGTCATCGGCCTCATCGAGCGCTACGGCCTCCAGGACCAGGCGAAGCGGCTCATCGCCAAGCTCGACAAGCTCACGACCGGGCGACTGCTCGCGGGCTACCTCGTGATCCGGCAGGTGACCGCCGCCGTCGGCCTGACGAGCATCGGCGGTCCGGCGCAGACCGTCCGCCCGCTCGTGCACCCGATGGCCGAGGGCGCCGCGGTGAAGAAGTACGGGCGCGTCGACGAGCGGATGCGGGAGAAGATCAAGGGGTTTTCGGCGTCCTCCGACACCGTCGGCGTCTTCTTCGGTGAGGACGTCTTCGTCGCCGTCGGCTCGATCCTCCTCATCACCACGTTCGTCGACTCGACGTACAAGCTCGCACTCGAACCGATCGACCTCGCGCTCTGGGCGATCCCGACCGGCATCGCGGCGCTCCTCGTGCACGGGACCCGCCTGCTGCTCTTCGACCGCAAGCTCGACCGGATGGCCGCGGACATGCGGCAGGCACCGACCGTCACGGAGGCAGCAGCATGATCACCAGCGAGTGGCTCTACTGGCTCATCGGCGCGTTCTTCATCGCCGTCGCCGTCCTCATCGTCACCGACCGCGACCACGCCAAGCGCGTCGGCAACGCGGCCTTCTGGGGCATCCTCGGCGTCTCCTTCTTCGTCGGCACCTTCGTCGTCGCGGGGACCGTCCCGGCGTGGGTGCTCGGCGTCGCCGTGCTCGTGATGGTCGCCCTCGCCGGGCTCGGCGCCACCGGGACCACCGCCCGCGGTGGCCGGCCGAGCCGCACCCGGGTGGCGAGCATCCCCGGCGCGGGTGTCGGCGCCGAGACGGGCCCGGCCGAACCCACGGGCGCGATGCCGAAGCAGTCCGGGGACAGCACGAGCGTCCTCGCGACGACGAGTCCGGAGGAGCGGGCGACGTTCGCCGACCGGTTCGGCAACCGGCTGTTCATCCCGGCGCTCGTCGTCCCGGTCGTGGCCGTCCTCGTCGCCACGCTCGGTCCACTCGTGCACGTCGGCGGCCAGCCGCTGCTCGCCGAGGGCAGTGCGACCCTGACCGGACTCGGCATCGGGTCCGTCCTCGCCGTCGTCGTCGCCGTGTTCGTGCTCCGCCCGCCGGAGGTCGCCACCCCGATCCGCGAGGGCGGCCGGCTCCTCCAGGCGATCGGCTGGGCGGCACTCCTGCCGCAGATGCTCTCGACGCTCGGCATCGTCTTCACCCAGGCTGGGGTGGGTGACGCCGTGGGCACGATCATCAAGACGATCCTGCCCGGCGGGTCGCTCGTCGCCGCGGTCGTGGTCTACTGCCTCGGCATGGCGCTGTTCACGATCATCATGGGCAACGCCTTCGCGGCCTTCCCGATCATGACCGCGGCGATCGGCTGGCCGGTGCTCGTGCAGGGCTTCGACGGCAACCCGGCCGCGGTCTTCGCCATCGGCATGCTCGCCGGCTTCTGCGGCACGCTCGTCACCCCGATGGCCGCGAACTTCAACCTCGTGCCCGCTGCGCTGCTCGAGATGCGGGACAAGTACGGTCCGATCAAGGCGCAGATCCCGACCGCCGCCATCCTGCTCGTCGTCAACATGGGAGTCATGTACCTTGTCGCATTCTGATGCCGCCCCGCTCGACCTGACCCGCGCCGACTGGGCGGACCGCTTCGCCGCGGTCGCCCTCGACAACGTCACCCGCGAGTACCCGTACGCGGCGCACCATGCGACCACCGGTCCAGACGACCGCGCACTGCCGGTCGAACTGCACCCGGCATTCGCCACGTCCTACGACTGGCACTCCTCGGTGCACATGCACTGGCTCGCGGTGCGCCTGCTGGCGCACGGCGTCGCCGCCGACCTGGAGGCCCGGATCACCCCGGTCCTGCAGGCGCACCTCACCGCGGAACACCTGGCCACCGAGGCGGCCTACCTCCGCGCGACCCCGCACTACGAGCGGCCGTACGGCTGGGCGTGGCTGATGCGGCTCGCGGCCGAGGTCACCGCCTCCGAGGTCCCGGCGATCCGGGAGCTCGCACCCGGCTTCGCCCCGGTCGTCGAGGTGCTCGAGGACCTCGTGACCCGCTGGGTCGACGGGGCGGCGCACCCGGTCCGGCACGGCGTGCACGGGAACTCGGCGTTCGGGCTCCTGCTCGTGCTCGAGGGTGCCCGGTCGCTCGGCCGGGACGACCTCGCCGCGACGGTCGAGGGCGCCGCCCGCGCCTGGTTCGGCGCCGACGCCGGGTGGTCGTTCGCCTGGGAGCGCAGCGGCCACGACTTCCTGTCCGCGGGGCTCGCGGAGGCCGACCTGATGCGGGCGGTCCTGCCGCCCGCCGAGTTCGGCCCGTGGGCACGCGCGTTCTTCGCCGAGGTCGCGGCCGGGGACGACGTCCTCAACTCGACGGTGGTGCGTGACGAGAACGACCCGCAGCAGGTCCACCTGTTCGGCCTCGACCTGTCCCGCGCCGGTTCGGCACGCCGGATCGCGGACGCCCTGCGCGCTGCCGACGCCGACGACGTCCTCGCCGGCCTGCTCGACGACGCGGCCGACCGGCTGCTCGCCTCGGGGCTGGCCGCGAGCGTCGGCGAGGAGTACTACTCCACGCACTGGCTCGCGAGCTTCGCGTGGGACGCCATGGAGGCCCGGGAGCGCGCCGCGCGCTGACCTCCCGACCGCAGGACGCCACGGAGGCGGCGACCGATGACGGGACACCGTCGTGGTCGCCGCC
>JASCOJ010000095.1 GCA_029959645.1 Microbacteriaceae bacterium PS02332 | reverse complement strand
TGGGGCGGGGCCCCCCCCGGCCGCGCGCGGGCGGCCGGGGCGCGGGCGGCCCGGGGCCCCCCCGTCCGTCTGCGGCCCGCCTACCGCGACGGGACCGGCGGCCCGGCGACGAGCAGCGCGCCGAACACGGCCGCGACCAGCACAGCACCGACGACCGCGGCGACGACCGGGTGCCGCACCACCGCGAAGAGCAGCCGGTCGAGCGGGCCCGGGTGCACCCCCGCGGCCGGTCCACGACGCCACCCACCGTCGAGCATGCCGCGACGGGCGACGGCGACCTCGAACGGCAGGGTCGTGTACGGCACGACGGCGCTGCACCAGCCGAGCACCGTCGCCCCGACCGACCACCGCTGGTTCACGGCGACGACCGTCGCCACGACCAGGTACGCGAGGAACACGAAGCCGTGCACCCCGCCGCCGACCCGGACGGGCCAGTCCCCGACGCCGAGGCCGTACTTCAGCAGCATGCCGACGAGGAGCATCGTCCAGGTCACGAGTTCGGCGACCGCGAGGACGCGGAACAGGGAGCGCGGGGTCATGGCCTCCATGGTCGCGGACCCCGGGTGACAGACAGCAGGACGCCCCGAGCCCACCGGGCCCGGGGCGTCCGACGGCGACCGTCAGTGCCTGACCGTGACGACCTGCCCGAGCTGGTTCACCCCGGCCTGTGCGTCCCACGTCCCGACGTTCGCCGTCTGGATCGCGAACGCCGGGTCCTGCGCGGTGGAGCGCTCGGCAGCGGGCATCGCGAGCGCGACGTGCCACGTACCCGCCGGCACCCGCGTGAGCGAGGCCGTGACGGTCGCGGTGGTGCCCGGCTGCCACGCCGACGCGTCGGCACGGACCGGCACGGTGACCCGGCGGTGGCCGTCGGTCAGCACGAGCTGGACCGGACGCGGGTTGTAGGGCGCTGCCCACCCGTCGTTCCGGACCGACACCGACACCGCGGCGTCCCAGCCGGACGTCACCGTGCTCGAGGTCATCGTGAACCGGTACCCGAGCTTCTTCGCGGCGTCGGTCATGCCGTCCTGACCCCACGTCGCCAGGACGTCCTTGTTGTAGTCGAGGTTGAGGTAGCTGTAGTGGTAGCGCGCCATCTCGGCCGAGGCGGAGGGGTACTCCGACCGCGGGGCGTTCACCGCGCAGGTCTCCCCGCCGACGGGGACGTACCGGGAGTCGGCGGCCAGGTAGTCCTGGTCGAGCGACAGCGGGTCGGTGAGGAACGTGCCGAAGTCATCCGGTGAGGCGAGGAAGCAGTCGTTGTGGTGCCCGATGCGCGACGCCGCGGAGCCGTCGTGCGCCTGCGCCGGGGTGAGTGCCCCGGCGGTGCCCGACGGCGTCCCGAGCGCGCTCTGCTTCATCTGCATGGTGCGCACCTGGATCGAGCGGCTCGACGGCAGCGCTCGGAGTTCGGCCTGGACGACCTGGCGTCGGGCGTCCTCGTCCGCCGGGGTCAGCACGCCCGGGTTCGCCGGGTCGCTGGCGAAGTGGTCGGTGTAGTACCCCTCGCCCCAGAGCCCGATGAAGCCCTCCTGCAGGGTCGGGATGACGTCGGCGTTCCGGCGGAGCGTCGGGGTGAGCTGCTGGATGTGCGAGAGGACGGTCGGCAGGTCGGCGTCGCCGTACGGTGCCGCGTACGGGTAGTCGCCGCCCTGCACGTAGGCGAACCGGGTGATGACCCCGACACCGGCCTGGCGCGCGGTGTCGTAGTCGCGCTGCACGAGCCGGAGCCAGGTCGGGCTGAGGCGCTGCTGGTGGACGAACGCCTCCATGTAGAACACCCGGACGATCTGCGTGACGCCGTCGGCCCGGTAGCCGCGCAGCGTCTGCAGGTCGAGCGGCGTGTACCCGGAGCCGTCGGCCCGGTAGTGCGTCTCGGTGGTGTGGTCGAACCCGCGGGACGGGTTCGGGATCACCGCGTCGCTCGCGCTGTAGGTCACGGTGGAGGTGGTCGGTGCCGGGTGGTGACCGGCCGGCGCGGACGCCCATGCGGTGGTCGGCACGGCGAGTGCGATGCCGGCCGCGAGTGCGGCGGTGGTGATGATGCGGTGCTGCATCGACGGAGCCCCTGTCCTCGGCGCTCGCGGTGCTCGGCGCCCTCTGACGCCGCCGTCGTGCGCGGATGTGACCTGAAGGTAGGTCGAACGATCACGGAACGCCAGCAATGATCATCCGCGACGATCCATCTGCGGACGGCTAGCGTGGTCGTCATGTCGCAGACGACGGACGCATCGAGGACGCTGCGCGTGGGGGTGGTCGGGCTCGGGTACGCCGGGACGACCCACCTCGACGCCTACACCGCACTCCCGGGGATCGAGGTGGTGGCGCTCGCGGGCAAGGAGACGGCCCGCCTCCGCGAGCTCGCCGAGACCCGCCACGTGGCGGACACCTCCGAGGACTGGGAGGACCTGGTCGCGCGGGACGACCTCGACGTCGTGTCCGTCGGTGTCCCGAACGCGCTGCACGCCCCGATCGCGATCGCCGCGCTCGAGAGCGGCAAGCACGTCTTCTGTGAGAAGCCCCTGGCGACCACGGGCGACGAGGCTCAGGCCATGGTCGACGCCGCCGTGGCGAACGACCGCGTGCTCGAGGTCGCCTACAACCACCGCCGTCGTGCGGACGTCCAGTTCCTCGCCGACCACGTCCGCCCGGTCGGCGGCCAGGACGGCCCGCTCGGGCACGTCTACCACGCGCGCGCGAGCTGGCGTCGACGCTCCGGCATCCCCGGCATCGCGTCGTGGTTCGCCAACAAGGAGACCGCGGGCGGTGGCCCGCTCATCGACCTCGGCTCGCACGTGCTCGACATCGCACTGCACCTGCTGGGCGAGCCGCGCGTCGTCGCCGCCAGCGCCGTGGCCTACAACGAGCTCGGCACCGCCGGACGCGGGGGCGGCGCAGGCGGTGGCCCGGTCTCCGCTGCGACCGGCCGGCCCTTCGACGTCGAGGACTTCGCGAGCGCGCTGCTCCGGTTCGAGGACGGTTCCAGCCTGCAGCTGCAGGCGTCCTGGGCGTCGTACTCGAAGGACGACGAGGACATCGAGGTCGAGCTCCTCGGTTCCACCGGCGGCGCGCGGCTGTTCGTGCGGAACTACGCCACCGAGGGCACCGTCGAGCTCTACTCCGACATCGCGGGCGTCCCCGCGGTCACGCGTCCCGCCGTGCAGGTGCCGTCCGGGCACCACCAGCGGGTGATCGAGGAGTTCGTCGCGACCATCCGCTCCGGGCTGCACGAGGGCCACCACGGCGAGTTCGCCCTGCACCGCAGCCGCGTCGTCGATGCGGTCTACGCGTCGGCGGCCGCCGGCCGCGAGGTCGAGGTGGTCTCGTGAACATCGTCGTCTGGAACGAGAACGTCCACGAGACCCGCGGGGACGCGACGGTCCGCGAGCACTACCCGGACGGCATCCACACGGTCGTCGCGGCCGGGCTGGAGGCCCGCCTCCCGACCGCGGAGCACGCCCGGTCCGTCACCACCCCGGCGGCTCCCGCCGACCGGTCCGACCACACCGTCACGACCGCCACGCTCCAGGACCCGGAGCACGGCCTGACCGAGGAGCGGCTCGCCGCCACCGACGTCCTGTTCTGGTGGGGGCACGTCGCCCACGACCAGGTGTCCGACGAGGTCGTCGACCGCGTGGTCCGGGCCGTACACGCCGGCATGGGCCTGGTGGTGCTGCACTCGGGGCACTACTCGAAGCCGTTCACGCGGCTGATGGGCACGACCTGCTCGCTCAAGTGGCGCAACGACGGCGAGCGCGAACTCGTCTGGACGGTCGCGCCCGAGCACCCGATCGCCGCGGGCGTCCCGCACCCGATCGTCATCGACCGCCAGGAGATGTACGGCGAGTACTTCGACATCCCCCGACCGGACGAGGAGGTCTTCCTCTCGACGTTCGCCGGCGGCGAGGTGTTCCGGTCGGGTGTGGCCTACCGCCGCGGCCTCGGACGGGTCTTCTACTTCTCCCCGGGCGACCAGGAGTACCCGGTGTACCACCACCCGGACATCCAGCGGGTGCTCGCGAACGCCGCGCTCTGGGCCGCGCCGACCGGACCCCGCCGTCCGTTGACCGCGGACCCCCACGAGCGGGGCTGGTTCCTCGGCGACGGGTCGGGTACACAGGACGGGTGACCCCTGAGGAGCGCGCTGCGCAGCGGACGGCCGTCGTCGAGGCGCTCGGCGTCCTCGGCTCCGGCCCCGAGGAACGGTTCGACCGCATCACCCGGATGACCCAGGAGGCGTTCGGCGTGCCGCTGAGCTTCCTGAACCTCGTGCACCACGACGTGGTCACCGCGCAGTCGACCCAGGGGTGGGAGCAGGGCGGCAGCGCACCCGCCGACCAGGTCTTCTGCTCGGCGACGGTGCTGCACGACGGCCCGCTGGTGGTCCCGGACACGATGCTCGACCCGCGCTTCCGGAGCACGGCGTCCGTGACCGAACACGGCATCCGGTTCTACGCCGGCGCCCCGCTGGCGATGGCGGACGGCACGCAGGTCGGCACGCTCTGCATCATGGACGCCGAGCCGCGCGAACTCTCGCCGGCCGACGTCGCCCTCCTCGAGGACCTCGCCCGGTGGGCGGAGCGCGAGCTCGGCCACGTCATGGACCGCGACCGGGTCCGCCACGTGCTGGCCGGGCTGCTGCCGGAGCCCGTCGTCGTCCCGGGTGTCGTGGTGGACGTGCTCGTGGAGCAGCGCGGCCAGGGCGGCGGCACGGTCGCCGACTGGCGAGCGACCCCGGACGGCGCCGTGCACGTCACCGTCGGGTCGGTCGCTCCGGCGGGGCAGGCCGCCGCCCTGCTCGCGGCCGACGTGCGGTCAGCGGTCATCGCGCGCACGGCGCTGCCGGTCGCCGCGGCCGTGGCCGGGGTGGAGGCCCAGGTCGCCCCCGACCTGCAGGGTGCCGACGCGGTCACCGCGCTGCTGCACGCCCGGGTCGCTCCGGACACCGGGCACGTCGACCTCGTGGACGCCGGCCTGGGGCTCGCGGTGCACGTGCGGGCCGACGGGACGACGACGCTGCTCCGGTCGCACGACCTGCCGCTCGGCCTCGAGCCCGACGAGCGTCCCCGCACGGTGGTGACCGCCGAGCTCGCGGCGGGGGACCGGCTCGTCTTGGCGACCGAGGGCGTGACCGCGCTGCCGGACCTCGGCGGTGCCGATGCCCTCGCGGAGGTCGCTGCTGCCGAACCGGACGGGGCGGCGCTCGTCGCCCGCGTCCGCGCCGCGGTGCCCGACGGCGACCTGGGCGCCGACGTCGTGCTCGTCGTGGTCACGCGCGGCTGACCCCGACTCCCGACGAGCCCGTCCGGCCGGTCAGCGGGACGTCGAGCGGGGCCGTGTCGTGAGGGACGCCACGAGCAGCGCCGCGAGCAGGGCGAACCCGGCGAGGACCACCCCGAGCGCCGCGAGCTGCCAGTAGGCGCTGCCCACCTGCTGCGGCTGCGTGACGGCGTCCGGCCACCAGGCCTCGATCGCCGGGAAGGACCCGGGGAACGGGTCGAGGGCGAACAGGGCCAACCCGCCGAGCAGCATCACGACGCCGAGGGCTGCCATCGAGCCGCGCGACCGGCGGAGCATGCGCACGACGAGCGCCGCCGCCATCCCCGCGAGCCCGGCGACCGCGACGAGGAAGCCCGCCACGAAGACCCCCTGCGGGACGAGCCGGAACCAGTCGAGCACGGCGATCGGCACGAGCGCCCACCGTCCGGCCCGCGCCCACCGCGCGGGGTTCCGCCATCCGTCCATGGCGGCACGGTACGACACGAACCTGGGCCGAGCGCCCGACTACGATCGGTGCATGGCCCAGCACGGACCGCGACAGCAGCGGGCGCAGGCGACCCGTGCCGCGGTGGTCGCAGCGGCGGCGCACGAGTTCGACGAGCGCGGGTACGTGGGCGCCTCGATGGACGCCGTCGCCCTCCGAGCCGGTGTCACGAAGGGCGCGCTGTACTTCCACTTCACGTCGAAGGCCGACCTCGCCGCCGCCGTGATCGCCACGCAGCACGAGGTGTCCCGCCGCTACGGGGACCAGGCGGCCGAGCGCGGGGAGACCCCGCTCGAGGTGATGATGTGGATGTCGCAGGCCCTCGCGACCCAGATGGTCACCGAGGTCGTGGTCAGCGCGGGCATCCGCCTCTCGGCGGAGGCGGCGACCGCGGAGGTGCCCCGGCAGGACCCGTACACCGACTGGATGCACGTGTCGACCGAGATCATGCGCGCGGGGATCGAAGCGGGCGAGGTCGACCCGGCGTGGGACCCCGAGATGCTCGGACGCGTCCTCATCCCCGCGTACACCGGGGTGCAGACGGTCTCGGACGTGCTCGCCGACCGGGCGGACCTGTTCGAGCGGCTCCGCGAGCTCTGGACGGTGCTGCTCGCGGCGGTCGTCACCGAACGGATGCGACCCGAGATCCCACGACTCGTGTCGATCATCGCCCCCGGGACGGCGCAACCCGGGGGCGGTTCGACGGCGCCGTGAGTCCCCCCAAGGACACCCACGTCACCGTTCCGATGAAGATACCAATGAGTACGCATCACGTGCTCTCCCCCGTTCACGGGGACCGTCCGCGCCGCTAGCGTGGGTGCGTGCCCACGCCCGTCGCCGAGTTCCCCGTGGGGGTCGAGCTCGTGGCGGGGCTGCTCCGTGACCAGCACCCCGACCTCGCGGACCTGCCACTGCGGGTCGCCGCGAACGGGTGGGACAACGTCGTCGTGCGGCTCGGGGCCGACCTGGCCGTGCGGGTCCCACGGCGGGCCGCCGCCGCCGAGCTGATCGAGCACGAGCAGCGGTGGCTGCCCGACATCGGCGCACGCGTGGGCGCGGTCGTGCCCGTCCCGGTCCCCGTGCGCACCGGCCGCCCGGCCCTCGGCTACCCGTGGTCGTGGAGCGTCGTGCGCTGGGTCGACGGCGTCCCGGCCGGCCACCGCCCGCCCGCCGGTGACGCGGTCGCCCGGACGCTCGCCGCGTTCACCTCCCGGCTGCACGTCGCCGCACCGCCCGAGGCACCGCACAACCCGGTGCGCGCGGTCCCGCTGCACACCCGGAGCGCAGCGGTCCTGCAGCGGCTCGCCACCGAGGACGTGCCCCGCGCCGACGCGCTGGCCCGCGCCTGGCGGACCGCGGCGGCCCTGCCCGGGTGGGCAGGACCTCCCGTCTGGGTGCACGGCGACCTGCACCCGCTGAACCTGCTGGTCACCGACGCGGGCGACCGCCTGGTGTCGGTCGTCGACTTCGGCGACCTGACCGCGGGGGACCCCGCCGTCGACCTCGCGACCGCCTGGCTGACGCTCGGCCGGGAGGCCCGGCCCACCTTCGCCGCGGCGGTCACGGTCGCGGGCGCCCCGGTCGACACGGCCACGTGGGGGCGGGCCCGCGGGTGGGCGGTGTCGATCGCGTCCGCCCTCGCGACGAGCGACGGCGACGACCACCGGGCGGTGGCGCGCCGGGGCATCGACGCCGTGCTCGACGACGGGCTGCTCGGGGGCTGAGCAGGCGGCCGCGTCCGCTTCCCGCAGGTCGTCGGGCGGGTCTGTCCTGCGCGGCACGGAGGGGTTATGGTCTCCCCACCACATCCGTGCACGTGAAGATCGGAGGGGCCGTCATGACCCTCGAGTTCCGCGTCCAGCACGACGTCGCTCCCGACGCCTCCCCCGCGGCAGCACCCGGCCGCATCCGACGGTTCCTCGACCACATCGCCGCCCGTCGGGCCGAGGTCCGTGCGCGCCGCACGGCGGCCGAACTGACCGAACTCGCGGACCTGCAGCGGCTGCTCACCGACGCCCGCGCGGTCGTCGAACACGGCTGGGTCCAGCACGCCTGGTTCTCCTACGTCGACGAGGGTGGTCGGACGCGACAGGCCTCGAGCGCCGCCGCCGCCGAGGTGGCCGGTCGCCCGCTCGTCGGGGCGTGCCTGGTGGGCGCCGTCGTGTACGCCGCGGGTGGACCGCACGCCGTGCACGCACAGCCCGTGCAGCGCGCGGTCGACCTCGTCTGGCACGCCCTCGCGTCCGAGGAGGGGTCGGCCGTGCTCTGGTGCCTGGCGCCGGACGTCCGGATGGCCCGGGTGCGCGACCTGACACGGTGGAACGACGCCCCCGGCCGCTCGTCGGCCGAGGTCGCCGGGCTCCTGCTGACGGCCGAGCGGGTCGCCGTGCACGAGGCGGACCGGGTGGCTGCCCGCGCGGTGCCCGCCGTCCGCTCGACGGCGGCCTGATCGCCCCGCGCTGAGGATCGTTACCGTCTTCCCAGGGTGACCGGTCCGAGTCGCCCCTGACCGGGGGTTCTCCCGTGCGCCTCGCATGCGGTCCCCGGGCGGTTCGTGCCGTCCCGATTCGGACGATCCTGAGCATCTGCGTAGCTTGGGGCCGTTCGTGCCCCACTCCGAGGGCCGTCCAGCCGACCGGAGGGGAACCGCAGCGTGTTCCAGTACATCGCGGAGCGATCGGACCAGATCTGGTTCGCGTCGTGGCAGCACTTCTCGCTGGTGGTCCAGTGCATCGTGCTCGCGACCGTCATCGCCGTGGTGGTCGCCGCGCTCGTCCACCGCATCCCCGGGCTGCGTGCCGCGGCGAACGAGGTGTCGACCATCGGGTTGACGCTGCCGTCCTTCGCCGTGATCGGCCTGCTGCTCGTGCCGCTCGGGTTCGGCGTCGTGCCGTCCGTCGTCACGGTCACCTTCTTCGCCGCCCTGCCGATCCTCCGGAACGCCGTCGTCGGCCTGGGTGAGGTCCCGCCGAGCGTCGTCGAGTCGGCGCGCGGCATCGGGATGGGGCGCTTCCGCACCCTCGTGCAGGTCGAGCTGCCGCTGGCGTGGCCGGTCATCCTCACGGGCGTGCGCGTCTCGGCGCAGATGGTGATGGGCGTCGCCGCGGTCGCCGCGTACGCGCTCGGCCCCGGTCTCGGCGGCTTCATCTTCTCCGGGCTGTCCCGGCTGGGCGGCGCGAACGCCCTTAACTCGGTCGTCGTGGGCACCGTCGGCGTCGTGCTGCTCGCCCTCGTCCTCGACCTCCTGCTCCTCGGCCTCGGCCGCCTGACCATCTCGAGAGGTATCCGTGTCCAGCACTGACTCCCCGACCACCGTCCCGGACACCGACGTCACCGGACGGAGCATCCTGCTCGACCAGGTCACCAAGCGGTACCCGGGCCAGGCGAAGCCCGCGGTCGACGGCATCACGCTCGAGATCCCGGCCGGCAAGGTCGTCATGCTCGTCGGCCCCTCGGGCTGCGGCAAGACCACCACGCTGAAGATGATCAACCGGCTCATCGAGCCGACCGAGGGCCGCATCGTGGTCGGCGACGACGACGTCACGAAGATCGACGGCGACGAGCTCCGCCGCCGGATGGGCTACGTCATCCAGGCCGGCGGGCTCTTCCCGCACATGACGGTCGCGGCGAACATCGCGATCGTGCCGAAGATGCTCGGCTGGTCGAAGGAGAAGACCGCCGCGCGCGTCGACGAGCTCCTCGACCTGGTCTCGCTCGACCCGGACACCTACCGCGACCGCTACCCGCGGGAGCTCTCCGGCGGGCAGCAGCAGCGCGTCGGGGTCGCCCGGGCGCTCGCCGCCGACCCGCCCGTGCTGCTCATGGACGAGCCGTTCGGCGCCGTCGACCCGATCACCCGGCAGCGGCTGCAGGACGAGCTCATCCGGATCCAGGCGGAGCTGCACAAGACGATCGTCATCGTCACGCACGACTTCGACGAGGCCGTGAAGCTCGGCGACTGGATCGTGGTGTTCTCCGAGGGCGCGCACATCGTGCAGTACGACTCCCCGGAGCGGATCCTCGCCGAGCCGGCCAACGAGTTCGTCGAGAACTTCATCGGCTCCGGCGCCGGCCTGAAGCAGCTCACCCTGACCCGGGTCCGCGAGGTCGGCGTCGCCGACGCCGTGACCTGCTCGCCGGGGGAGCAGACCGCGGCCGTGCTGCAGCGGATGCGCGAGGCCGGCGGGCACGGCCACGCGGTGGTCGTCGACCGCCGCCAGCGCCCGATCGGGTGGCCGTCACGCCGGCAGCTCGAGCGGCTCGACCGGGTCCCCGAGGGCATCGCGGCGGACCTGCCGGTCGTGAGCGAGGCCTCCACCCTGAACGACGCGCTCGACACCATGCTCGTGTCGAGCGCAGGCGCCGCACTCGTCACGGGGCGGCGGGACGCCTTCCGCGGTGTGATCACCGTCGAGACGGTCATGGACGCCATCACCCGGTCCCGCGCGGCGGCCGCCGAGGAGCAGGCCTACACGCCGGTCGGGACGAACACGAGCCCGCTCGAGGCGCTGCCGACGAGCCCGGCGGCCACGGACACCGACGTCGACCTCGGCTCCCGGGACGACCGGTGAGCGACGTCGTCGCGGCGGGACCGGTCACCACGAGGCGACCCGGCCGCTCCGGTCGGGTCGGCCTCGTCGTGCAGCCCGTCGTCATCCTCGTGGTGCTCGGCGCGTTCGCCCTGTGGTTGGCGACCGCCGACCTCACGGCCACCGAGCGCACCACGCTCAACCCGGCGGACCTCGTCCAGCTCGCCTGGCAGCACGTCCTGCTCACGGTCGTCTCGACGGTCATCGTGCTCGTCATCGCGATCCCGCTCGGCATCGCGCTGACCCGGGGGCCGTTCCGCCGTGCCTCCGGCCCGATCCTCGCGGTGGCGAACTTCGGCCAGGCCGCGCCCGCCGTCGGCCTCGTCGTGCTCCTGGCGTTCTGGCTCGGGTTCTCGTTCTGGGCCGCGGTCGTCGCGCTCGTGCTCTACGCGATCCTGCCCGTGCTCCGGAACACCATCATCGGCATCGAGAGCGTCGACGGCCGACTCGTGGAGGCCGGGCGCGGCATGGGCATGAGCGCCGCCGCCGTCCTGTTCCGGGTCGAACTGCCGCTCGCCGTGCCGGTGATGCTCAGCGGCATCCGCACCGCCCTCGTGCTGCTCGTCGGGTCGGCCGCCCTCGCGACCTTCATCGGTGCCGGCGGCCTGGGGCTGCTCATCACCACGGGCGTGAACCTCTTCCTGCCGAAGGTGCTCGTCTCCGGCGCCCTGCTCATCGCGCTCCTCGCCCTCGCGATCGACTGGCTCGGTCGCATCGTCGAGACGTACGCCCGACCGAAGGGACTCCGATGACCCGCACGACCCAGGCCCGCACGACACGCCGTTCCCCGCGCCGCCTGGCGGCCGCGGTCGCCGTCGTGGGCGCGACCACGGTCCTCCTGGCCGGGTGCGGGCTGCAGCCCGCGGCGTCCTTCGTGCCGGCCGCCGCGCCGGGGTCGATCCAGCGCATCGACGACCTGCCGGAGGGCGCGCACATCACGGTGACGTCGAAGAACTTCACCGAGCAGCTCGTGCTCGGCAAGATCGCCGTGCTCGCCGCGAAGGCCGCCGGGTTCGACGTGACCGACGAGACGAACGTGCCGGGCAGTGTCGCGGTGCGGCAGCTGATGACCTCGCACCAGGCCGACATGACGTACGAGTACACCGGCACCGCCTGGCTCACGTTCATGGCGCACGCCGAGGGCATCCCGGACAAGACCGAGCAGTGGCAGGCCGTGAAGGACGAGGACGCCGGCAACGGGCTGACGTGGCTGAAGCCGGCGCCGATGAACAACACCTACGCGTTCGCGGTGCGGAGCGAGGCGGTCGAGGAGCTCGGCGGGATCACGAAGCTCTCGCAGATCGCGGCCTTGCCGGAGGACCAGCGCACGTTCTGCGTCGAGTCCGAGTTCAACTCGCGCGCCGACGGGTTCCAGCCGATGCTCGCGAAGTACGACCTCGCGGTCGGCGGGTCGGGTGACGGCGCGGTGCCGAAGGGCAACGTCGACATCCTCGACACCGGAACGGTCTACCAGGCGACCGACCGTGGGACGTGCAACTTCGGCGAGGTCTTCACGACCGACGGCCGGATCAAGTCGCTCGGGCTCACGGTCCTCGAGGACGACCGCGGGTTCTTCCCGGCGTACAACGTCGCGCCGGTGCTCGACACCGAGACGCTGCGGGAGTACCCCCAGCTCGAGCAGGTCTACGACCAGATCTCCCCGAAGCTGACCGACGCGGTGCTCCAGGAGCTCAACCGTCAGGTCGACGTCGAGGGGCGCGAACCCGCCGACGTCGCCTTCGACTGGATGGTCGACGAGGGCCTCGTCACCCGCGGCTGAGCGCCCGGATACGCTGTCCCGGTGTCAGAACCACGCCGGAGTCCGGGCAGCCAAGCTTCACTCCGTGAAGCCAACCGGGGTCGCGTGGTCGACGCGGTCAAGCGGCACGGCGGCCTGACCCAGGTCGAGCTCGCCGGGGCGACGGGGCTGTCCCCGGCCACGGTGTCGAACATCGTCAAGGAGCTCGTCGCCACCGGGGCGCTGCACGCCACCCCCAGCACCTCGAGCGGCCGCCGGGCGCTGCGGGTCACCCTGCCGCACGGCCTCGGGCTGGTCGCCGGCGTGCACGTCGCGCCGCGGCACCTCCGCGTGGCACTGAGCGACCTCAACGGCACGGTGCTCGCCGAGCGGCACATGCCCCTGGCACGTGACCACCGGGCCGACGCGGAGCTCGACAAGACCGCGCTGCTCGTGATGGACATGGCCGAGTCGGTGGAGTCCTCGATGGCCGAGGTGCTCGGCGTCGGCCTGGCCGTCTCCGCGCCGATCGACCGCCGGACCGGCATGACCGCCCGCGGCGGCATCCTGCGGGGCTGGGACGGCATCCCGATCGGGGCGTCGCTCGAGCGCCGCGTCGGCAAACCCGTGCAGGTCGACAACGCCGCGAACCTGTCCGCCCTCGCCGAGCACCGGAGCGGTGCCGCCCGCGGCCGCAGCACGGCGATCACGCTCGACGTCGGCACCGGCATCGGGGCCGGGCTCATCCTCGACGGGCGGCTGTTCCGCGGGCACCACGGCGTCGCCGGGGAGTTCGGGCACACGCCGGTCGTGCCACACGGGCCGGTCTGCCGCTGCGGGAACCGTGGGTGCCTCGAGGCCGTGGCCGGTGCACCCGCCGTGCTCGAGGGGGTGCGGGAGGCGGTCGGGACGTTGAAGACCACCGACCTCATCCTCCGCGCGATGGCCGGCGACGCCGTCTGCATCCGGGCGCTCGCCGACGCCGGGCGCGTGATCGGGACCGCAGCTGTCGGCCTGTGCAACGTGCTCGACCCGGAGCGCATCGTCGTCACGGGGGAGTTCGCCCGTGCCGGGGAACTCCTGCTCGGCCCGATGCGGCACGCACTGGAGTCGATGACCGTCGTCGACCTCGACGGCACGCCCGACGTGGTCCAGGGGCAGCTCGGCGAGAAGGCCGCCGTCACGGGTGCGCTCGTCACGGCGATCGAGGCGGTCGACGTCCCCACCACCCGGTGACCAGATAACGATTTCGTCACGGCCCGACACCCTTGTGTTCAACTCTTGCACGCAAGAGTGCTCGCTGGCACACTCAGGTCACCGCCACCGTGGGCGGTCCACCTGTTGGAGGACATTTCGATGAAGAAAGCCACCACACGAGCCATGCTGGGCGTCGGTGCCCTGCTGCTCGCGATCACGACCCTGGCGGGGTGTTCGAACGGCGCCGGCGCGCAGACGGGTTCCGGCGGGGGCGGGGGCGACGCCTCCTCGGCCAAGATCGGCCTGCTCCTGCCCGACTCCGTGACCGCGCGCTACGCCAGCGCCGACCGGCCGCTGTTCACCGCCGAGGTGAAGAAGCAGTGCAGCGGGTGCTCCGTCGTCTACGCGAACGCCGACGGCGACGCGTCGAAGCAGCTGCAGCAGGCCCAGTCCATGCTCACGCAGGGCGTCAAGGTCCTGGTCCTCGACCCGTTCGACGGTGAGGCCGCAGCCTCGATCGTGCAGCAGGCGAAGGCCAAGAAGGTCCCGGTCATCTCGTACGACCGGCTCATCGACAGCCCGGACCTCAGCTACTACATCTCGTTCGACAACGAGAAGGTCGGTGAGCTCCAGGGCAAGGCGCTCGTCGACGCACTCAAGGCGAGGAACGTCCCCTCCGGCTCGGGCATCATCATGGTGAACGGCTCGCCGACGGACAACAACGCCACGCAGTTCAAGGCCGGCGCCCACAAGGCGATCGACGACAGCGGGTACAAGGTCCTCGCCGAGTACGACACCCCCGGATGGGACCCCGCCAAGGCGCAGGACTGGGCTGCCGGACAGATCAGCAAGCTCGGCGCGGACAAGATCACCGGCGTCTACGCGGCGAACGACGACACCGGCGGCGGCGTCATCGCGGCCCTGAAGTCGGCCGGCGTCTCGAAGCTCCCGCCGGTCACCGGCCAGGACGCCTCCCTCGCGGGCATCCAGCGCATCCTCTCGGGCGAGCAGTACATGACCGTCTACAAGGCGTTCAAGCCCGAGGCGTCGCAGGCAGCCGACCTGGCGATCCAGTTCGCGAAGGGGAAGAGCCCGAAGGGCGACACCACGGCGAAGACCGCGGGCGGGGCCACCGTCCAGGCGACGCTGCTGGACCCGGTCGCCGTCACGACCGCCAACGTGCAGGACACCGTCATCAAGGACGGCCTCTACACGGTCAAGCAGGTGTGCACCGCGCAGTACGCGACGGCCTGCACCACCGCTGGCATCAAGTAGCACCCTGGTCGCCCGGCCCCGCGGGGGGGGGGGGGCCCGGGGCCCCGGCCCCCCCCGCCCGGCGCCCCCCCCCCCCCCCGCGGGCCGCCCCCCGGG
>JASCOJ010000094.1 GCA_029959645.1 Microbacteriaceae bacterium PS02332 | reverse complement strand
ACGCGCGCCCACCGGGACGGTGGACGCGCGTCGCGCGGAGGGTGGGCCTCCCGGCCGGGAGGTCAGTCGGCGGGGGTCGCCGACGTCGTCGCGGTGACCGCGGGGGCGGCGGCGGCCGGGGCAGCGCCCTGGCCGACGTGCAGCCAGTAGAACGCCTGCGTTCCCAGGGTGAGCGTCACGGTGCCGTCGGCGTCGAAGGACGGGAAGGACCCGCCACCGAAGAGGTCGACGAGCGGGCGCCCGGCGTACTCGGGGGCGGTGATGGTGACCGTCGTCGGGTTGTGCGCGAACGAGAACACGCAGAGCACGTCCTCGGCGCTCGGGCCGAACTGCTGGTCCGAGCCGGAACCCTCCCACGAGCGGACGAAGGCGAGGACGCTCTCGTTCGACGTCTGCTGCACGGCGAGCGAGCCCATCCCGAAGACCGGGTGGGCCTTGCGCACGTGGATGACGTTGCGGATCCAGTGCAGCAGCGACCGGGACTGCGCGAGCTGCGCCTCGACGTTGACCTGCGCGTAGTTGTAGACGAGCGACTGCACGACGGGCAGGTACAGCTTGCCCGGGTCGGCGGTGGAGAAGCCCGCGTTGCGGTCCGGGGTCCACTGCATCGGCGTGCGGGAGGAGTCGCGGTCCGCCAGCCAGATGTTGTCGCCCATCCCGATCTCGTCGCCGTAGTAGAGGAACGGCGAGCCCGGCAGCGAGAACAGCAGCGCGTGGATGAGCTCGAGCTCGGCGCGGGAGTTGTCGAGCAGGGGCGCGAGGCGGCGCCGGATGCCGATGTTCGAGCGCATGCGGGGGTCGTAGCCGTACCAGCCGTACATCGCCTGGCGGTACTCCTCGCTCACCATCTCGAGCGTCAGCTCGTCGTGGTTGCGGAGGAACACACCCCACGCCGCACTCGTCGGCACGTCGAGGGTCTCGGACAGGATCGCCTTGAGCTCGGAGGCGTGCTGCGCGCGGAGCGAGTAGAAGATGCGCGGCATCACGGGGAAGTCGAAGGCCATGTGGCACTCGGGCTCCTCGTCGGTGCCGAAGAACGCCGCCGTCTCGCGCGGCCACTGGTTCGCCTCGGCGAGGAGCACCCGGCCCGGGTACTCGTCGTCGACCATCGCACGGAGCTTCTTGATGAACTCGTGCGTCTCCGGCTCGCCCTCGCCGTTGCCGTTCTCCGACTGGAACAGGTAGGGGATCGCGTCGAGCCGGAGCCCGTCGACGCCGAGGTCGAGCCAGTGCCGGACGACGTCGTACACGGCCTCGACCACGGCGGGGTTCTCGTAGTTGAGGTCGGGCTGGTGCGAGAAGAACCGGTGGAAGAAGAACTGTCGTCGGACGGGGTCGAAGGTCCAGTTGGACTCCTCGGTGTCGACGAAGATGATCCGGATGTTGGAGTACTCCTCGTCCGTGTCGCGCCAGACGTAGAAGTCGCCGTACGGCCCTTCCGGGTCCTCCCGGGACTGCTGGAACCACTCGTGCTGGTCGCTCGTGTGGTTGATCACCATGTCGATGACGATGCGCATGTTGCGCTCGTGCGACTTCGTGACCAGCTCGCGGAAGTCGTCGAGGGTGCCGAACTCGGGCAGGATCGCCTTGTAGTCCTGGATGTCGTACCCGCCGTCGCGCATCGGCGACTGGAAGAACGGCGGCAGCCACAGGGCGTCGATGCCGAGCCACTGGAGGTAGTCGAGCTTGCCGATGACCCCCTGGATGTCGCCGATGCCGTCTCCGTTGGAGTCGACGAACGAACGGATCATGCACTCGTAGAACACCGAGCGCTTGTGCCACTGCGGGTCGAGCGTCAGGCCTGGCTGTTGGATCGGGGCTGTGAAGGACACCGTGCTCCTCGTCGTCGTCGACAGGCCCCGTACGGCTGGAGGCCCGCTACGGAGACGATAGACAGGTCCGGCCGAACGTGTTCCCTAGACTGGCGCCGATGCGACCACCCGTGCTCTCCCCGTACCAGTCCGTGACCGCCGCCACCCCGGTCGTGCACCGGTCGGTCGAGGTCGACGGGCGGACCACCCACCACTGGGTGTACGGCGCGGAGGACGCGCCCACGACGGTCCTCGCGGTGCACGGCTTCCGGGGCGACCACCACGGGCTGGAGACGATCGCCGCGCACCTCGTGGCGGGTGCCGACGGACCGCTCCGCGTTGTCGTGCCGGACCTGCCCGGCTTCGGCGTGTCGGACCCGCTGCCGACCTCCGACATCGACGGCTACGTCGGATGGCTCCGCGGGTTCTCCGATGCGCTCGGGCTCGACCGCGAGACCGTCGTCCTCGGGCACTCGTTCGGGTCGATCGTCGTGGCCGCCGCCGTCGCCGCCGGACTCGACACGCGCCTCCTCGTCCTCGTGAACCCGATCGCCGCCCCCGCGCTCCAGGGACCCCGTGCCGTGGGCACCGCCGTCGCGGTCGGGTACTACCGGCTCGGCGCCGCGCTGCCGCGCCCCCTCGGACTCGGCCTGCTCCGCAACCGGGGGATCGTCCGGGCGATGAGCATCGCGATGCTGAAGTCGTCGGACCCGGCGATGCGCCGGTGGGTGCACGACCAGCACGACCGGTTCTTCTCCGCGTTCGCGGACCGCTCGAGCGTCCTCGACGCGTTCCGGACCTCGGTGTCGCACGACGTGTCGGAGTACGCCGACCGGATCGCCGTGCCGGTCCTCATGGTCGCCGCCGAACGTGACGACATCACGGCGGTCCCGGCGCAGCGCGCCCTCGCCGAGCGGCTGGCCGACGCCGAGCTCGTCGTGCTGCCGGACGTCGGGCACCTCGTGCACTACGAGACGCCGGGTGCCGCGGCGGACGCGGTCCTCCGGCGGATGGCCGACGGCCGACCCGCCGGCGGCAAGGCCGGCAAGCCCCGCAAGCCCGGCAAGGCCGGCAGCACGGGGGCGACCTCGTGACCCGCCTCCGCGTCGGCATCGACTGCCGCTACGTCCGGATCGGCCGCCACGACGGCATCAGCCGCTTCACGGCCGGCATCGTCGGACACCTGCCCGACCGGCACGACTGGGTCCTGCTGGTGCACGACGAACGGCAGCTCGAGTCGCTGCCCGACGGCCTCCCGTGGGAGGCGATCCCGGCGCCGACCGACGCCGGCGAGCCGCTCGTCGCCCGGCACGTCAACCGGCTCGGCCTCGACGCGGTGTTCTCGCCGATGCAGACCATGGGGTCCCGCGGCCGGCGGTACGCCCTCGTGCTGACCCTGCACGACCTGATCTACTACCGGAACCGCACACCCCCGCGCGAGTTCTCCTGGCCGATCCGCCTCGGGTGGCGTGCGTTCCACCTCGCCTGGTGGCCGCAGCGGCTCCTGCTCGACGGCGCCGACGGGGTCGTCACGGTGTCCGAGACCACCGCGGCGCTCATCGCCGAGCACCGCCTCACCCGACGTCCGGTGACCGTCGCCCTGAACGCGACCGAGCCGGCGACTCCGCGCGACCCCGAGGGCCCGCGCGAGCGGTCGCTCGTCTACATGGGCTCCTACATGCCGTACAAGAACGTCGAGACGCTCGCGGCGGCGCTGCCGCTGCTCGGCCCGGACTGGGTGCTGCACTGCATGTCGCGCGTGTCGGACGCCGACCGCGCACGCCTGGAACGGCTCGCACCCGCGGGCGCGCTCGTCTTCCACGACGGCGCGAGCGACGAGGAGTACCTCACGGTGCTCCGCTCGGCCACGGCACTCGTCACCGCCTCGTTCGACGAGGGCTTCGGCATCCCGCTCGTCGAGGCGATGGGCGTCGGGACGCCGGTCGCGGTCAGCGACGTCCCGGTGTTCCGCGAGATCGGCGGCGACGCGGCCGAGTACTTCGACCCACGGTCACCGTCCGCGGTCGCGGCGGCGGTCCGTCGCCTCGAGCTCCGCTGGGACGAGGCCGCTGCGGCCTCGCTCGAGCGCGCGGCACGGTTCCGCTGGCGCGACTCCGCCGAACACGTCGTCGCCGCCGTGGAGCGCGCCGTCGCCGATCGGGCTGCCCACCGGCGCTGACGGACGGGAGGCCCGACCGCCTCCGTCCCGCACCACGCGTGGACGAGACGGCGGGGGAGTCGGCTCAGCTCCGCCGTTCGAGCGGGTTCTGCGCGACGAACGCGTCGCCGCCGGTGGCCTCGGAGAGCTCGTCGAGCGGGTCGTCGAACCGGACGAGTTCGGCCCGGAACAGCTCGGGGTCCCAGCGGAACGCGTGCACCGATCCGTTCCGGATGAGCGCGGTGCCCCGGTCGGCCGTCCCGGGCGCCGAGGCGTTCACGATGCTCCGGATCACCGCGCCGTGCGTCGCGACGACGACTGCGCCCTGGTCGTACCGCACCGCGACCTCGGCCAGCGTCTCGGTGGCACGCGCGAGCACCGCGGCGTGCGACTCGCGTCCGGGGACGTCGTCGTCCGGGTAGCGCGCACGCACCTCGGCGTCGGTCAGGCCCTCGGCCTCGCCGTACGAGCGTTCCCGGAGGCCGTCGTACCCGACGGGGTCGGCGAGCCCGAGTCGCCGAGCGATCACCGCGCCGGTCTCGGCCGCACGGGACAGCGTCGAGGAGACGACCGCGTCGAACCGACGGCGGGACAGGAGCTCCGCGGTCGCGGCGGCCTGGCGGCGACCGGTGTCGTTGAGCGGGATGTCCGTCGCACCCTGGATGCGGCGCTGCGCGTTCCAGTCGGTCTCGCCGTGCCGGACCAGGTAGAGGAGGGTCGTCACCGGTCGATCATCGCAGACGCCGTCAGCCGCTCGGCCAGCGTCACGAGGGTCTCCGTGGTGCCGGCGTCGATCTTCACGGCGGCACGTCGGTCGCTCCGGGTGTCGCCGCGGTTCACGATGACGACGGGACGCTTCCGCCGGGCGGCGTGGTCGACGAGCCGCACGCCGGAGTTCACCGTGAGCGACGACCCGACCACGAGGAGCGCGTCCGCCTCGGCGACGATCGACACGGCCTCGCGGAACTTCTCGGCCGGCACGAACTCGCCGAAGAACACCACGTCGGGCTTGAGCACGCCGCCGCACACCGAGCAGTCCGGCACCCGGAACCGCTCGACGTCGGTGATCTCGACGTCGCCGTCCGGCTGCAGCTGCACGGTGCCGGGGTCGTCGATCCACGGGTTGTCGCGGTCGAGCACGCGGGCGAGGTCGGCGCGGGAGAAGACCTGCCCGCACGTCAGGCACACCGCGCGGTCCATCGACCCGTGCACCTCGACGACCCGGCGGGACCCGGCGCGGAGGTGCAGGCCGTCGACGTTCTGCGTCGCGATGCCGGTGACGAGCCCGGCGGTCTCGAGTTCGGCGAGCGCCCGGTGCCCCGCGTTCGGCCGTGCCGCGGCGAAGGTCCGCCAGCCGAGGTGCGATCCGGCCCAGTACCGCTGGCGCTTCGCGGGGTCGGCCCGGAACTCCTGGAAGGTCATCGGCTTCCGCACGACGCGGCCCGCGCCGCGGTAGTCCGGGATGCCCGAGTCGGTGCTGACGCCGGCACCGGTGAGCACGGCGATCCGCTTGCCGGTGAGGAGCGCGACCGCCCGCTCGACGGCGTCGACCGCGGGACCGTCGGAGCCGCTGCCGTCGGTGCTGGTCGCGTCGCTCGGTGCCATCGGGTTCACGGTACCCTCAACCGCCGACCGTCCGCGGCCCTTCCCGGGTGACGGACCCCGCCCTCCAGCCCCGGAACGAGACCGTGCAGCCCGTCCGCATCGACACCCTCGACGACCCCCGCCTCGACGACTTCGCCCGGCTCACCGACGTCGCGCTCCGCCGGGTCACCGAACCCGAGGGCGGCCTGTACATCGCCGAGTCGAACACCGTGATCGAGCGGGCCGTGCGCGCCGGGCACGTCCCGCGCAGCGTCCTCGTGCAGGAGAAGTGGCTCGACAGCGTCCTGCCGCTCGTCGCCGGGCACGACGGCCCGGTCTTCGTCGGCCCCGACGACCTGCTCGAACAGCTCACCGGCTTCCGCATGCACCGGGGCGCGGTGGCGGCGATGCACCGCCCGGAGCTGCCTGGCCTCGACGAGGTCCTCCGCGACGCGAGGCTCGTCGTCGTGCTCGAGGACGTCGTCGACCACACGAACGTCGGCGCGGTGTTCCGCAGCGTCGCCGGGCTCGGCGCCGACGCCGTCCTCGTCAGCCCGCGCTGCGCGGACCCGCTGTACCGGCGGAGCGTCCGGGTGAGCATGGGCACGGTGCTGCAGGTGCCGTGGACGCGCATCGGCGAGTGGCCGGAGGCGGGCGAGGACCTGCGGTCCCGCGGCTTCCACCTCGCGGCGATGGCGCTCACGGACCGCTCCGTCGACCTCGACGCGTTCGTCGACGACGTCCCCGAGCGGGTCGCGCTCGTGATGGGCACCGAGGGGCAGGGGCTCACCCGGGAGGCCGTGGCCGCCGCCGACACGACGGTGCGGATCCCGATGCACCACGGAGTCGACTCGCTCAACGTGGCCGCGGCGAGCGCCGTCGGCCTCTGGGCCGTCGCGCACGCGCAGCGGCGGGTGCACGGGCCGGTCTGAGCGCACCGAGGGCGCGGGCCGCGCCGGAGGCGGGCTGGTCAGCGGAGCCGGGCCGGGCCTCCAGTACGCTGCGGTCTCGTGCCGTCTGTCGTCCGCCCCCGTCCCGCCGTCCGGAGGCCCGTGACGCTCGTCGTCGTCGCCGTGCTGCTCCTCGCGGTCGCGTACCTGGTCGCCGCGGCCGTGGTGCCGTTCGCCCCGGCGACGGCGAGCACGACGACGTACCGGGCGCCGACCGCGACCGCCCCGGAGGTGACGTTCCCGCAGTACGGGGCGACCGCGGTGGCGGCCGAGGGGTTCCCGGAGAGCCTGACGACGAGCGGGGACCGGCAGCCGCGGTCGATCGCGAGCATCTCCAAGGTCGTCACGGCGCTCGTCGTGCTGGAGCAGAAGCCGCTCGGGGCGGGCCAGCAGGGCCCGGACGTCGTCTTCACGCCGGCGATGCAGGCCTTGTACGGCCAGTACGCCGCGCAGAACGGCGAGGTGGCACCGCTGCCGTCGGACCTCCGCCTGTCCGAGTACCGGGCGTTCCAGGTCATGCTGATGAAGTCCGCGAACAACTACGCCGGGTCGCTCGCCCTGTGGGCCTACGGGTCGATGGACGCGTACCGGGCAGCGGCGGCGACGTGGCTGCACCAGCACGGGCTGGACGACACCACGATCATGGAACCGACCGGCCTGGACCCGCGCAACCGGTCGACGGCGACGGACCTCGTCGACCTCGGCTCCTTGGCGCTCGCGGACCCGCTCGTGGCGGAGATCGTGCGGACGCCGACGGCGGACGTCCCCGGCGTGGGCACCGTCGAGAACTCGAACAAGCTGCTCGGGATCGACGGCATCGAGGGCATCAAGACCGGGACGCTCGACGAGGCCGGGGCGTGTCTGCTCTTCGCCGCGACCTACCAGCGTGGAGGCCGCACGGTGACGGTGGTCGGCGCGATGCTCGGTGGCGTGGACCACGACGCGCTCGACGACGACGTCCGGAAGCTCCTGCACTCGGTCGCCGACGACTTCCACACCGTGACCCTGACGAACCAGGGGCAGACCTTCGGGCGGTACACGACGCCGTGGCAGGACCCGGTCGACGCCGTCGCGGCGGAGCCGGCATCGGTGCTCGTCTGGGGCCGGGTCACGGTGCGTGCGCGGGCGACGTTGGAGCCGGTGACGCTCGGCACGAGCGGCGAGCGGGTCGGCACGGTCCGTTTCACGGTGTCGCACCACGACCCGGTGACGGTGCCGCTCCGGCTCGGCGGCGCGATCGAGGACCCGGGCGTGTGGTGGCGCTGGGCGAACCCGTTCCGGGGCGCGGAGCCGGTCGGGTCCTGACGCCGGAGGTCGGGTCCTGACGCGGGACTAGACCGGGTCGGCGTGGTCGCACACGACCGGGCCGAGCTGCGGTCGCTTCGCGGTGACCCCGTCGCCGGAGGAGGTGTGCCGGATCCGGCGGACCACCCACGGGACGAGGTACTCGCGGGCCCAGCCGAGGTCCTCGGCGCGGGCCTCCCGCCAGGGCCGGGCGGCGAGCGGCTCCGGGGTGGACGGTGCCAGGTCGTGCGGGACGCCGAGCGTGTCGAGGACGGCGGCAGCGACGGTCGCGTGGCCGACGGGGGAGTGGTGGAGGCGGTCGGGCGCCCACATGCGCGGGTCGCGGAGCACCCGGAGCGCCCAGAGGTTCGTCACGAGGGCGCCGTGCTTGAGCGCGATCGCGTGCAGGTGCTCGTTGTAGACGGCGGTCTTGCCACGGACCATGCCGAGCACCGGGGTCATGCCGACGTCGGGGCCGGTGAACAGCACCACGGTCGCGCCGTCCCGGCGGAGGGACGCGATCATCCCGTCGTACCGCTCGGCGAGCGCGTCCGGGTCGGAGCCGGGGCGGATGACGTCGTTCCCGCCCGCCGACACGGTGACCAGGTCGGGCCGGAGCGCGAGGGCCGCCTCGACCTGGTCGTCGATGATCTGCCCGAGCAGGCGCCCGCGGACCGCGGTGTTGGCGTAGCGGAAGTCCGCCTCGGTCCGGGCGGCGAGGGCCTCGGCGACGCGGTCGGCCCAACCGCGGTGGCCGCCGACGGCCGCGGGGTCCGGGTCGCCGATGCCCTCGGTGAAGGAGTCGCCGATCGCGACGTACCGGGTCCAGGGATGCGGGTCTGTCACGACGGGCGACCGTACTCTCGTCCCATGACCGAGTCCACCGCCCCCGAACACGTGCTGTCCGACGCCCTCCTGGCGCGGATCGCCGCCCGTGCCCCCGGGTACGACGCCGCGAACGCGTTCTGCGTCGAGGACCTCGCCGAGCTCCGCGCGGCCGGCTACCTCCGGCTCGGGGTCCCGGTGGCGGACGGCGGGTCCGGGCTCGGGCTCCAGGCGACGGCGGCCGTGCAGCGCCGGCTCGCCGAGGCGGCGCCGGCGACCGCCCTCGGGCTCGGCATGCACCAGGTCTGGGTGCAGGCGGCCCGCACGGTGTCCGCCCGGGGTGGGACGTTCCTCCGGACCGTCACGGACGCGGCGGCGGCGGACCGGCTCCTCGCGTTCGGGGTGAGCGAGCCCGGCAACGACGCGGTCCTGTTCGACTCGCTCACGACGGCGGAGCCCGACGGTGACGGCGGGTACCGGTTCACCGGCACCAAGGTGTCGACGTCGCTCGCGCCGGCGTGGGACGTGCTCAGCGTCTTCGGGAAGGACACCTCCGGGCCGGAGCCGCGGCTCGTGCACGGCTTCGCGGTCCGCGGCGACGCGGGCATCCGCCACCTCGACGACTGGGACACGCTCGGCATGCGGGCGACGCAGAGCCGGACGACCCTGCTCGAGGGGCTGCACGTGCCGGCTGACCGGATCGTCCGCGTCCTGCCCGTGGGGCCCGTCGCCGACCCGCTCGTGTTCGGCGTCTTCGCCGCGTTCGAGCTCCTCGTCGCCGCGGTGTACGTCGGGATCGCGTCCCGGGCCGTCGCGCTCGCGGTGGAGCGGGTCGCCACACGCACCGCGAGGGACGGCACCCCACGCTCGGCGGACCCGGACGTCCGGCGGGCCGTGGCCGCGATGCGGAGCGCGACCGACGCCGTCGCCCTGCAGGTCGACGCCCTCGCGCGGGACGTCGACGAGCTGGTTGACTCCGACCGCTGGTTCCCCCTCCTCGTCGGCACGAAGGCGCGGGCCGTGGACACCGCGCAGCACGTCGTGGACGAGGCGATGCGGGTGGTCGGCGGGTCGGCCTTCCGGGCGTCCGACGAGCTCGCCCGGCTCGCCCGGGACGTCCGCGCCGGCCAGTACCACCCGTCGAACCGCGACTCGGCGATGCGGACGATCGCCGCCGCGGAGTTCGGGCCGCTGCCGCACTGATCGTGGCCGGACGGTGTCGGCGGTCCGTGCGACCATGAGCCGGTGAGCAAGCAGGACGGACGCAACCGACTCGTCTCGGACGCCCCCGTCGACGACCGCACCGCGACGGTCCTGCACGTCGACATGGACGCCTTCTTCGCCTCCGTCGAACTGCTCGACCGGCCCGACCTCGTCGGCCTGCCGGTCATCGTCGGGCACGACTCCGACCGCTCCGTCGTCACGGCGGCCACGTACGAGGCACGCAAGTACGGCATCAACTCGGCGATGCCGATGGCCGTCGCGAAGCGGCGCTGCCCGGCGGCCGTCATCGTCGAGCCGCACTTCGAGAAGTACAGCGCCCGATCGGCGCAGGTGATGCGGATCTTCGACCGCTTCACGCCGCGGGTGGAACGGCTCGGCATCGACGAGGCGTTCCTCGACGTCGCCGGGGCGCTCCGGCTCTACGGCACGCCGTGGCAGATCGGCACCGAGATCCGGCGCACCGTGTTCGCCGAGACCGGGCTGCACTGCTCCGTCGGCGCCGCGTCGACGAAGTTCGTCGCGAAGCTCGCGTCGAGCCGGTCGAAGCCGGACGGGCTGCTCGTCGTCCCGCACGCGCGGACGATCGAGTTCCTGCACCCGCAGCCGGTCTCCGCGCTCTGGGGTGTCGGCGGCAAGACCCAGGAGACGCTCGAACGGCGCGGCATCCGCACCGTGCAGGACCTCGCGACGACACCGCTGGAGTCGCTCGTCGGGCTGCTCGGTCCGGCCGGCGGCCAGCGGCTGCACGACCTCGCCTGGGGCCGGGACCCGCGGACGGTCGAGGCCGGCGTCGGGGAGAAGTCCATCGGGCACGAGGTCACCTTCGGGCGCGACCTGACCGAGCGCGACGACGTGGCCCGGGAGCTCCTGCGGCTCGCCGAGAAGGTCGCGGTCCGGCTCCGGCGTGCCGAGGTGCAGGCACGGACCGTCGCGCTCAAGGTCCGGTACACCGACTTCAGCACGCTGACCCGGTCGCGCACCCTCGCCGAACCCACCGACGTCGCCAAGCGCATCCACCGGGAGGCCGCCGAGCTGTACGACGTCCTGCACCGGCCCGGCAACCGGATCCGGCTCATCGGCGTCCGGGGCGAGAACCTCGTGCCGGCCGCCGCGAGCAACGCGCTGTGGGACGACGACGCGCCGTGGCGGGACACCGAGACCACCGTCGACGCGGTCACGGCACGGTTCGGCGCAGGCGTGCTCCGGCCCGCGTCCCTGGTCCGCAGCACCCCCGAGCAGCGTGCCCCGCACGCTCGGCAGGACTGACGGTGCCGGTACAATCGGGTGGAGTGAGCGCAGCGGAGAACATCGAGCACCAGGACCCGGCCGCGATCGCCGAGGCCGCCGGCAACGCCGCGGCCGAGCACCTCTCGCCGGCCTTCCCGGAGCGCGCGGCATGGGGCACCGCGTCGAAGCTCCGTGCGTGGCAGGTCGAGGCGCTGACGAAGTACTTCGAGCGTGAGCCGCGGGACTTCCTCACCGCCGCGACCCCCGGCGCCGGCAAGACGACCTTCGCGCTGCGACTCGCCACCGAGCTCCTCGCCCGCGGCACCGTCGACCGGATCGTCGTCGTGGCGCCGACCGACCACCTCAAGCGCCAGTGGGCGGACGCCGCCGACCGTGTGTCGATCCGGCTCGACCCGACGTTCCGCAACGGGGACGGCATGTTCGGGCGGCACTACCAGGGCGTCGCCATCACGTACGCACAGGTCGGCATGAACCCCGAGGTGCACGAGCGGATCACCGCCGGCGGCAAGACACTCGTCATCCTCGACGAGGTGCACCACGGCGGTGACGCCCTGACCTGGGGCGACGGCATCCGCCAGGCCTTCTCGGGGGCGATCCGGCGCCTCTCGCTGTCCGGCACCCCGTTCCGCTCCGACACCGCACCGATCCCGTTCGTGCAGTACGCCCCCGACGAGCAGGGCATCCGCACGTCGGTCTCCGACTACAACTACGGCTACGGCCGGGCACTCGCGGACGGCGTCGTCCGTCCGGTGCTGTTCATGGCCTACGCCGGTCAGATGCGCTGGAAGACCCGGATGGGCGACGAGATGTCGGCCTCGCTCGGCGAACCGGTCACGAAGGACATCACGGCCCAGGCCTGGCGCACCGCCCTGTCGCCCGAGGGGGAGTGGATGCCCGCGGTGCTCTCCGCGGCCGACAAGCGCCTCACCGAAGTCCGTCGCGGGGTGCCGGACGCCGGCGGGCTCGTCATCGCGACCGACACGACGACAGCCCGTGCGTACGCCCGGATCCTGCAGCGGATCACCGGCGAACGCCCCACGGTCGTGCTCTCCGACGAGGCCGCCGCGTCGAGCCGGATCACCGCCTTCGCCGAGGACACCTCGCGCTGGATGGTCGCGGTCCGGATGGTGTCCGAGGGCGTCGACGTGCCTCGGCTCTGCGTCGGCGTGTACGCCACGAGCGCCAGCACGCCGCTGTTCTTCGCGCAGGTCATCGGCCGCTTCGTCCGGGCCCGTCGTCGCGGCGAGACCGCCTCGGTGTTCCTCCCGAGCGTGCCCGGCCTGATGGCCCTCGCCGGCAGCCTCGAACTCGAACGTGACCACGCCCTCGACCGGCCCACGAACGCCGAGGACGGGATGTACAACCCCGAGGACGCCATGGTGGCGGACGCGAACAAGGAGGACCGCGCCTCCGACAGCCTGCTCGACGTGCAGCCGTTCGAGGCCCTCGACTCGCAGGCCTCCTTCGACCGCGTCCTCTACGACGGCGGCGAGTTCGGCACCGGCGGCGAGGTCGGCTCGCTCGAGGAGCTCGACTTCATCGGCATCCCGGGGCTGCTCGAACCCGACCAGGTGCGTGACCTCCTCCGCGCCCGCCAGGCGACGCAGGCGCAGCGCCAGCGGGGCAAGGGACCGGCGCGGCCGGTGAAGGACGGCATGCCGAAGGCCCCGGAGCCCGAGCAGCGCCCGATGTACCTCACCATCAAGGAGCAGCGCTCCGAGCTGCAACGCCTCGTGTCGATCTGGTCGCGGCACGCGAACGAGCCGCACGGTGCCATCCACGCCGAACTCCGCCGGATCAGCGGCGGTCCCGCGGTCGCGCAGGCGAGCATCGAGCAGATCCAGAAGCGCATCGACGTCCTCCGCTCCCGCATCGGCGGCCGACGGTGACCGGTCCGGCGTGATCGACCAGGTCGACGACCGCACCTGGTACGTCCGACGCGGCCCCGACGACTCGCCCGAGGCGATCATCGACCGGTTCGGCGGCGGCTACCGGCTCCGGCGGTTCTCGTTGCACGAGGCCCGCCGCACCCAGCACGGCGTGTACACCGGCCTCGAACTCGCCGAGACCGCCTGGTGGCGCCTCCGCGGGTCCGGCCGTCAGCGCGGATGAGCCGTCCCGGAAGCGCCGCACCAGCGCGGCGTTGATGCGGACACGGGTTCCATCGGGTAGACCGGAACAATGGCAGACAGCATCCCCCACGTCCTCGTCCTCGGTGGCGGCTCGGCCGGCTACTCGACCGTGAAGCGGCTCCAGAAGCACGCCGCCACGGTGCCGATGCGCATCACCCTGGTGGACCAGAACACGTACTACACGTACCTGCCGTTCCTGCCCGAGGTCGCCGGCGGCCACATCGCCCCGAAGGACGTCACCGTCGAGCTCCGACGCGCGCTCCGGAAGACCCGCGTGATCCAGGGCAAGGTCACCGCGATCTCGTCGGCCGACAAGACGGTCTCGATCGCCACGGCGGGCGGTGACGACCGCACGCTCGCCTACGACCAGCTCGTCGTCGCGCTCGGCTCCGTCACCCGCACGTTCCCGACCCCGGGCCTGTCCGAGGTCGGCATCGGCTTCAAGACCGTGGAAGAGGCGGCGTTCGTCCGCGCCAAGCTCCTCGACAACATCGCGAAGGCCGCGGCCACCCGTGACGAGGACGAGCGTCGTCGCCTCCTGACGAGCATCTTCGTCGGCGGTGGCTACACCGGCGTCGAGGCGATCGGTGAGCTCTTCGACGTGTCGCAGGCGGCCATCGCGACCTACCCGTCGCTCGCCGGCGAGCAGCCCCGCTGGGTGCTCATCGACGCGCTCGACCGCGTCGCGCCCGAGGTCGGCCCCGAGCTGTCGAAGTGGACCCTCGAGTCCCTCCGCGCCCGCGGCATCGACGTCCGCCTGAAGACCACGATGCCGAGCTGCGAGGGCGGCGTCGTCAAGCTCTCCGACGGCGACGAGTTCGCCACCGGCCTGCTCGTCTGGACGGCCGGCGTCAAGCCGAACCCGCTCCTCGACGCGTCCGACCTTCCCCGCGGGCCGAAGGGCCACCTCGCCGCGAACGCGAAGCTCCAGGTCGAGGCCGAGGACACGCACGAGGTCGTCCCGGGTGTCTGGGGCCTCGGCGACGTCGCGCAGGTCCCCGACCTGACCGCCGAGAAGCAGCCGGCGTACTACCCGCCGAACGCGCAGAACGCGGTCCGCCAGGCGGTCACCGCCGCGGACAACGTCGTGGCGACGATCACGGGCAAGCCGCTCGAGGAGTACCGCCACGTGTCCGTGGGCACGGTCGCCTCGTACGGTGTCGCGAAGGGTGCCGCCAACATCAAGGGCATCAAGATGACGAACCTGTTCGCCTGGCTCGCGCACCGCTCGTACCACGTCTACGCGATGCCGACGCTGAACCGCAAGGCGCGCATCGTCATCGGCTGGGTCACCGGCGCCGTCTCCGGCCGCGACGCGACGTCGCTCATCAAGGAGACCGACCCGCGACGCAACTTCGTCGAGGTGTCGAAGGGCTGAACCAGCCCCACCGCACGGCCGGGGGGGCCCCCCCCCCCGGGGGGGGGGGCGCCCCCGCGGGGGGGGGGGGGGGGGGGGGGGGGTTGGGGGGGCCCGGGGG
>JASCOJ010000093.1 GCA_029959645.1 Microbacteriaceae bacterium PS02332 | reverse complement strand
GAAGTACGCCGCCGCGGCGGGGGGGGGGGCGGGTGCCCGGGCGGGGCCGGGGGCGGTCGGCCGCGACGCGGTCGTCGAGTGGGACGAGCTCAGCGCCGGCGTCGACCCGACCGTGGTCGACGGTGCGCCGACCGACCCGGCGTCGACCACGCCCGGCGCCCCCGGGGACACCGGCGGCGGGCCGACGGACACCGTCGACACGGTAGGATCGACGGAGCGTCGCGGGCCCCGCGGCGCCAGCGACCACGAGGAGCACCGTGAGCAACACTGAGCCCGCAGAACTCGGCGAAGGCCACTCGCCGGCCGCCTGGACGGCCGTCGTCATCATGCTGATCGGCTTCACCATCGGCACCTTCTGCTTCTGGTTCAGCATCGCGTGGGGCGTGTGGGCCTCGGCCGCGCTCGTCGTCGTCGGCCTCGTCGTCGGTGCCGTGATGGGCAAGGCCGGCTACGGCGTCAACGGCCCGAAGTACGTCGCCAAGCACCACGCCGAGTAGGCGCGCCGTGGCGAACGTGCTCGAGACCCTCGTCGCCGGTGCGCTCGAGGACGCGGCTGCGCGCCGTGTCGACCGGCCCGCCTCCGACGTGGAGCGCGCCATCGACCAGGTGGCGCCCGCACTCGACGCCCTCGACCACCTCGCGCCCGGTGACCGCGTGAAGGTCATCGCCGAGGTCAAGCGGGCCAGCCCGTCGCGCGGTGCGATGGCGACCATCGCGGACCCGGCGGCCCTGGCGGCCGACTACGAGCGCGGCGGTGCATCCACGATCAGCGTGCTGACCGAGGGGCGGAAGTTCCTCGGGTCGCTCGCCGACCTGGAGGCCGTCAAGGCCCGGGTGTCCGTGCCGGTGCTCCGCAAGGACTTCATCGCCGACCCGTACCAGGTGCTGGAGGCCCGTGCCGCCGGCGCCGACGTCGTGCTCCTCATCGTCGCGGCCCTCGAGCAGCGGCAGCTCGTCGAGCTGCACGACCTCGCCGAGCAGCTCGGCATGCGGGTCCTCGTCGAGGCGCACTCCGCGGACGAGGTCGCACGCGGCCTCGACGCCGGTGCGCGGGTCCTCGGCGTGAACGCGCGCGACCTCACCGACTTCTCGCTCGACCGCGACCTCTTCGGCTCCCTCGCCGACCGGATCCCCGACGGGGTCGTCCGTGTCGCCGAGTCCGCCGTGTCCGGGCCGGCCGACGTCGCCCACTACCGCGCGGCGGGGGCGGACGTCGTGCTCGTGGGCGAGGCCCTCGTCACCGGCGCCGACCCGGCCGCCACACTCGCGTCGTTCATCGACGGCTGACCACCCCTCCCCGGCCCACCGGCCGGACCCCTCCGGGAGCACCATCGTGACCTCACTGCGTGACCTGCACGGCCCGTACTTCGGCGACTTCGGCGGACGCTTCGTCCCCGAGTCGCTCGTCCTCGCCCTCGACGAACTCGAGACGGCGTTCCGTGACGCCTGGGCCGACCCGGCCTTCCGGGAGGAGCTCGACACGCTGCAGCGGGACTACACCGGCCGCCCGTCGATCATCACCGAGGCGCCTCGGTTCGCGAAGCACGCCGGGGGAGCGACCGTCGTCCTGAAGCGTGAGGACCTCAACCACACCGGCTCGCACAAGATCAACAACGTGCTCGGACAGGCGCTCGTTGCCCGTCGCCTCGGCAAGACGCGGTTGATCGCCGAGACCGGCGCCGGGCAGCACGGTGTCGCCACCGCGACCGCCGCGGCGCTGTTCGGCATGGACTGCGTGGTGTACATGGGTGCGGTCGACACCGAGCGCCAGGCGCTCAACGTCGCCCGGATGCGGCTCCTCGGGGCCGAGGTGATCCCGGTCGAGACCGGTTCGCGCACCCTCAAGGACGCCATCAACGACGCGCTGCGCGACTGGGTCGCGAACGTCGACTCGACGCACTACCTGCTCGGCACCGTCGCCGGCCCGCACCCGTTCCCGGAGATGGTGCGCGAGTTCCACAAGGTGATCGGGGAAGAAGCGCGCCAGCAGGTCCTCGACCGGTACGGCCGCCTCCCGGACGCGATCGCGGCCTGCGTCGGCGGCGGCTCGAACGCGATGGGCATCTTCGAGGCCTTCCTCGACGACGAGTCCGTCCGGCTGCACGGGTACGAGGCGGGCGGCGACGGGATGGAGACCGGCCGGCACGCCGCGAGCATCACGCTCGGACGCGAGGGCGTCCTGCAGGGCGCCCGGTCCTACCTCATGCAGGACGAGGACGGCCAGACCATCGAGAGCCACAGCATCTCCGCCGGGCTCGACTACCCGAGCGTCGGGCCGGAGCACGCGCACCTCGCGTCCATCGGCCGCGCGCAGTACGAACCGGTGACCGACGCCGAGGCGATGGAGGCGTTCCGTCTGCTCAGCCGCACCGAGGGGATCCTCCCCGCGATCGAGTCCTCCCACGCCCTCGCCGGGGCGATGCGGCTCGGGAAGGAGCTCGGGCCCGACGGCCTGGTGCTCGTCTCGCTGTCCGGCCGTGGTGACAAGGACGTGGCGACCGCCAGCCGGTACTTCGGCGTCCTCGACGAGAGCGCGGTGCAGCTGTGACCGCGCCCCGGTCCGTCGCGGCGACCGTCGACCAGGCGAACGCCGACCGCGCCGGCGCCGTCGTCGGGTACCTGCCCGCCGGGTACCCCGACGTGCAGACGAGTGTGGACGCCGCGGTCGCGATGGCCGAGAACGGCGTCGACGTCATCGAGCTCGGTCTGCCCTACTCCGACCCGGTCATGGACGGCCCGGTCATCCAGCGCGCGGCGGAGGAGAGCCTGGCGAACGGCTTCCGGGTCGCCCAGGTCTTCGACGCCGTGCACGCCATCACCGAGCGGGCTGACGTGCCGGTGCTCGTGATGACCTACTGGAACCCGGTGCTGCGCTACGGCGTCGACCGGTTCGCCGACGACCTCGTCGCCGCGGGGGCGTCCGGCCTCATCACGCCGGACCTCATCCCCGACGAGGGGCAGCAGTGGATCGACGCCTCCGAGCGCACCGGGCTCGACCGGGTGTTCCTGGCCGCGCCGTCCTCGACCGACGTCCGCATGCAGCAGGCCGTCGACCGCAGCCGCGGGTTCGTGTACGCCGTCTCCACCATGGGCGTCACCGGGGCCCGCACCGGTGTCGACGTCGCGGCCCGGACGGTCGTCTCCCGCCTGCGGGACGCCGGTGTCGAGCGAACGTGCGTCGGACTCGGCATCTCCACGGCCGACCAGGTCGCCGAGGTGCTCGAGTACGCCGACGGCGCGATCATCGGCTCGGCGTTCGTCCGGGCTCTCGCCGACCTCGGTGTGGCCGGCGTCGGCGCGCGGGCGGCGGAGCTCGCCGCCGGGGCCGCGCGGCGCTGACCGCGGCCGCGATCCCGACCCGCCCCGGGCCTCCCGGCACCGCACCGCGAGGTCGGTGACCCGCGCTACAGTGATCGCGGTCCCGAACCGGCTCCGAGCCACCGAAAGGCGACAGCACCCCCATGCCCCTCCTGAGCATCCCGAGCCCGAGCACGGCCTGGCAGTACTTCGACCTGACCGCCTGGCTGCAGCGCGTCGCCGGCTTCACGCTGCCGCTCGACCTCCGGATCCACGCGTACGCCATCTGCATCCTCATCGGGATCGTCATCTGCGTCGTGCTCACGAACCGGCGGCTCAACGCCCGCGGTGTCGAGCGGTGGATCATCATCGACATCGCGATCTGGGCCGTCCCGGCGGGGATCATCGGCGGGCGCGCCTTCCACGTGCTCTCGCACGTCAGCGACTACTTCGGCCCGGGCATCAACCCGTGGTCGGTGCTGTGGATCTGGGAGGGCGGCCTCGCGATCTTCGGGGCACTCATCCTCGGGTCGGTCGGCGCCTGGATCGGGTGCCGCATGGTCGGCCTGCGCTTCTCGGCGTTCATCGACGCCGCCGCTCCCGGGGTGCTGCTCGCCCAGGCCGCGGGACGCCTCGGCAACTACTTCAACCACGAGCTCTTCGGCATGCCGACGAACCTGCCGTGGGGACTGCAGATCGAGCCGACGAACCCGGCGTACCCGACCGGTCTGCCGGCCGGCGTGCTGTTCCACCCCACGTTCCTCTACGAGATCATCTGGAACGTCGTCGGCGCCGTGGTGATCCTGCTGCTCGACCGCCGCTTCCGGCTGCAGTGGGGTCGCGTCATGGCCCTGTACCTGATCTGGTACGGCACCGGCCGGTCGGTGCTCGAGTCGATCCGCGTGGACACGAGCGAGACCTTCGGCGGCATCCGGACGAACGTCTGGATGGCGTTCGCCGCCATCCTGCTCGGACTCGTCATCTTCGCCGTGCAGTCGCGTCGACACACCGGCAAGGAGCCGAGCCCGTACCTGCCGGGTCGCGAGTTCCGCTCGGAGTCCGATGTAGACTCGGACGACACCTACTCGGAGACCGACACCACCACCGGTGTCGCCGATCCGGAGCCGGTCGCCACAGTCGCCGACCGTCACTGAGGCCGAAGCCTCACCACTGCACCACCAGACGCGCACCGGTCCGCCACAAGCGGACCCAGATCCTCCGCGCCTCGGCAGGACACCTCCTGACGACGCGCACGGGCACCAGTCCCGCCCGCTCGGGCGGAACGCACCGCCGGGCCACCGCTGTCCCTGTTCCACTTCCTCGTGAGGACGGTTCCCCATGGCGCTCCTGCCACCCCAGCCCTCTGCTGCCCCGACCGGGCCGTCCGGACTCCGCCCGGCGCACCGCCGGTTCTCGGCCGTCCCGGACGCCGCCGGAATGTACGACCCGGCGAACGAGAAGGACGCCTGCGGGCTCGCGATGGTCGCGACGCTCCGCGGGACGGCCGGGCACGACATCGTCGACGCGGCGCTCGGCGCGCTCCGCAACCTCGAGCACCGCGGTGCCGTCGGGTCGGACGCCGGCACCGGTGACGGCGCTGGCATCCTCTGCCAGGTGCCCGATGCGTTCCTGCGCGAGGTCGTGTCGTTCGACCTGCCCGCGGCCGGGCAGTACGCGGTCGGCACCGCCTACCTGCCGCTCGACGACGCCCAGCGGACGGCCGTGAAGGCCACCGTCGAGCAGCTCGCCACCGAGGAGGGCCTCCGGGTCCTCGGCTGGCGCACCGTGCCGGTCCGTCCCGAGGTCCTCGGCACGCTGGCCCGGGCCGCGATGCCCGCCTTCGAGCAGCTGTTCGTCGTGTCGACGCACACCGGCGAGGACGGCGCGCCGCGCGCCGGCATCGCGCTGGACCGCCAGGCGTACCGGCTGCGGCGACGCGCCGAGCGGGACACCGAGCTCTACTTCGTGTCGCTGTCCAGCCGCACCATCGTCTACAAGGGCATGGTCACGACGCTGCAGCTCGAGCCGTTCTACCCGGACCTCAGCGACGACCGCTTCGCCTCGAAGCTCGCGATCGTGCACTCGCGGTACTCGACGAACACGTTCCCCTCCTGGCCGCTCGCCCAGCCGTTCCGGTCCCTCGCACACAACGGCGAGATCAACACCGTGCGGGGCAACCGCAACTGGATGCGCGCCCGCCAGTCCCAGCTCGAGAGCGAGCTGCTCGGCGACATGACGCCGCTGCTGCCGATCGTGAGCCCGGGAGCGAGCGACTCCGCGTCGTTCGACGAGGTGCTCGAACTGCTGACCCTGACCGGTCGGTCGCTGCCGCACGCGATGTCGATGATGGTGCCCGAGGCCTGGGAGAACCAGACCGACATGGACCCGGACCTCCGGGCCTTCTACGAGTACCACTCGATGCTCATGGAGCCGTGGGACGGGCCGGCGGCCATCACGTTCACCGACGGATCGCTCGTCGGCGCGACGCTGGACCGCAACGGCCTCCGTCCCGGCCGCTTCCTCGTCACCGACGACGGCCTCATCGTCCTCGGCAGCGAGACCGGCGTCATCGACGTGCCCCCGGCGAAGGTCGTGCGGAAGGGCCGCCTGCGGCCGGGCCGGATGTTCCTCGTGGACACCGAGAACGGTCGGATCATCGAGGACGACGAGGTCAAGCGCGAGCTCGCGACCTCGGGCCCGTGGTCGACGTGGCTCGAGGCCGGCCGGATCAACCTCCGTGACCTCCCCGAGCGTGAGCACATCGTGCACACCCCCGCCTCGGTCACCCGTCGCCAGCGTGCGTTCGGGTACACCGAGGAAGAGGTGCGGGTCCTGCTCCGTCCGATGGCGCAGACCGGCGCCGAGCCCCTCGGCGCGATGGGCTCCGACACGCCGATCGCGGTGCTCTCGCAGCGCCCCCGGCTGCTCTTCGACTACTTCACGCAGCAGTTCGCGCAGGTGACGAACCCGCCGCTGGACTCGATCCGCGAGCAGGTCATCACCTCGATGGGTCTCGGCCTCGGCCCGGAGCGCAACCTGCTCTCCGCCGGCCCGGAGCACGCGAAGCAGATCGTGCTCGACTTCCCGGTCATCGACAACGACCAGCTCGCGAAGGTCCAGCACTTCGAGACCGCCTCGGGCCGACAGCTCACGGTCACGATCCGCGGGCTCTACCGCGTCGACGCCGGCGAGACCGCCATGGAGCAGCGCATCCAGGCCGTCTGCGACGAGGTCGACGCCGCGATCGAGTCCGGCAAGCAGTTCATCGTGCTCTCGGACCGCGACGGCAACGTCGAGAACGCGCCGGTCCCGAGCCTGCTGCTGCTCGCGGCGGTGCACCACCACCTCATCCGCACCGAACAGCGCATGAAGGTCGGGCTCATCGTCGAGGCCGGTGACGTCCGCGAGGTGCACCACGTCGCGACGCTGATCGGGTACGGCGCCTCGGCGATCAACCCGTACCTCGCGATGGAGACCTGCGAGGACCTCGTCCGCTCCGGCATGATCTCCGGCATCACCCCCGAGCAGGCCGTGAAGAACGTGATCAAGGCGCTCGGCAAGGGCGTGCTCAAGATCATGTCGAAGATGGGCATCTCGACCGTCTCGAGCTACGCCGGCGCGCAGGCGTTCGAGGCCGTCGGGCTCAGCCAGGCCTTCGTCGACAAGTACTTCACCGGGACGTCGTCGATCCTTGGCGGCGTCGGTGTCGACGTCATCGCGGCGGAGAACGCCGAGCGGCACGCCCAGGCGTACCCGCAGGACGGTGCCGTGCTCTCGCACGAGCGGCTGCAGACCGGCGGCGAGTACCAGTGGCGCCGTGAGGGGCCGCCGCACCTCTTCAACCCGGACACGGTCTTCCGCCTGCAGCACGCCACGCGCGCCCGCCGGTACGACGTGTTCCGCGAGTACTCCAAGGCGGTCGACGACCAGTCCGAGGAGCTCATGACGCTGCGCGGCCTGTTCGGGTTCCGACACGGTGCCCGCACGCCGGTCCCGCTCGACGAGGTCGAGCCGATCGAGTCGATCGTCCGTCGCTTCAACACCGGCGCGATGTCCTACGGGTCCATCTCGAAGGAGGCGCACGAGACGCTCGCCATCGCGATGAACCGCCTCGGTGCGCGTTCGAACACCGGCGAGGGCGGCGAGGACGTCGACCGTCTGCTCGACCCCGAGCGACGCAGCGCGATCAAGCAGGTCGCCTCCGGGCGGTTCGGCGTCACGAGCATGTACCTGACGCACGCCACGGACATCCAGCTCAAGATGGCGCAGGGTGCGAAGCCGGGTGAGGGCGGGCAGCTCCCGCCGCAGAAGGTCTACCCGTGGGTCGCCCGGACGCGGCACGCCACGGCCGGCGTCGGGCTCATCTCGCCGCCGCCGCACCACGACATCTACTCGATCGAGGACCTCAAGCAGCTGATCTTCGACGTGAAGCGGGCCAACCCCTCGGCCCGCGTGCACGTGAAGCTCGTCAGCCAGTCCGGCATCGGCGCGGTCGCCGCGGGCGTGACGAAGGCCCTCGCCGACGTCGTGCTCGTGTCCGGTCACGACGGCGGCACCGGTGCGAGCCCGCTGAACTCGCTCAAGCACGCGGGGACCCCGTGGGAGATCGGGCTCGCGGAGACGCAGCAGACCCTCATGCTCAACGGCATGCGAGACCGCGTCACCGTGCAGGTCGACGGCCAGATGAAGACCGGCCGGGACGTCCTGGTCGCCGCGCTCCTCGGGGCCGAGGAGTACGGGTTCGCCACCGCGCCGCTCGTGGTGGAGGGCTGCATCCTCATGCGCGTCTGCCACCTCGACACCTGCCCGGTCGGCGTCGCGACGCAGAACCCGGAACTCCGCGCCCGGTTCTCCGGCAAGCCCGAGTTCGTCGTGAACTTCTTCGAGTTCATCGCGCAGGAGGTCCGGGAGCTGCTCGCCGAGCTCGGCTTCCGCAGCCTCGACGAGGCGATCGGTCGCACCGACGCCCTCGACGTCGACCGTGCCGTCGAGCACTGGAAGGCGTCGGGGCTCGACCTCGCGCCGGTGCTCGTCGGACCGCACTTCGAGCCGGACGAGCCGCGCCGTCGCCACCGCGCACAGGACCACGAGCTGGAGCAGCACTTCGACGTCCAGCTCATCGAGCAGACCGCCGACGTGCTCGAGCGCGGTGGCTCGATCGCCCTCGACCTGCCGATCCGGAACACCGAGCGCGCGGTCGGCACCATGCTCGGCCACGAGGTCACGCTCCGCCACGGCGCGGACGGCCTGCCCGCCGGCGCGATCGACATCACCCTCCGCGGCTCCGCCGGGCAGTCGCTCGGGGCGTTCCTGCCGGCCGGCATCACCCTGCGGCTCATCGGCGACAGCAACGACTACGTCGGCAAGGGCCTGTCCGGCGGCGACGTCGTCGTGCGGCCGAACGAGGACGCGGGCTTCGACCCGGCGCAGAACGTCATCGCCGGCAACGTCATCGGCTACGGCGCCACCCAGGGCAGCATGTTCATCCGCGGCATCGTGGGCGAGCGCTTCCTGGTCCGCAACTCCGGCGCGACCGCGGTCGTCGAGGGCGTGGGCGACCACGCGCTCGAGTACATGACCGGTGGCCTCGCGCTGATCCTCGGCGAGACCGGGCGCAACCTCGGTGCCGGGATGTCCGGTGGCACGGCGTACGTGCTCGGCCTCCGCGACGAGCAGGTCAACACCGACGCACTCGCATCGGGGGAGCTCCAGCTCGGCCCGCTCGGCAGTGCCGACGTCGAGATCGTCACCGACCTGCTCCGCCGGCACGCGGCGGAGACCGGGTCGACGGTGGCCTCCGGACTGCTCGAGTCCGGCGACCTCAGTGGCTTCGTCAAGGTCCTGCCGCGCGACTACGCGGCCGTCCTGGAGACACGACGCCAGGCCGTCGACGAGGGGCTCGACCCCGACGGCACCGTCGTCTGGAACCGCATCCTGGAGGTCACCGGTGGTTGACGTCCGCAGCACCCCCACCGAGACCAGCAGCACCGACCCGATCACCCAGGAGGTGACCTGTGGCTGACCCCAAGGGCTTCCTCAAGGTCCAGGAACGCGAACTGCCGCCCCGGCGCCCCGTCCCAGTCCGGCTCATGGACTGGAAAGAGGTCTACGAGCAGCAGGAGTCCGGTGCCCTGAAGCGTCAGGCCGGCCGCTGCATGGACTGCGGCGTGCCGTTCTGCCACCAGGGTTGCCCGCTCGGCAACCTCATCCCCGAGTGGAACGACCTGACGTGGCGCGGCGAGGGCCGTCAGGCGATCGAGCGCCTGCACGCGACGAACAACTTCCCGGAGTTCACCGGGCGGCTCTGCCCGGCCCCGTGCGAGGCGTCCTGCGTGCTCGGCATCAACCAGCCGCCGGTCACGATCAAGCAGGTCGAGGTCTCGATCATCGACGACGCGTTCCAGAACGGGTGGGTCACCCCGCACCCGCCGGAGCGCCTGACCGGCAAGACCGTCGCCGTGGTCGGGTCCGGACCGGCCGGCCTCGCCGCCGCGCAGCAGCTGACCCGCGCCGGGCACACCGTCGCCGTCTACGAGCGGGACGACCGCATCGGCGGCCTCCTCCGCTACGGCATCCCGGACTTCAAGATGGAGAAGCGCCAGATCGACGCGCGGCTCGCCCAGATGCAGGCCGAGGGCACCCGCTTCCGCGCCGGTGTCGAGATCGGCCGCGACATCACGTGGGACGACCTGAAGTCACGGTACGACGCGGTCGTCGTCGCGACCGGCGCCACCGTCCCGCGCGACCTGCCGATCCCGGGGCGCGACCACGACGGCATCCACTTCGCCATGGAGTACCTGGTCCAGCAGAACAAGGCGAACGCCGGCACCGTCGTCGACAACCAGATCACCGCCGAGGGCAAGCACGTCGTCGTCATCGGCGGCGGCGACACCGGCGCGGACTGCGTCGGCACGGCCCACCGGCAGGGCGCGCTGAGCGTGACGAACCTGGCGATCGGCAAGCAGCCGCCGCTCGAGCGTCCGTCCGACCAGCCGTGGCCGATGTTCCCGACGGTGTTCGAGGTCACGAGTGCGCACGAGGAGGGCGGCGAGCGCCACTTCCTGGCGTCGACCGTCGAGTTCCTCGCGAACGAGGCGGGCGAGGTCCGTGCGCTCCGCGTCGCCGAGACCGAGTACGTCGACGGTCGCCGTGTGCCGAAGTCCGGGTCCGAGCGGGAGATCCCGGCCGACCTCGTGCTCGTCGCGATGGGCTTCACCGGGCCCGAGACGGACACCATCGAGCCGCAGCTCGGGCTGCCGTCCGGGGTGTCCGGCACGATGACCCGACAGGCCGACTACACGACGAACGAGCCGGGCGTCTTCGTCGCCGGCGACGCTGGCCGTGGGCAGTCGCTCATCGTCTGGGCAATCGCCGAGGGCCGGGCCGCGGCGGCGAAGGTCGACGAGTACCTCGAGGGGTCGACGATCCTGCCGGCACCGGTCAAGGCGACCGACCGGGCTATCTCGGTCTGATGGACACCGAGCCGTGAGCGGGAGGCCACCAGCACTCGATAGGGTGCTCGTGGCCTCTCGTCGTTCCACGAAGCCACTCCACCACACGAAGGAATCCAGTGAGACGCGCAAAGATCGTTTCGACGCTCGGTCCGGCCACCTCGGACTACGAGACCGTCAAGGAGATCATCCAGGCCGGGGTCGACGTCGCCCGCCTCAACCTCAGCCACGGTGACTACAGCGTGCACGAGGCGAACTACGTCAACGTGCGCCGCGCGGCCGAGGAGCTCGGCAAGCCGGTCGCGATCCTCGTGGACCTGCAGGGGCCGAAGATCCGTCTGGCCAAGTTCGCCGACGGCCCGCACGACCTCGCGGTCGGCGACGTCTTCACCATCACGACCGAGGACGTCCCCGGGTCGAAGGAGATCTGCGGCACCACGTTCAAGGGCCTGCCCCAGGACGTCAAGCCGGGCGACCCGCTGCTCATCGACGACGGCCGGGTGCGTCTGCGCGTCCTCGACACCGACGGCGTGCGCGTCCGGACCGAGGTCGTCGTCGCCGGCACCGTCTCGAACAACAAGGGCATCAACCTGCCCGGCGTCGCCGTCAACGTCCCCGCACTGAGCGAGAAGGACGAGGCCGACCTCCGCTGGGGCATCCGCATGGGTGCGGACCTCATCGCGCTCTCCTTCGTCCGGAACGCCTCCGACGTCGTCCGCGCGCACGAGATCATGGACGAGGAGGGCAAGCGCCTCCCCGTCATCGCCAAGGTCGAGAAGCCGCAGGCGGTGGACGCACTCGAGGAGATCATCGACGCCTTCGACTCGATCATGGTCGCCCGCGGTGACCTCGGCGTCGAGCTGCCGCTCGAGGCCGTCCCGATCGTGCAGAAGCGCGCCGTCGAGCTGTCCCGTCGGATGGCGAAGCCGGTCATCGTCGCGACGCAGATGCTCGAGTCGATGATCTCGTCCCCGATCCCGACCCGCGCCGAGACGTCCGACGTCGCGAACGCGGTGCTCGACGGCGCGGACGCGGTCATGCTCTCCGGTGAGACGAGCGTCGGCGAGTACCCGGTGCAGACCGTCCGCACGATGGCCCGCATCGTCGAGTCCACGGAGGACCACGGGCTCGAGCGCATCGCGCCGCTCGGCACGAAGCCGCGCACCCTCGGCGGGGCGATCACCCTCGCCGCGGTCGAGATCGCGGAGTTCACCGAGGCCTCCTACCTCTGCGTCTTCACCGAGTCCGGCGACTCCGCCCGACGCATGTCGCGGCTCCGCCACGGCCTGCCGATCATCGCGTTCACGCCGAACGAGGCCACGCGTCGCCGCATGGCGCTGACGTGGGGTGTGCGGTCCTTCCTCGTCGAGCGGAAGACCCACACCGACGAGCTCTTCTCGCAGGTCGACGACGTCCTCCTCGGGCACGGCCTCGCCGCCCCCGGCGACCGCGTCATCGTCACGGCGGGTTCGCCTCCCGGACTCGAGGGGTCGACGAACGACCTCCGCGTGCACCGCGTCGGTGACGCACACGCCGAGGCCGCGCCGGCCTACGTGCGCGACTGACCGTTCCGCGCGCAGCGACAGGCCGTCACCCCGACCGGGTGGCGGCCTGTCCGCGTCCCTGCATCGATCGCCGTCCACAGACCGGTGGCCGTCTGCGGTCGTCCACAGGGGAGGCCCGGCACGGCTCCGACGCACCGCGCAGGTCGGTAGCGTGGTGCTGCGTTCAGGCCGAGGGGCCGGACGGGTGAGGAGCACGACATGGCCGATCCGGGCCTCCAGTCCGACGGGACGACGCCCGCACCGGGCCGACGGTCCCGCGCCGACGTGCAGCGGTGGCGGCGCTACCTGGCCGACGAGCGTGCCGAGGCCGCCGTCTACCGGAACCTCGCCGGCCGTCGCGACGGCGAGGAGCGCGAGATCCTGACCGCCCTCGCCGAGGCGGAGGGGCGTCACGAGCAGCACTGGCGCGACCTGCTCGGTGACGACATCGGCCGGCCGCTCGTCGGCAGCCTGCGGACCCGCGTGCTCGCCGCCCTGGCGAAGCGCTTCGGTTCGGTGTTCGTGCTCGCCCTGATGCAGCGGGCAGAGGACCGCTCCCCGTACGCCGACGACCCGCACGCGACGGCGACGATGGCCGCGGACGAGCGCATCCACGGCGAGGTGGTGCGCGGGCTCGCGAACCGTGGCCGGATGCGGCTCTCCGGCACGTTCCGCGCGGCGGTGTTCGGCGCGAACGACGGCCTCGTGTCGAACCTCGCCCTCATCATCGGCATCAGCGCCTCCGGTGCCGACCGGCATTTCGTGCTGCTCAGCGGCATCGCCGGCCTGCTCGCCGGGGCGCTCTCGATGGGTGCGGGGGAGTACGTGTCGGTGCGGTCGCAGCGCGAGCTCCTCGAGGCGTCGTCGCCGCACCCGGAGGCGCACCGGGCGGTGGCGGACCTCGACGTCGACGCGAACGAACTCGCACTCGTGTACCGGGCGCGCGGGATGACCGAGGACGAGGCGGCCGCGCACGCCGACGCGGTGATCGCGTCCCTGCTCGGACCGGCGCCGACCGGGCAGGTCCCGGTCGTGCGGGCCCGATCCGGGCCGGTGGAGCCGGGCGACGACCACGAGGCGATCGGCACCGGGTTGAGTGCCGCGGTCTCGAGCTTCTTCTTCTTCGCGTCCGGGGCCGTGATCCCGGTCCTGCCGTACCTCTTCGGTCTCGAGGGCTGGGCGGCGCTGCTCCTGGCGGCCGCACTCGTCGGGCTCGCCCTGCTCGGGACCGGGGCGGTGGTCGGCGTGCTCAGCGGGGCGTCGCCGCTCCGCCGTGCGCTGCGGCAGCTCGCCATCGGCTTCGGTGCCGCCGTCGTCACCTACGCGCTCGGACTGCTGTTCGGCACCGGCTCCGCGTAGCCCGACGCGGCGCGTCAGCGGCGGGCGGCTGCGCGGGGTGGCAGGAGCAGCAGGGCAGCGCTGCCCACGACGATGAGCGCGATGCCGGCGAGCACCGTGAAGACGGCCAGTGCGAGGGTCGGCGCGACGAGGACGGCGACCCCGCCGAGCAGGGACAGCACCCCGCTCACGACCGTGGGCGCGCGCGACGAACCAGGGTGCCCGACGATCGCCCCGACGAGTGCGGCGACGCCCTCGACGAGGAACGCCACCCCGGCGAGAGCGGCGTAGACGACGAGCGGCACGACCGGGTCGAGCAGGCAGACCAGTCCGGCGACGCCGACCAGTCCTCCGACCACGCCCGAGGTCCAGCGCCAGGCCGGGGCGGTGCCGTGTCCGCGGACGGCAGCCACGACGCGTAGCGCGCCGGCGACGACGAGGTACACGCCGAACAGCACCGCGACGAGCACGAGGCTCGGTCGTGGCCAGAGGACCGCGACGACGCCGAGGACGAGCGCGACGACGGCGGTGACGACGACGAAGACGCGGAACGAGCGGACGGCACGTGAGTCCACGGTCACTCCTCCCTGGTCGTTCGGCGCTGGTGGTCATGCGGGCGGGCGGTCGTGGGTGGGGTCCGCGGCCTCGGTCGGGCGGGCGTCGAGCCCTGGCCGGCCGCCCCGGGCCCGGGGGCCCGCCGGCCGGGCGGGTTGCCCGCCCCTGCCGCCGCCCGTTCCGGCCCCCCCCGCGCGGCGGTGCGGAACCCGTCGGTGCGTGGCGCGCCACCCGCGGACCGGCCGGCAGGAGCGGTCAGGGACCGCTGGTGGGTGCCGCGGACGGGGTGCCGGTCGGCGGAGCGGGTGCGTCCTCGGTCCCGGCCTGTGGCTTCGGCGCTCCGCCGCCCGCCCGCGGCGGCGCGGGCGTGGTGCCGTCCGCCGGCGGTGTCGGCGTCTTCCCGCTCGCCGGCGGCGTCGGCGCCGTGCCGTCCGCCTGCGGCGGCGTGGGGGCGTCGCCGTCGGCGGCAGGTCCGACGGGTGCGCCGGCGGCGGGAGCGCACCGCGCAGCCCCCTGC
>JASCOJ010000092.1 GCA_029959645.1 Microbacteriaceae bacterium PS02332 | reverse complement strand
CCGGCGCGGGGGCGGGCGCGCGGGGGGGCCGGGCCCGGGGGGGGGGGGGGGGGGCGGGGCCTCCTGTCCGGGCCTGGCTACGCGCGGTGCGCGGGCGGGTGGCCCGGGTCGTGCGGCGCCGCGTCCGGTTCGACGGGCGCGGCGTGGGTTCCGTGCCCCGGCGCGTCCGGCTCCGCCGGTGCGGCCGGGGTGCCGTGTGCCGGGGCGTCGGGCTCCGTGGGCGCGGCGTGCGTGCCGTGCGTCTCGTGCGCGACGTGCGACGGGGCGTCCGGCTCGACCGGTGCGGCGTGCGAGCCGTGCGGGTGCGGCCCGGCCGGTGCTGCTGCGGCTGCCGACGCGGCCGGTGCTGCTGCGGCTGCCGACGCGGCCGGTGCTGCTGCGGCTGCCGGAGCGGTGCCGGCAGCGACGGGCTGCGCCTGGTGCCGGTCGCCGGGGCCGGACCGGTCGAGCTTCGCGCCCTCGACGTCGACGTCCGGCAGGATCCGGTCGAGCCACTTCGGGATCCACCAGGCGCTCTGCCCGAGCAGGTGCATCACGGCCGGGATCAGCAGCATCCGGACGACGAACGCGTCGAGGAGCACGCCGAACGCGAGTCCGAAACCGATCGGCTTGATCGTCGAGGAGTCCGAGAAGATGAACCCCGCGAACACCGAGATCATGATGATCGCGGCCGCGGTGACCACGGCGCGGCCCGCGTGGAGGCCGCGTTGCACGGCGACCTTCGCACTCGAGCCGTGCGCGTACGCCTCCCGCATGCCGGAGACCAGGAACAGCTGGTAGTCCATCGCGAGCCCGAACAGGATGCCGATCTCGATGACGGGCAGGAAGCTCAGGATCGGCGCCGGGTCGTGCACGCCGAAGACCGAGCTGAGCCAGCCGAACTGGTAGATCGCGGTCAGACCGCCGAACGACGCGAGCACCGACAGGATGAAGCCGGCGGTCGCGGTGATCGGCACGAGGATCGACCGGAACACGATGATCAGGATGATCAACGACAGCCCGACGACCACCGCGAGGTAGAGCGGCAGGACGTTCGACAGCTTCTCGGACACGTCGATGTTCGCGCTCGCGTTGCCGGCGACGCCCAGGCGGACCTTCCCGTCGTCGGTCGAGACGCTCTGCGCGCGGAGGTCCTTCACGACGTTCTCGGTCGAGATGCTGTCCGGACCACCGGCCGGCTTGACCTGGAAGGCGATGATCGAGCGGTCCTTCGACGCTCCGATCGGCAGCACCGCGTCGACGTCGGCGTTCTTCGCGAGCGCCTTGCCGATCGTGACCTCGGTGGCCGTGACGTCGTCCGCGCTGATGGCCTGCGGCAGCGTCGCCACGACGAGGAGCGGGCCGTTCTGCCCGGCGCCGAACTCCTTCTCGAGCACCTTGTACGCCTTGTACTGGCTGGACTCGACGTCCTCCGACGACCCGGACGGCAGGCCGAGACGCATCTGCGTCGCCGGGAGCGCGATGGTGCCGAGGACCGCGACGCCGACGACGAGCGTGATGACCGCGCGCCAGGTCGACATCGGCGTGTTCGGGACCCGGGTCGATCCGGTGTTGCCGATGCTCGAACGCTCCTTCTTCCGGAGGATGCGCATGCCGAGCAGCGAGAGGAGCGCCGGGGTGAACGACGTCGCGATGAGGATCGCGAAGAACACCGCGACCGCCCCGACGGTGCCCATCAGGCCGAGGAACGGGATGCCGGTGATGTTCAGGGCGAGCAGCGCGACGATGACGGTCGTTCCCGCGAACACGACGGCGTTGCCGGACGTGCCGTTCGCGAGGCCGATGGACTCGTGCACGCCCATGCCCTGCTTCAGCTGGGTCCGGTGCCGGTTCAGGATGAACAGCGAGTAGTCGATGCCGACCGCCAGGCCGAGCATCACCCCGAGCACCGGCGTGACCGAGATGAACTCGACGAGGCCCGAGAACGACAGCGACGCGAGGCTCGCGACGGCGACCCCGAGCACGGCGCTGAACAGCGGGATCGCGGCGCCGATCACGGTGCGGAGCATGAGGAACAGCACGAGCGCGGCGATGACGACGCCGATGATCTCGCCCGGCCCGAGGATCGACGGGACGCCCTGCGCGATGTCGTTCGAGACGTAGACGTGGACACCCGGGATGTCGGCCGACTCGGCGCGGTCGGAGATCTCCTGCTTCGTGCTCTGCGGGACCTCGAACGTGGACTTCGTGAACTGCACGGTGCCGATGGCCGCGGACCCGTTCGACGAGACGAAGCGGATGTCCTTGGACAGGTCGAGGAGGTCGGAGCCCTGCTCGAGCTGCCGCTCGTTCGACTGGAGCTTCTGCTTGTTGTCGTCGAGCGTCTTCTGCGCGTCGGCGATCTGCTGCTCGCCGGCGGTGAGCTGCGCCTGCTGGGCGTCGATCTGCGCCTGGGCCTGCTGGAGCTGCTGCTGCCCCGCCTGCAGCTGTGCCTGCGCGGCGGCGCTGGCGGCGGCGGCTGCGCCCGCTGCCTGGGTCCGGGCCTGCGCCTGCGCCTTCTGGGCGTCGAGCTGGCTCTGGGCGTCCGCGATCTTCTGCTTGCCGGACTCGAGCTGGGCCTTCTGCGCGTCGAGCTGGGCCTGCCCGTCGGTGAGCTGCTGCTGGCCGTCGGTGAGCTGCTTCCGGCCGTCGACGATCTTCTGACGCTGGTCGTCGAGCCGCTGCTGCGTCGTGAACCCGTCGTTGGTGCCCTTGACCCCGGGCAGGTCCTCGATGCGCTTCAGGAACGACTGGACGTCGTCCTTCTGCGTGTCGCTGAACGCCTCGCCGTCGGACGTCTGGAACACGAGCGTGCCGTTGCCGCCGTTCGCACTCGGGAACTTGCCGGCGAGCTCGTCCTGCACCTGGCTGGTCTTCGTGCCGGGGATGGTGATGGCGGACGAGATGGTGCCCGCGAACAGGCTGTACGTCACACCGGCGATCGCCGTGAGCGCGAGCCAGGCGACGATCACGGTCCAGTGTCGTCGGGCGGCGAAGCGCCCGAGGCGGTAGAGGAGGCCGGCCATGCGGTGCCCTGTTCCTTTCGTGGGTGGTGCGGTGGAGCGGGGTGCGCCGGTGGACCCCGGGGGAGGAGATCAGTCTTCGGGGAGGTAGCCGCTGCGGACGCTGTGCACGAGTCGGCCGAGGAGCGCGTCCCAGTCGTCCCGGGCCTCCTGGTCGAGCCGCGGTCCGGTCGTCGTGAGCCAGTGGTCCGCGATGACGACGATGCCGCTCATCAGCGAGTCCACCAGGAGGGCGGTGTCCAGGGCATCAGCGGCGGGGTACCGACGCGCGACCTCGCTGCGGAGCCGGCCGGTGACGCGGGAGAACGCGGTCTGCGTGAGCGCCGCCGCCTTCGGGTCGTCCTCTGCCGGCTCGCCGAGGATGCGGTGCAGGCGCACGATCGCACTCGGCAGGTCGGTGTCCCGCGCCGCGGTCTCGAGCTCGTCGAACATCGCAGACCGGGAACCGTCGCCGACCGGGGTGCTCCCGATCTCGGCGAGGAACCGGTCGATGATCACCGAGAGCGCCTCCTCGCACACCGCGAGGCGGACCTCGTCGAGCGAGGCGAAGTGGTTGAAGACCGTGCGGCGGGCCACGTCGGCGCGAGCCGCGAGCTCGTCGACGCTGAACTCACCGCCCCGCTCCTCGATGAGGTCGCGCGCGGCGGCCAGGATCGCTTCCCGGTGCCGTGCCTTCAGCGCGGTACGGCGATCGGGCGAGAGTGTCACGACGAAGACACTAAGTGCATCGATGCACTCGGTGCACCGTCCTTGGGATGATCCTCAGGAAAGTCCGTCGGAGCGACCGCTCAGTGCGGCGAGCGGCGGTACCGTCCGTGTCGCTGGAACAGCGCGACCCACCGGGGGAGCCGACGGTCGCCCGAGACGACCGCCTCGGCGGTCGTCGACGGGGCGAAGGCGAACCAGGGGCACCCGGGGCAGACCTGCAGCCACTCGTGCACCGCGAGCCCGACGCCGAAGTACTCGTTGCGGGTGACCCGGAGCGCCCGCGAACACCGGGGGCAGGACGGCTGTGCGCCGTCCCGGTCGATCGTGATCGCAGGGGTGGTCGCGGTGGTGTGTGCGTCGTCGACAGCGGTCATGGCCCGGCCCTCTCCGGTGTCCCGTCACGCTCCGTTGCGTGGCTGTGCGGTGAGGCTACGACCGCGCCGGCCGTCCCGCGCGCCCGCCTGTCCACGGCGCGCGGAGCCGGGCCGCCGCCGCCGCCGTCACCGCAGCGGACGGAACGTCGCGCGGATGTCGGCGACGAGCAGCTCCGGCTGTTCGAGCAGGGCGAAGTGGCCGCCGCGGGCGACCTCGCTGAAGTGCACGAGGCGGGTGTAGCGGCGTTCGGCCCAGCGCCGGGAGCGTCGGACGTACTCGCCCGGCATGATGCTCAGCCCGACCGGGACGGTGAGCGGGTCCTCGACGGTGCCGGGGCCGGCCCACCCGGACCGGTTCGCCTCCCAGTACATCCGCGCTGCCGAGGCCGCCGTGTTCGGGAGCCAGTAGAGCATGACGTCGTCGATCACCTCGTCGAGGGCGAACAGCTGCTCGACGTCACCGTGCTGGTCGTGTGCGCCACCGACGTCCTGGAACATCGCGTAGATCCAGGACGCGAGGCCGACCGGGGAGTCGGTCAGCGCGTACCCGATGGTCTGTGGCCGGGTCGACATCTCCTGCGAGTACGCCGCCAGCTCCTGCCAGTAGTGCCCGCTCTCCTGCAGCATCACCTGCTCCTCGGGGGTGGCGTCCCGGGCCTCCTCGTCGGTGGGCGTGAAGAGCGCCATGTTCAGGTGGATGCCCGCCAGGCCGATCCCCTCGGATGCCTCGAGCGCGGCGAGCTCGGCGGTGACGCTCGCGCCGAGGTCGCCACCCTGCGCGAACCAGTCGGTGTAGCCGAGGCGGTGCATGAGGGTCGACCACGCCCGTGCGGTGCGGGCGAAGCCCCAGCCGGTCGTGGTGGGTTTCCCGGAGAACCCGAACCCGGGCAGGCTCGGGATCACGAGGTGGAAGGCGTCCTCGGCGACACCGCCGTGTGCCACCGGGTCGGTCAGTGGTCCGACGGCGTGGCGGAACTCCAGGACCGACCCCGGCCAGCCGTGCGTCAGCAGCAGTGGCCTCGCCCCGGGCACGGCCGACCGGACGTGGAGGAAGTGCACCTCGAGCCCGTCGATCGTCGTGGTGTGCTGGCCCCAGCCGTTCAGGAGCGCTTCGGTCCGCCGCCAGTCGTAGTCGCCCGCCCAGCGGTCGACGAGTGCGTGCACCTTCGCGAGCCGGGGCCCCTGCGAGGTGTCCTCGACGGTCTCCTGCTCGGGCCAGCGGGTGGCGAGCAGCCGACGGCGGAGGTCGTCGAGGTCCTCCTGCGGCACGTCGAGGGTGAAGGGCGTGATCGCCGTCGGGTCGCTCATGGTGTCCTCCTCGTAGCGGGACTCGATGATCCCGATGGAAGATGATCTTGACACAAGACGATCTTCCTCGTGTACCGTCTCAGTCATGGACGATCGAGTGGCTGCGGCCGATGCAGGCGACCTCCCGGAGATCGACTGGGACGCCGAGGGCATCGAGACCGAGCTCGGTTGGGCCGTCCCCCTCGTGCTCCAGGGCTACATCCGGCTCGGGAGCGAGGCCGTCGCCGAGGTGCCCGGAGGCCCGCGCGGGTACCAGGTGCTCGTGGCGACGGCCACCGAGGAGGCCTCGTCGCAGCTCGTGCTCGCGAACCGGCTCGGGATCGACAAGACCCAGATGACCTACGTCATCGACGCGCTCGAGGCCGGCGGGTTCGTCGAACGCCGCCCGGACCCGACCGACCGCCGCGTGCGCCAGGTCCACCCCACCGACGCCGGCCACGCCCTGCTCACCCGGACACGACGGGCACTGCGCGGGGCCGAAGGGGTGCTCATGCGGCACCTCAGCGCCGACGAGCAGGTGTCGATGCGGCGCCTCCTCGCCCGGGTCGCGCTCGGCGCCGTCGGTGTGGACCCGGCCTTCCCCCATCCGCTCGCCGTCCCGGAGCGCTCCCGCCGGCGCACGCACACCACCACCTCGTCGACCTCGTCGACGCCCCCACAGTGAGGCCCCTTCCCATGACCAGTACCGTGCTCATCGCCGGCGCCACCGGCGACCTCGGCGGACGCATCGTCCGCGAACTCTCCCGGCACGACGTCCGGATCCGGGTGCTCACCCGCCCCGGCACCGGGACGGCGTCGGCCCGCTACGGGGACGACCCGCGCATCGAGGTCGTCACCGCCGCGTACGACGACCACGCCGCCCTGACCCGGGCAGCGACCGACGTCGACGTCGTGGTGTCGGCGGTGAGCGGCACCCGTCCGGTGATCGTCGACGCCCAGCGCGCCCTCCTGGCGGCGACCGTCGCGGCCGGCGTGCCGCGGTTCCTCCCGTCCGACTACTCCGCCGACTACCGTCGCATCACGCCGGGGACGAACCGCAACTTCGAACTCCGACGCGAGTTCGCGGCGGACGTGGACGCCGCACCGGTGCAGGCCACGTCGGTCCTCACCGGCATGTTCACGGACCTGCTCACCGACGCGGCGCCGATGATCCTGTTCGGTCGCCGGCGGGTGCTCTTCTGGTCGTCGGCGGACCAGGTCCTCGACTTCACCACGAAGGACGACGTCGCCCGGGTGGTGGCGCTCGCCGCGCTCGACGACGACGCGCCGCGGGTCATCGAGATGGCCGGCGACCAGGTCTCGGCACGGGAGGTCGCGACCACGATGAGCGAGCTGACCGGCACGGTGTTCCGGCCGCAGTGGGCCGGCACGACCGGGACGCTCTCCGCGATGAGCGCCGTCGGTCGGCGGCTGTCGAAGAACCCGGACGAGCCGTTCCCGGCCTGGCAGGGGATGCAGTACTTCGTGAGCATGTTCAGTGGTCAGGCGCAGCTGCGGCACGTCGACAACGGGCGGTACGGCGCGCACGACTGGACGACGGTCCGCGACGTGCTCGCGGCGCACCTCGGGGTCGATCGGGCACCGAGCTCCGTCTGAGGGACGGCCCGGACGGCGCGGACGCTGCGGACGCGTCGGCCCCGCGACGGGGGTCGTCGCCGTCCCCGGGCGGCACCCAGCCAGCCGGGCACCCGACGCGGCAGGATGACCGCATGCGCGCAACGACGAGGACCGCTGTGCTCGCGGTGGTGCTCGCGACCGCGGTCGGGCTCGCCGGGTGCACCGCGGCAGACCCGGACGGCGTCGATGCGGTTCCCACGACGGGCACCACGCCCTCGGTGCGCCGGAGCGACGCCCCCACGCCGCCGACGACGACGGACCCCGCCGTCACCCGGGCGCTCGACGCCCTCGAGGCCGAGCACGACGCCCGCCTCGGCCTCCTGGCCGTCGACACCGGGAGTGGACGGACGGTGTCGCACCGGCCGGACGAGCGCTTCGCCTCCGCCTCGACCGGCAAGGTGTTCATCGCCGCCGCGGTGCTCGACGGCAGCTCGGACGACGACCTCGACGCCGTCGTGCCGATCAGCCGTACGGACCTGCTCGCGTACGCGCCGGTCACCTCGGAGCACGTCGGGAGCGGGATGACGGTGCGAGCGCTCCTCGACGCGATGCTCCGGTACAGCGACAACACCGCCGCGAACCTGCTCGTCGAACGGGTCGGCGGACCGTCCGGGGTGCAGCGCTACCTGCGCGGCATCGGCGACACCGTGACGCGGGTCGACCGCACCGAGCCCGACCTGAACACCGCGGTCCCGGGCGACCCGCGCGACACCACGACCCCGGCGCAGGCCGCCGCTGACCTCCGTACCCTCCTGCTCGGCGACGCCCTCGAGCGCTCGGACCGCGACCTGCTGCTCGGGGCCATGCGGGCGAACACCACGGGGGCGGCGACGATCCGTGCCGGTGTTCCGACCGGGTGGACGGTCGCCGACAAGACCGGGACCGGGTCGTACGGCGTCCGCAACGACATCGGCGTCGTCACCGCGCCGGAACGGGCCCCGGTCGTCATCGTGGTCCTGACGAGTCGGTCCGCGCCGGATGCCACCCCCGACGACGCCCTCGTCGCCGCGGCCACCCGCACCGCGTTCGACGCCGTCACCGGCTGAGCGCGCGCCGCGGTCAGCCGAGCGTCACGTCGTCCCAGACGAAGGTCGTGGTGGTGCCGGTCTCCCAGTCCCGCCGGAGCACCGCGTACGCCACCGACGCGAGCAGCTGCCCGCCCTCCACCGGCCACGACTCCCGGTAGTGCGCCTCCTTGACCCATCCGGCGCGCAGGAACACCCGGCGCATCGCGGTGTTGTCCTCGCGCGTCTGCCCCTCGAACCGTGTGACCGCCGGCATCGAGCGGAACACGTGGTCGGTCACGGCTGTGAGCGCCGGCACGCCGAGACCGCGTCCGCGGGCCCCCGGCGCGAGGCGCAGGTCGAGCAGCGGTGCCGGTTCCTGCAGGTCCTCGAGGACGACCAGCCCGATCCGTCCGGCGGTGTCGTCGTCGAGCCACCAGGAGTCGTGGTCGTCGTCGCGGAACGCGCCGCGGTCCACAGCACGCTCCAGGTCGGCGCGGGCGGGCCGCGTCCGGACGTGGAACGGGAAGTGCGCCGACGTGTGGAAGGCGATGAGGGCCTCCCGGTCGGCGCCCTGCGGGTCGGTCCTGGTCAGCGTCACCGTCATGCGGCCACGGTACCGAGGCCGGACGGGAGGCCTGGGGCGGGCGCTGCCGCCTCCCCGGTCCGTCAGGACACGCGTCGGCTGTCTGCGAGCCACTCCGCCACGTCGGTCATGGCCGTCGCCTGCGCGACGAGGTCGAGCGCGGGGGCCGGCCAGCTGTGCACCTGCCCGGCCTCGAAGGCCGGACTGTCCGCGAGGGTCGGGCGCTCCTCGATCTGCGCCACCTGCCAGCCCCGTTGCGAGAGGAGGACCACGTCCGCGGCGATGTTGCGCGCCTTCGGCCAGCTGTAGACGCCCCAGTAGTACCCCGCCGGTCCCGGGGTGACGACGTCGACGCCGGCGTCCTCGAGCAGCTGCAGGGTCGGCTCGTCGGAGGGACGGGTGACGTACACGCCGTCGGCGTCCGCGTACAGCGAGACCACACGGACGTCCGTGCCCTCGGCGACCGTGCGGAGGCGGTCGCGTGCCTCGTCGAACCGGCGGCGGGCAGCGTCGACGACGGATCGTGACGCGCCCAGCGACCGAGCGAGGCTCGTGACGCGGTCGACCGCGTCGATCCCGGAGCCGGACCAGGCGACCTGCACGACCGGGGCGACGGCGGCGACCGCGCGCTGCTGGGCGAGGCTCGCGAACCCGGACGCGGGCCGGTCGGCGTCGATCGTGCCCTTCGTGTCGGTCGGGTACACCGAGGTCACGACGACGTCGGGGTGGAGCGCGGCCAGCCGGTCCAGGTCGATCGCACCCGCGGTGGTGCCGAGGTCGGCGATGCCCGTGGTGTCGAGGTCGGAGAAGCGCGGGTCGTCGGCCATCGCCTCCTGCCCGAAGACCCCGACGGGGCGGACGCGGTAGTGCAGCAACGACACCGCGAGGTCGTCGAGGGCGACGATGCGCTCGGGGCGGGAGGCGAGCCGCACGGTCCTGCCGGTGGCGTCCCGGTAGGACCAGGCCCCGCCCCGGCCGGCCGCGGTGCTCGAGGTGCTCGTGGTGCCGGCGGTCGGGACGTGGTCGGGGGTGTCCGTCGTCCGGGTGCACCCGGCGAGCACGAGCACCACGACGGCGACGGCCGCGAGGGCCGTGGCGGTCCGCGTGACGGCCGTCCGGGTGCCAGCTCGGACCGCGCGGCGGTGCCGGGCCCGCACGGGCGGGGGACCAGGCAGCGGGGTGGACACCTCGCGAGGGTACCGGTCGCTCCGCGGGGAGCGCCGGGACGGACGGGAGGCCCGGTGCCAGCTGGCACCGGGCCTCCTGTCCGATGGGAGTCGTCAGCCCTTGAGGCCCGACCCCGTCACGCCCTCGACGATCTGTCGCTGGAAGACGAGGTACAGGATGATCAGCGGCAGTGCGGCGAGGATCGCCCCGGCCTGGATGTCGGCGAAGCGCTGTCCGAAGCTGCCCTGGACCGTGGCGAGCCCGACCGGGATCGTCATGAGGTCCGGGTTCGACAGGACGAACAGCGGCAGCAGCAGGTTGTTCCACACGCCGACGAACGTCAGGATCGTCACCGCGGCGATCACCGGACGCGAGAGCGGCAGGATGACCGACCAGTAGATCTTCCAGATGCCGGCGCCGTCGATGCGTGCCGCTTCTTCGAGTTCCTTCGGGATGCCGTCGAAGAACTGCTTGAAGATGAACACCGCGATCACCGCCGGGACCTGCGGGAAGATCACCGACCAGTAGGTGTTCAGCAGGCCGACCGCGTTGAGCTCCTGGAAGATCGGGATGATCAGGACCTGCGTCGGGATCATGATGCCGAGGATGATGAGCAGGAACGCGACGTTCCGCCCGCGGAACACCATCCGGGACAGCGCGAACGCGGCCATCGACGCGAAGAGCACCGTGAGGACGGCGGTCACCACGCTCGTGACGCCGCTGGCGAGGTACCAGTTCCAGATGTCGCCGGACCGGAACAGTGACGCGTACGAGTGCAGCGTCGGGTTCCAGTTCGACAGGATCGCGTTCGCGCCGAGGGCGGCGACGCCGTTGTCGGACAGCGACGTCTTCAGGGCGAACAGGCTCGGGATGAGCCAGATGATCGCGAACACCGTCAGGACGATGCCGGACACGATCGTGAAGCCCCGCCCGCTGACGCCGATCTTCGCGGCACTGGTGGGGGCGGCGGAGGAGACGCCGGTCCGGAGCTTGCCGCGGCCGGTGGTGATGCTCTCGGTGGCGGTCATGTCAGGCACCGATCTCTCGCTTGGCGGCAGCGCGCTCGATGAGCTGCCGGATGACCGCGATCGCCACGATCACGATGAACAGGAGCACCGACGCGGCGGACGCGGCGCCGAGCCGGTTGTCGGTGAAGCCGACGCCGGTGATGAGCTGCAGCGAGACCTGGGTCGAGATGCCCGGGCCGCCGTTCGTCATCAGGTAGACCTGGTCGAAGATCTTCAGGCTCGCGATGATCTGCAGCAGGATGACCAGGGTCGTGGTCCGGCCGAGCAGCGGCAGCGTGATCGACTTGATCTGCTGCCAGTTCGAGGCGCCGTCGACCGCGGCCGCTTCGTACAGCTCGCGGGGGATCTCCTGGAGGCCGGCCAGGTAGAGCACGAAGTTGAAGCCGAGCGTCCACCACACGGTGGCGATCGCGACGCCGATCATCGCGGTGTTCGGGCTCGAGAGCATGCCCGAGCCGGGGGTCATGCCGAGCGCGCTCTGCAGGCTCGCGAAGAGGCCGGTCGTTGGCGTGAAGATGAAGACCCAGATGAGCGAGATCGTCGCCGACGGCAGGATGAACGGCAGGAAGAACGCCAGGCGGAAGAACCACTGGCCCTTGTTCATCCGGTTCGTCAGGACGGCGAACACGAACGCGAGGACCACCAGCGGCGGCGTCGTGTAGAGCGTGAACTGCAGGGTGTGCCAGAGCGACGACCAGAAGTCGCTGCGCCCGAGCATCTCGGCGTAGTTCGCGAACCCGGCGAAGGTGCCGAGGCCGGTGCGGACCGTCGAGGTGTTGAAGAAGCTCGTCACGATCATGTAGACCGTCGGGCCGAGCAGGAAGGCCACGTAGAACAGGCCGAAGGGGGCGAGGAACAGCCACCCGCTGCGGCTCTGCCCGCGCGTGGTGACCCCGCGGGAGGTGCGGAGCCGCCGCGGCGCGGTCGTCGCGTCGGTGGGGCGGTCGAGGACTGGTGCTGTGGTCACGTCATCGTGCCTTTCGCGCGGTGGTCCCGGTCACAGTGGGCTCGGGGTGTTGAGGTAGGTCGCCAGCTGGCTCTTGATCGCGCTGAGCGCCTGCGCAGGCGTCGAGCTGCCCTGCTGCACGAGCGCCAGCTGTGCTCCGACGGTCCCCTCGAAGGTCGAGCCGGACCCGCCGTACCAGGCGGCGTCGTCGAAGACCGCGGTCTCGGCGGCGGCGGCGTAGTTCGACTGCGGCTTGAGCTCCTTGTAGGCGGTGCTGTCGAACGTCGGCATGTACGCCGGGACGTGCCCGCCCTCCGCCCACGTCAGGCTCTGCTCGAGCATCTGCTTGATGAAGAGCATGTGCTGCTTGCGCTGCTCGGGGGTGCGGTCCTTCCGCGGCAGGATGAAGGTGTGCGAGTCGGCCTGCGTGGCGGCCTTGTCGTACAGCGTCGGGATCGGGGCCATGCCGAACTTCAGCCCCTTGATCGACTGCGCGGTGCTGATCTCCCACTCGCCCTGCATGAAGAAGCCGGCCTTGCCGCTGAACATCAGCGACTGCGCCGTCGCGTAGTCGAGCGCTTTGTTCAGCCATCCCTGCTTCACCCACTGCTGCGTGCGGCTGGTGACCTCGGTGTAGGCGTCCTCGTTGACGGTGAGCTTCGCACCGCCGTCGCTGATGAACGGGGTCGCGCCGTTGATCTGGTTGTACATGGTCCAGAAGAACCGCCACGGGGTCGCCGTCTCCGGCACGACGTTCGCGACGTTGAGGGCCGTCCCGCCGGTGACCTTCGCGACGGCGGCCAGGGCGCGCTCGAAGTTCTCCATGCCGCTGAGGTCCTTGAGCTGGCCGTCGCCGTCGAGGAGTCCGGCCTTCTGGCACACGTCGACGTTGTAGAACAGCACGAACGGGTGCGTGTCGAGCGGGATGGCGATGTTCTTGCCGTCCGTCTTCTGCGCCGTCCAGGCCTTCTGGTTGAAGTCGCTCGCCTTCAGGCCGACGCTGGCGAGGTCGTCGGAGGTGATCGGGTCGAGCAGGTCCCCGTCCCAGAGCGGCTTCGCGCGGGTCAGGTGCGCGATCGCGACGTCCGGCGGCTTGTTCCCGACGGTGGCGAGTGTCACCTTCGAGTAGTACGGGTTGCCCCAGGCGAAGGTGGTCGCCTGGAGGGACGACGACCCGCCGTGCTGCTTCGCGTAGCCGGCCTCCATCGCCTGCATGCGGACGCCGTCACCACCACCGAAGAGGTTCCAGAAGACGAGCGTCTCCGGGTTCAGCGCACTGCCGGCGATGCCGGCCGAGATCGGACTCGAACAGGCGGCGAGGGGCAGGACGGTCGCGGCGGCGGCTCCCGCGGCGAGGAGGCTCCTCCGTGAGAAGGCGGAGCCGAGTCCCAGGGTGGACGGGGCGGATCGGTTCGGCATGGCATCACTCCATCGGGACGGGCCGAACGGGGCGGGTACCTGCCCCGATCACGGCAGCGGCATTGCTCCGTGAGCGCTCACATTACTGGTGCTGCGCGCGGCGCGCCACCTCTTCCGTCTCCTGTCCGCAACCGGTACCGTCGAACGAGGGTGAGCGCTCACTCAGTCCGGACGCCGCACCCCACACGCCCCACGCCCTGCCTGATCGAAGGAGATCACATGCCTCGCACCCACCTCGTCCTCGACTCCGCGTTCACCGTGGGACCGGTGCGACGCCGGCTCTTCGGCGGCTTCGTGGAGCACCTCGGGCGCCACGTCTACGACGGCATCCACGAGCCGGCCCACCCCACCGCCGACGAGCACGGGTTCCGTGAGGACGTCATCGACCTCGTGAAGGAGCTGGGCGTCACGACCATCCGCTACCCCGGCGGCAACTTCGTCTCCGGCTACAAGTGGGAGGACGGCGTCGGCCCGGTCGACCAGCGCCCGCGCCGCCTCGACCTCGCCTGGCACTCGACCGAGACGAACGAGGTCGGCCTGCACGAGTTCCAGCAGTGGCTCGACTCGGTCGGCTCCGAGCTCATGCTCGCCGTGAACCTCGGGACGCGCGGGGCCGCCGAGGCGATCGAGTTGCTCGAGTACGCGAACATCGCCGGCGGGACCGCCCGCTCCGAGGAGCGCAAGGCGAACGGCCGCGAGGAGCCGTTCGGCATCACGATGTGGTGCCTCGGCAACGAGATGGACGGGCCGTGGCAGCTCGGCCACAAGAACGCCGAGGACTACGGCAAGCTCGCCGCGATGACCGCCAAGGCGATGCGGCAGATCCAGCCCGACCTCGAGCTCGTCGCCTGCGGGTCGTCGGGTGCGTCGATGCCCACGTTCGGCGAGTGGGAGCGCACCGTCCTCGAGCACGCGTACGAGGACGTCGACTACATCTCGGCGCACGCCTACTACGAGGAGGACCAGGACCTCACCTCGTTCCTGGCCTCCGGCGCGAACATGGACCACTTCATCAAGACGGTCACGACCGCCGCGGACCACGTGCAGGCGCACAAGGGTTCGGACAAGCGGATCGACATCTCGTTCGACGAGTGGAACGTCTGGTCGATCACGAAGTGGGAGGCGCAGCAGAAGACCTTCACGCTCGACGAGTGGCCGGTCGCCCCGCGCCTGCTGGAGGACGTCTACACGGTCGCCGACGCCGTCGTGCTCGGCGGGCTCCTCATCTCGCTGCTCCGCCACGCGGACCGGGTCGCCTCGGCGTCGATCGCGCAGCTCGTCAACGTGATCGGCCCGATCATGACCGAGCCCGGTGGTGAGGCCTGGCGCCAGACGACGTTCTTCCCGTTCTCGGTCACCTCGCGTCTGGCCCACGGCACGTCGCTCAACGTCGTGGCATCGGGTGACACGGTCGACGGCGGGAAGCACGGCACCGTGCCGGTCGTCGACTCGGCCGCGACGGTGGAGGACGGCCGCGCCGCGGTGTTCCTCGTCAACCGCCACCAGACCGAGAGCACCACGGTCACGATCGACCTCGCCGGCCTGTCGGTCGAGGGCGACGTGCGGGCCGAGGGCATCTGGGACGACGACCTGCACGCCGTGAACGACCTGGCGAACACGTCCCGCGTCGGCCTGAAGCCGAACGAGACGGTCACCCGCGACGGCGACACGATCACGATCGAGCTCCCGCCGGTCTCCTGGACCGCGCTCTCGATCGGGTAGTCGCCGTCCCCGGGCGGACCGCGCGTGAGCAGCGGTCCCCCGCGGAGGAGGGTGGACGCGGGGGGGGGGGGGGGGCCCCCCCCCCCCCCCCGGGTGGGGCGGGCCCCCCCCCCCCGGGCCGGGGGGGCCCCCCCCCGGGCGTTTTAACAACACCCCCCCCCCCCG
>JASCOJ010000091.1 GCA_029959645.1 Microbacteriaceae bacterium PS02332 | reverse complement strand
CGGGCCGGGGCGGGGGGGCGGGGGGGGGCCCCCCCCCCCGCGCCCCCCCCGGGGGGGGCGGCGTCGCCGACGAACTCCGCCTCTTCGCGCGGGCGGTGTCGCGGGCGACCACGCAGGTCGTCATCGGGACCGTCGCGAACGACGACGAGTCCCCGTCCCCGTTCGTGCGGCTCGTGCCCACGCCGCCGGACCGCCAGGCGTCCGTACACCCGCTGTCGCTCCGCGGGCTCGCCGGGTCGCTCCGACGCCGGGTCGTCGCCTCCGGTGACTCCGAGGCGGCCTCGGCCCTGGCGCGGCTGGCCGAGGCCGGTGTCGCCGGTGCCGCTCCCGACGACTGGTACGGCCTCGCCGAGCCGACGACCGACGAGCCGCTCGTGGACCTCGACGCCGACCCGGTCGTGCCCGAGGACGGCGGCGACCCCGTCCCGCCCACCGCCTCGGTCTCGCCGTCACGCATCGGCACGTTCGAGGAGTGCCCCGTGCACTGGTTCGCGCAGACCTTCGGCGGCGGGGCGCCGAGCCCGGCGATGGGCATCGGCACGATCGTGCACGAGGTGATGGAGCACGCCACCGCCGTCGACGTCGAGTCGCTCTGGGAACGCGTGGACGAGCGCTGGGACGAGCTGACGTTCGAGTCGCCCTGGATCGGGGACCGGGAGCGCGGCCGGGCCCGCCGCATGATCGAGGGGCTCAGCGACTACCTGCGCACCACCGCCGGCGCGGGCCGCGAGGTGCTCGCCGCCGAGGCGACGTTCGCCCTCGTCACCGGTCCGGCACGCATCCGCGGCAGCATCGACCGGATCGAGGCCGACCCCGACGGACGGGTCAGCGTCGTCGACCTGAAGACGGGCCGGTGGATGCCGAGCGAGAAGAACGACATGCCGGCGCACCCGCAGCTCGCCGCCTACCAGCTCGCGGTCGCGGACGGCGCCGTCGAGGGCGTCCCCGCGGGCGTCGAGATGACCGACGCACGGCTCGTGTTCGTGCAGAACCCGAAGGGCGCACACGCGTACTCGGAGCGGACCCAGCGGGCGTTCGACCCGGAGGCCCGCGAGGCCTACCGGGAGCGCCTCCACGACGTCGCCCGCGGCATGGCGGGCCGGACCTTCATCGCGAACGTCGACGCGCACTGCGAGCGCGCCCGCACCGGCGTCGAGTGCCGCATCCACGTCGTCAGTGAGGTGACCTGGTGACCGACGGGACGACCGCGACGGAGGCGATCCGGGCCTCCGAGCCGGCCGCCGTGCGGTACGACGCCGACGTGCTCGCCGACGCGCTCGAGCGACCCCGACCGACCGCGCAGCAGCGCGCCGTCATCGAGTCGCCGCTCGCCCCGGCGCTCGTCGTCGCCGGCGCGGGCAGCGGCAAGACCGAGACCATGGCCTCGCGTGTGGTCTGGCTCCTCGCGAACGGGTTCGTCCGGCCGGACCAGGTGCTCGGGTTGACCTTCACCCGGAAGGCCGCGGGCGAGCTCGGCGTCCGCATCGGCGAGCGGATCGGCGCGCTCGAGCACGCTGGCCTCATCGCCCCGGGCGACGCCTTCGAGGCACCGACGGTCTCCACGTACAACGCCTTCGCGAACGCGGTCTTCCGCGAGAACGCCCTGCTCGTCGGGCGCGACGGCGAGTCGCAGGTGCTCACCGAACCCTCCGCGTGGCAGCTCGCGCGGCGGGTGGTCGTGGCGTCCGGCGACGACCGGCTCGCCGGGCTCGACCGCGGGGTCGACACGGTCACGGCCGCGGTGGTCGCCCTGGCCGGCGCCGCGTCGGAGCACCTCGTCGCGACGGCGGACCTGCGCCGGTTCGCGATCGCCTTCGCGGAGACGCTCGCGCTGCCGGGCTCACCCCGGGGGACGCCCTACCGTGCGGTGACCGACGCCGTGGCGGCCGTGGGGGCGCTCGAGCCGCTGGCCGACCTCGTCGAGGAGTTCCGCCGGCAGAAGGTCGAGCGCGGCTTCGTCGAGTTCTCCGACCAGATCGCCCTGGCGCTCGCCGCGGCCGAGGCGGCACCCCGCGTCGCGGAGGACCTGCGCGGCCGGTTCCGGGTCGTGCTCCTCGACGAGTACCAGGACACCTCGGTCGTGCAGACGCGGTTCCTCGCCCGGCTGTTCGCCGACCACCCGGTGATGGCCGTCGGCGACCCGCACCAGTCCATTTACGGGTTCCGCGGCGCGAGCGCGGCGAACCTCGCACGCTTCCCGGCCGACTTCGCCGCGGCCGACGACCGCCCCGAGTCCGTCCGCACCTACCCGCTCTCGACGAGCTGGCGGAACCCGGTCGACGTGCTCGCCGCCGCGAACGCGGTCGTCGCGCCGCTGTCGGCGGCGTCGGAGGTCCCGGTCGAGCGGCTCGAACCGCGGCCCGGTGCCGACGCCGGCTCGGTCGCGGTGGCGTTCCCGGAGACCCTGCCGGAGGAGGCCGACGCGGTCGCCGTCTGGTTCGCCGACCACCGGGCACGGAACCCCGGCGCCTCGCTGGCCCTGCTGCTCCGCGCGCGGAAGGACCTCGCGGCGTTCACGGCGGCCTTCACCGCCCGCGCCGTGCCCTTCCACGTCCTCGGTACCGGCGGGCTGCTGCAGCGGCCGGAGATCGTCGACCTCGTCGCGTGCCTCCGGGTGCTGCACGACCCCGCGGCCGGCAACGACCTCATCCGCCTCCTGGCCGGGGCACGGTGGCGCGTGGGTGCAGCGGACGTCGTCGCGCTGCACGGGCTCGCTCGCTGGTTGTTCGGCCGGGACCACGCGCACCGGAAGCTCGACGACGCCGTGACGGCCGCGTTCCGGGCCTCCGTCGCGGTCGGGGAGCAGGGGTCGATCGTCGACGCGCTCGACTTCGTCACGACCGCGCCCGACGACCACACCGCCCTCGCCGGGATCAGCCCGGCCGGTCGGGAGCGGATGCGCGCCCTCGGCGGGCAGCTGGCTGCGCTCCGGGCCCGCGCCGGCGGCGACCTCGTCGACTTCGTCACGCTCGTGGTGCAGGAGATGCGCCTCGACATCGAGGTGGCGGCCCACGAGCAGGGCGGGACCGCGTTCCTGGACGCCTTCGTCGACGAGCTGTCCGGCTTCGTGCAGACCGACGACCGTGCCGACCTCGGGGCGTTCCTCGACTGGGTCGACGCGGCCGCCCGCCGGGACGACATGGGGCCGCGCTCCGAGGAGCCGGAGGCGGGGACGGTCCAGGTCCTGACCATCCACGGCTCCAAGGGGCTGGAGTGGGACGCCGTCGCGGTGCCGCGGATGGTCGAGGGTGGGCTCCCCGCGCGGCCGCAGGAGGGCTCCACCGGCTGGCTCGGCTTCGGCCGCCTGCCCTACGAGTTCCGGGGCGACGCCGACGAGCTCCCGCGTCTGGCGTGGCGTGGGCGGGAGACGCAGAAGGACGTGGTCGACGCGATCGACGCCTTCAAGGAGGCCGTCAAGGCCCGGAACGAGGACGAGGAGCGCCGGCTCACCTACGTGGCGCTCACGCGTGCGCGGCACGACCTGCTCGTCACCGGGTCGTCCTGGTCGACCGGCGTGAAGCCGACCCCGCCGAGCCGGTACCTCGGCGAGCTCGTGGACGCCGGGGTCCTCCCCGCGGACGCCGTGCCGACGTCGACCGTGCACGAGACGAACCCGCTCGGCGACGAGGGCGCCACGCAGACGTGGCCGCACGAGCCGTTCGGCGCCCGCGGAGCCCGCGTCCTCGCCGCGGCCGACCGGGTACGGAACGCGAACCCGGGGGCGGCGGGTCGCTTCGCCGCGGACATCGACCTGCTGCTCGCCGAACGCCGGGCGGCCCGGTCCGCGGCGCACGTCGTCGCCGTGCCGCACCGCATCCCGGCGTCGGGCTTCAAGGACTACCTCGGCGAACCGGATGCGGTCGCCGAACGCCTGCGCCGGCCGATGCCGGAGCGCCCGTACCGCGCGACACGCCTCGGCACGCTCTTCCACCAGTGGGTGGAGCAGCGCGCGCGGGGCGACGTCGGACCGGCCCTCGGTGGCTGGGACGGCGATCTCGACGGATGGGGCGACGACCCGGACCGCGACCGGGAGACCTCCCCGGACGCCGGAGTCACCGACGACGACGCCCGACGACTCGCGGCGTTCCAGGACACCTTCGCCCGGTCACGCTGGGCGGACCTGACGCCGGTCGAGGTCGAGCGCGAGATCCACATCCCGTTCCTCGGGCACAGCGTCGTGTGCAAGCTCGACGCGGTCTACGCGATCGACGGCCGCATCGAGGTCGTCGACTGGAAGACCGGGAAGGCACCGACGGGCGCGGACGACCTCGAGCGCCGGCAGCTCCAGCTCGCGCTCTACCGCGTCGCCTACGCCGAGTTCACGGGACGACCGATCGCGGAGGTCGACGCCGTGTTCTACTTCGTCGCCGACGACCTCGAGGTACGGCCGTCGGCCCTCCTCGACCGGGACGGGCTCGAGCGCGCCTGGCGTGCCGTGGTCGGCTGACCGTCAGCCGTGCTTGCGCTCGGTGGAGGAGAGCAGCTGCTCGACCTCGCCGATCTCCATCGTGTCCGGCGACACGGCCTGGAGCGGTGCCGCGGACGGGGCGTCGACCGCCTCGGCCAGGCGCTGCATCATGGCGACCGCGTCGTCGACGACCTCGGTGCTCTTCACCTGGACGCCGTGCAGCAGCCACTGCGCGGTCTCCAGCTCGTGGTGCACGCGCGCCCGCTGCGCGAGCTGCCGGTCGCGCCCGCCGCCGTTCGCGGTGTACGCCGTGAGCACGGTGTCGAACGCCTCGCCGCGGCCGGCGAGCACCCAGGACAGGTCCTTCGCCGGGTCGCCGAGTCGGAGCTCGCCCCAGCCGAGGACACCGGAGACGTCGTCGCCCTGCACCAGGAGCGCGTCGACGCCGAGCGCACCGTGCACGACGGTGGGCGTGAACTGCCAGAGCTGCTGGTCGCGGGCCGCGCCCTCCCACCGCTGCTGCAGGGCGGCCGGCACGAGCTTCGTCGCGACCGCGCGGTCCATCACCGACACCGCGGAACGCAGCACCTCGAACGGGGTGAGCGAGGGCAGGCCGGCGTCGGTCACGAAGCTCGTCGGCAGGACGTGCACCGCGGCGAGGGCGCGACCGACGCTCGTCGCGAGCTCCGGACGGTCGGTCAGGTCGCGGAGCGCCGGGTGCGTGCCCGGCACGAAGGTCGTGAGGATGGCGCGGGTCGAGCCGATCGGCGCCTGGCCGCGGTACTCGGGCACGGCGAACGGGAGGCGCGTGCGGATCCCGGCGCTCAGCGCCCGGATCGCGACGAGGTCGGCGGACTGCCGGGCCTCGGCCCGTTGGTTGCGCGGGCGGCGGATCGTCGAGGTCGCGCCGTCGGCATCCCGGAGGACGGCGGACTCGTAGTCCCCGGACGCCACCGAGCCGAGCGTGCGCGTCCCGGTGACGACGAGCCCGGGCACGGCCGTCGTCGCCAACGCGGCTAGAGTGAACTGGGATCCCGCCATGCCCCTCAGGGTAGGTCCGCACGCGGCACCGAGGGTGCGCGCCACGCTGGCCCGGGCGGATGCCCGTCGCCCGTGACGGACCGCGGGAGACCCGGCGCTCCCTGTGTCCGGGACGAGAGTTCGACCACGAGGAGATCCACGTGACCGTGGAGTTCGCCGCCCGGCTGCCGCTCGCCCGCAACGAGTTGGACCGTGACGCGGAGCACCGCACGACGCCCGACGTCGAGCGGACCCTGCGCGAGGACCCCGCGACCCGGTTCCTGCCCGTCCACCGCGGTGCCATGCTCCGTCGGCCCGACGGCACGCTCCGGTTCGTCGACGCGGCGGTCCTGCCCGCGGACGGCACCCTGCTCTACCTCGGCCGGGCGGTCACGGACGCCGAGGACGCCCCGGCCGGCACCCGGTTCGCCGCGGTGCTCGTCGACGACGCGGCCGCGGCCCGGATCGAGCCGGACGCCGACGCATGGGAGAACCTCCGGATGTTCGGCACCGAGCTGTCCGCGCGCGACCAGGGCCTCGCGGTCGAGGCCGTCGCGATGGCGAACTGGCACGCCGTGCACGGGTTCTCGCCGCGCACCGGACTGGCGACCGAGTCGGTCAGCGCCGGCTGGGTGCGCCGCGACCCCGAGGGGCACCAGCACTTCCCGCGGACCGACGCCGCGATCATCGTCGCCGTCACCGACCGCGAGGACCGCATCCTGCTCGGCTCGAACGCCGCGTGGGACGCGAACCGGTACTCCCTGCTCGCCGGGTTCGTCGAACCGGGGGAGTCGCTCGAGGACGCCGTCCGTCGCGAGGTCCTCGAGGAGTCCGGCGTCGCGGTCGAGGAGCCCGAGTACCTCGGCTCCCAGCCCTGGCCCTTCCCGGCGTCGCTCATGGTCGGTTTCCGCGCCCGGGCCGTCGACGGCGACCCGACCTCCGCCCGACCGGACGGCGTCGAGATCCTCGACGTCCGCTGGTTCTCGCGCGAGGAGCTCCGCGCGCAGGCCGGGGACACCGTGCTCCTGCCGGGTCGGACCTCGATCGCCCGCGCCCTCATCGAGGAGTGGTACGGCGGTCCGCTGGACCTGCCGTGACCCTGACCGCACCGACGTCACCACCGCCCGGCCCGGACGAGCTGCTCGCGGCGCTCGACGCCGAGCAGCGCACCGTCGCCCGGACGCTCCTCGGCCCGGTCGCCGTCCTCGCGGGGGCGGGGACCGGCAAGACCCGGGCGATCACGCACCGGATCGCGTACGGTGTCGCCACCGGCACGTACTCGCCCGGCCACGTGCTGGCCCTGACGTTCACGACGCGTGCCGCCGGTGAACTGCGCTCGCGCCTCCGGGCGCTCGGCGCGGGGGCGGTGCAGGCCCGGACGTTCCACGCGGCCGCGATGTCGCAGCTGGGGTACTTCTGGCCGGACACCGTCGGTGGGCATGCACCGGCCATCGTCCAGTCGAAGGGCCGGGTGATCGCGCACGCCGCCGACACCATCGGCATGCGCGTCGACACCCCGGCGCTCCGCGACCTCGCGGCCGAGGTCGAGTGGCGCAAGGTGCAGCGCCTGACGTTCGACGAGTACGAGGCCGCTGCGGCCGAGCGGACGATGCCGCGGGACACCCCGGCGGCACGGGTGATCGACCTCATGCGCGCGTACGAGCGGCTGAAGGACGACCGGCGGCAGCTCGACTTCGAGGACGTGCTGCTCGCCACCCTCGGCATGGTGGAGTCCGAGCCGCGCGTGGCCTCCTACGTCCGGCAGCAGTACCGGTTCTTCGTCGTCGACGAGTACCAGGACGTCTCGCCCGTGCAGCACGACCTCCTCCGGGCCTGGCTCGGCGGCCGGGACGACCTGTGCGTGGTCGGCGACGCCAGCCAGACGATCTACTCGTTCGCCGGTGCCTCGAGCCGCTACCTGCTCGGGTTCGGGAGCGAGTTCCCCCGCGCGTCGGTGCTCCGGCTCGAGCGGAACTACCGGTCGACCCGGGAGGTCGTCACCGCGGCCAACACGCTCATGCGCGGGCAGCCCGGCGCGCTCGACCTCGTCGCGCAGACCGCCGAGCCCGGCCCGGAGCCCGTCGTGGTGGCGTGCGCGCACGACGGTGACGAGGCGCAGACGATCGCCCGGCGGATCGTCGAGCTCGTCGACGGCGGCGCCGCGTACGGCGACTGCGCCGTGCTCTTCCGCGTCGGCGCGCAGTCCGCGGCGATCGAGGCGGCGCTCACCCGGAACCAGGTGCCGTACCGCGTGCAGGGCGGCGGGCGGTTCTTCGACCGGCCCGAGGTCAAGCTCGCCGTGCACCACATGCGCGGCGAGGCCGTCCGGCAGACCGACGACGACCTGCTGCGCCGGGTGGAGCTCGTCCTGCAGATCAGCGGGTGGACGAGGACGCCCCCGGAGGGCACCGGCGCGGTCCGCGAGCAGTGGGAGGCGCTGCAGGCCGTGATGCAGCTCGCCGAGGCCGCCCCCGCGGGCACGACGATGCAGGAGTTCACCGCCGACCTCGTCGACCGCGCGGCGACCCACCACGAGCCGGAGCTCGACGCAGTGACGCTCGCGACGCTGCACTCGTCGAAGGGCCTGGAGTGGCCGCACGTCGTCGTGGCCGGTGCCGCCGAGGGGCTCCTGCCGATCTCGTACGCCACCACGGAGAGCGGGATCGAGGAGGAGCGCCGGCTGTTCTACGTCGGCATCACGCGGGCCCGCCGGACGCTCACGGTCACGTGGTCCGGGCAGGGCTCGGCACGGGGTGGACCCCGGCAGCCGAGTCGGTTCCTGGGAGCGCTCGACACGCACAGCGCGGATGCGGAGCGACCCGCCGGCTCGTGACGGCGAGGTCGTCGCGGTCGACGAGCAACTGCCGGTCGTCGGTCGGCTGCTCGACGAGCAGGAGCCGGTCGAGCACGATCCGGGCGACCGTGGACGCCACGGTGGTGGTGCGCCACGGCGACATCGGCGCCACCGGGCGGCCCCAGACCTGGGCGGCGATCGCCGGCCATGCCGGGTCCTCGTCGGCCCGCGCGAGGTCGAGGCACTGCAGGCACGGCCCGGTGTCCGGCACGACGACCGGCCCGATCCGGACCCGGCCGTCACCGACGACGACCGGCAGGTGCGGGACCGACCGGCGCGTCCACGCCACCCGCACCTCCGGGTCGACGACGTGCTGGGCGACGAGCACCGCGAGCACCGGGTCCCTCGTCGGCAGGGCCACCGGTCCGCCACGGGGCGCAGTGGTGCGCACGACCGTCACGCCGTCACCGGCGAGCAGCCGCGCGAGTTCGTCGGCGAGCGGGTCCGACCCGTGGACCTCGACCGGGACGGGACGGTCGGGGAGCACCTCGCGCATCGCGGGCGATGCCGCTCCGAGCACCCGGGCCGCGTCGGCCGGCGGACACCCGACCGCGTGCGCCACCCCGGGCAGGACGTCACGCCCGGTCTCGTGCCGCAACGCGCACAGCAGGCGCTCCTCGCCGGTCGACGTGACGGGCACGACGGCCCGCGGCGGATCGGCGCCGAGCTGCACGGTGGACGGGTCGCGCCACAGGAACTCCAGTGCCGGATCGATGCGGATGCCCATGCCTCCACGCTGCCGCACCCGGAGCGTGACGGACCGGTGGCCGGACGATCTGTGGAGAACCCCCGTCGGTCAGGCCGAGCGCACCACGGAGCGCACCACGGAGCGCTCCGGCGCGGACGTCAGCGTGCCGGACCCGACCCGTCGACCCCGCCGTCCTCGTCCTCGTGCGGCCGGTCGGCCGTCGTGTCGTTGAGGAGGTCCTCGAGGGCCCGGTCGAACGCGTCGTCCTCCGCCGTCTGGCCGGGGTCGCGCAACCGGGCGACCAGGGCCTCCGGGGCGTCGACGTCGTCGGACCCGGGGACCAGGTCGAAGGCGGCCCAGAGCGCGTCGCGCTGCTCGGCGCCGAGTTCGTCGGTGACGTGCTGCCACATCGTGGCCGCCTCACGGAGCCGGCGCGGTCGGAGTTCGAGGCCCACGAGCGTGGCGAACGCGGACTCGGCCGGGCCGCCGGCGGCGCGACGACGCCGTACGGACTCGGCGATCGCACCGGCGCGGGGGAGTCGTGCCGTGGCCGCCGCGGTCACGGTGTCGACCCAGCCCTCGACGAGCGCGAGCATCGTCTCGAGGCGGGCGAGCGCAGCGTCCTGCTCCGGCGTGCGCGGCGGGATGAGGGCACCTGAGGCCAGTGCGTCCCGGAGCTGCTCCTGGTTCGTCGGGTCGATCTCGGCGGCGAGTTCCTCGACCCGGTCGAACGGAATGTGGACGCCGCGGGCGTACTCGGTGATCGAGGAGATGATGTGCAGCCGGAGCCAGCGCGCCGAGCGGAAGAGCCGGGCGTGTGCGAGCTCGCGGACCGCCAGGTAGATGCGGACCTCGTCGACCGGCACGTCGAGCCCCTCGGCGAACTCCGCGACGTTCTGCGGCACGAGCGCGGCGACCTGCTCGTCGAGGAGCGGGATGCCGACGTCGCCGCCGGAGACGACCTCCTTGGCGAGCTGTCCGACGACCTGGCCGAGCTGCACGGCGAACAGCGCTCCGCCGACCCCGCGCATCGCCTTCGACACGTCGCCGAGCATCGCCTTGAGTTCCTCGGGCGCGCGCTGGTCGATGGCCTCGGTCAGGGCGGAGGCGATGCTCGACGCCACCGGCTCGGCGATCTGCGTCCACACCGGTGCGGTCGCGGTCGCCCACTGCTCGCGGGTGTACGTGCTCGGCGTCGTCGTGAGCTCGGCCACCGTCGTGACCTCGTCGAGCCACAGGGCCGCGACCTGGAAGGCCTGGTCGGACGCCTGGGCGGTCGCGGGGTCGACGCCGTGCGCACCCTCCCGGGCGATGCCTGCGGCGCGTTCGGCGGTCACGGTGAAGTCGATGCCGTCCCCGCCGGAGCGGGCCGCGCGCTGGAGCTGGCTCATGAGGTCGGCGACGAAGGCCGGGTCGTTCGGCAGGCCGGCCGCACCGGCGAGCTGCGACGGGTCGATCTGGCCCTCACCGGAGAGCAGCTTGCGCAGCATCTCCTGGAAGTCGTCGTCCGGCCCCGGCTGCGGTTCATCAGGCATGCGGACTACGCTAACCGCTGCCCACGCGCCCGGACCTGGGACGGGCCCGGGCATCCGCCCGCCCGGCTGCGCCGTGGGCGAACAGCGCCCGCACCACCCGTACGGCCCCGCCGGAAGGACCCGAGTGACCCTCTTCGCCCCCGCGCCCCGCCGCCGCTCCCGTGCTCGTCGGGTCGGCTGGACCTCCGTCCTCGTCGCGGTGCTGCTCGCGGTCGTCGCCAGCCTGCTCCCGAGCCCGTACGTCATCGAGATGCCCGGCCCGGTCTTCAACACGATCGGGACGCAGGAGCAGGGCACCGGGAAGGACGCGAAGGAGGTCGAGCTCATCGACGTCCAGGGGCACCGCACCTACCCGACCGCCGGGGCCCTCGACATGCTCACGGTGAGCGTGCAGGGCACCGCGACCCAGCGACCGCCGTGGACGAGCGTCATCCGCGCCCTCTTCACGAAGTCGCAGGCCGTCGTGCCGGCGAGCGCGATCTACCCGCCCGGGACCACCACCCAGCAGGTGAACCAGCAGGACGCCGCCGACATGACGAACTCGCAGCAGTCCGCCGTCGCGGCCGCACTCGTGCACCAGGGGTACGAGATCCCGACGCGGCTCGAGGTCGGCACCGTGCAGCCCGGCTCCGCCGCGGACGGGGTCGTCCGTGAAGGTGACGTCGTGACGGCGTTCGACGGCACCTCGCTCACCACGAACGCCGACGCGAGCACGCTCCGGTCCCTCGTCGCCCGCCACGGCACGTCGAGCCCGGCGACCGTGGTGGTCGAGCGCGGCGGCGCCACGAAGGAGCTCTCGGTCACCCCGCGCAGCGAGCAGGGCACCGCGCTGCTCGGGGTCGGGGTCACCGAGCGGTACGACTTCCCCTTCTCCGTGAAGATCCAGCTGCAGGACGTGGGCGGCCCGTCCGCGGGCATGATGTTCGCGCTCGGGATCATCGACGAGACCACACCGGGCAAGTTGAACGGCGGGAAGCACGTCGCCGGCACCGGCACGATCACGGCCGGCGGCGAGGTCGGCCCGATCGGCGGCATCCGACAGAAGCTGTACGGGGCGAAGGACGCCGGGGCGACCGTGTTCCTGGCGCCCGAGCAGAACTGCGACGAGGTCGTCGGGCACGTCCCCGCCGGGCTCGACGTCTACGCCGTGCGCACGCTCGACCAGGCGGTCACCGACCTCCAGACCATCGCGTCCGGCAGGAGCACGGCGGGCCTCGCCCGCTGCGGGTCCTGACGGACCGCCCACGTCGCCGAGGCGCGCGGACCGACGGGCGTCGGCAGGGCCTCCAGGCTGGTCGGACGGGAGGCCCGGACCGCTTCCCTGAGACGCGACACAGCTTGACTGTCGGTCGGGACGAATAGGATCGGCAGCACTGACGGCGCGGCCTGCCGGCGCCGCCGGTCCGACACGTCTGGAGCACAAACAGTGACGAACACCTCGTCCACCGCGGGTCCCTCCTCCTCTGGGCGGCGTTCGCCGCGGGTCCCGATCGTGGTCACGATCATCGTGCTGGCCGCACTGGTGATCGGCTTCTTCATCTTCGCGAGCCTGTACACCGACTACGCGTGGTTCGCGCAGCTCGGGTTCGAGCAGGTCCTCACCACGCGCTGGCTCGCCGGCACCGGCATGTTCGTCGCCGGGTTCCTCGGCATGGCCGTCCCGGTCGCCGTGAGCATCGCGATCGCGTTCCGGTTCCGTCCGGTGTACGCGAAGCTGAACTCGCAGCTCGACCGCTACCAGCAGGTCATCGAACCGCTGCGCCGTGTCGTGATGATCGGCATCCCGGTCGTCCTCGGGGTGTTCGCCGGGCTCGCGACGGCACCGCGCTGGAGCATGGTGCTCGAGTACTTCAACCGGACGTCGTTCGGCAAGAAGGACCCGCAGTTCGGCCTCGACATCGGCTTCTACGTCTTCGAGCTGCCGTTCTGGCGCTCGGTCGTTGCCTACTCCTCGGCCGTCGTCCTCATCGCCGGCCTCGCCGCGCTCGCCGCGACCTACCTGTACGGCGCGCTCCGCTTCGGCGGTCGCGAGGTCCGGATCTCCCGACCGGCGCGGATCCAGCTCGCCGTCACCGCCGCGCTGTACATCGCCCTGCAGGCCGCGAGCCTCTGGCTCGACCAGTACGCGGCCCTGACGAAGGACAACTCGCTCATCACGGGTGCGCAGTACACCGAGGTGAACGCGACCATCCCGGGTCGCGAGATCATGGCCGGCATCGCCGCGATCGTCGCCCTCCTCTTCGTCCTCACCGCGGTCATCGGTCGCTGGCGGGTCTCCATCGTCGGCACCGGCCTGCTCCTGGTGTCCGCGATCGTCATCGGCGGCATCTACCCGTGGGTCGTCCAGCGCCTCCAGGTCGCGCCGAGCGAGCGCTCCTACGAGTCCGCCTACATCCAGCGCAACATCGACGCCACGCGCGACGCCTACGGGGTCGCCGACGTCAAGGAGCGGGACTACGACGCGACCACCACCGCCAGCTCCGGCGCGCTGTCCGAGGACGCCCAGACCACCGCGAACATCCGCATCATCGACCCGAAGATCGTCGCGGACACGTACAGCCAGCTGCAGCAGTACCGGCAGTACTACCAGTTCCCGGACGAGCTCGACGTCGACCGGTACCAGATCGACGGCAAGACCGAGGACACCGTCCTCGCGGTCCGCGACATCGACCTCGACGGCCTCGGGTCATCGGCGACGCAGTACAACCGCACGTTCGTGTACACCCACGGCTACGGCGTCGTCGCGGCGTACGGCAACCAGCGCGCGAGCGACGGCAAGCCGGTGTTCATCGAGTCCGGCATCCCGTCCAGCGGCGACCTCGGCGAGTACCAGCCGCGCGTCTACTTCGGCGAGAACTCGCCCGCCTACTCGATCGTCGGCGCACCGAAGGGCACGAAGGACGTCGAGCTCGACTACCCCTCCGGCTCGGACGACAACGACGGCAACGCCACGACGACGTACGCGGCGAACGGCGGTCCGACCATCGGCAACTTCTTCAACCGGCTCGTCTACGCCGCGAAGTTCCAGTCGGAGCAGATCCTGCTGTCGAACGCGGTGAACGCCGACTCGCAGATCCTCTACGACCGCAACCCGGTGCAGCGCGTGCAGAAGGTCGCGCCGTACCTGCAGCTCGACAAGGACGCCTACCCGGCCATCGTCGACCACCGCATCCAGTGGGTGGTGGACGGCTACACGACGAGCAACGCGTACCCCTACTCGCAGAGCCGCAGCCTCGAGGACAGCATCAACGGTGCCGACACGAGCTCCTACCGCACCGACCAGGTCAACTACATCCGCAACTCGGTGAAGGCGACCGTCGACGCGTACACGGGCAAGGTCACGCTCTACGCCTGGGACACCACCGACCCGGTGCTCAAGACGTGGCAGAAGATCTTCCCGACCGCCCTGCAGCCGGTGTCGGACATGAGCGCCGGGCTGCTCGAGCACGTCCGCTACCCGTCCGACCTGTTCAAGGTGCAGCGGAGCATCCTCGGCACCTACCACGTCACCAACGCCAACTCGCTCTACTCGGGTGACGACGCGTGGACGACGCCCGCGGACCCGACGCAGACGAGCACGGGCGACTCCGACGCGCAATCGAGCAGCACGACGACGACCAACCGCACGGCAGCGCTCGGTACGCAGACGGCGGCGACGAACAACCTGCAGGACCCGTACTACCTGACGATGAAGGTGCCCGGGCAGGCGACGGCGTACTCGCTGTACAGCACGTACATCCCGAAGCAGAACTCGTCGTCGAACGCGCGCAACGTGCTCACGGGCTACCTCGCCGTCGACTCGGACGCCGGTGGCGCCGGGAAGGGCAAGAAGTCGAAGAACTACGGGAAGCTCACGCTGCTGACCATCCCGAAGACCGACAGCATCCCCGGACCGTCGCAGGTGCAGAACCTGTTCAACTCCGACCCGACCGTCTCGCAGGAGCTCAACATCCTGAAGCGCGGCAACAGCACCGTGAAGCAGGGCAACCTGCTCACGCTGCCGGTCGGTGGTGGGTTCCTCTACGTGCAGCCGGTCTACGTGCAGTCGACCTCGAGCGGGTCCTACCCGCTGCTGCAGAAGGTCCTCGTGGCCTTCGGCGACAAGATCGCGTTCGAGGACACACTCGACCAGGCGCTCGACAAGCTGTTCGAGGGCAACTCCGGGGCGTCCGCGGGCGACTCGGGTGCCGCGGCCGGGACGGGCGACAGCGGTTCGTCCGACGCGGGCACGGGTGCGGACACCTCGACCGGTGGCAGCACCGGCGGTTCGACGGGCAGCGGCTCGGCGGGCAGCGGGTCCACCGGTTCGGCGGGCAGCGCGAACCCGGCGGTGCAGCAGGCGCTGCAGGAGGCGAACCAGGCGCTCCAGGACCGCCAGCAGGCGTACGCGGACAACGACCTGGTCGCCGCGGCCGAGGCGGACAAGAAGCTCCAGGACGCGATCCAGGAGGCCCTGCAGGCCGAGGGGCAGACCACGCCGCAGGGGTGACCGGGCCGGGGGGGGGGGGGGGGGGGGGGGGGGGGGCGCGCGCGCGGGGGGGGGGG
>JASCOJ010000090.1 GCA_029959645.1 Microbacteriaceae bacterium PS02332 | reverse complement strand
GGCCCGCCCACCGGTCGGTGGTCGGGCCTCCCGTCCGTCCAGGGCGGACCGCAGCGTCAGAGCGCGACCGCCGCCGACTGGCGGGCGATCTCGAGTTCCTCGTTCGTCGGCACGACGAGGACCGCGACCCGCGAGCCGTCCGTGGAGATGCGCCGGGCCTCCTTCGCGTGCAGCTCGTTGCGGTCCGGGTCGATCTCGATGCCGAGGTGCTCGAGCCCGGCGAGGACACGGCGGCGCAGGAGCGCGTTGTTCTCCCCGACGCCCGCGGTGAAGACCACCGCGTCCAGCCCGCCGAGCTGCGCCGTGTACGCACCGACGTAGCGGCGGATGCGGTGCCGGTACACGGCGAGCGCCGCTTCGGCGGTCTCGTCGCCGTTGCTCGCGGCCTCCTGGACGTCGCGCATGTCGCCGTTGCCGGTGAGGCCGAGCAGGCCCGACTGCTTGTTCAGCATGGTGTCGAGGTCCTCGAAGCTCATCCCGGCCTCACGGTGGAGGTGGATGAGGACGGCGGGGTCGAGGTCGCCGGACCGGGTGCCCATCACGAGGCCCTCGAGTGGCGTGAGGCCCATCGAGGTCTCGATGGAGCGGCCTCCGTCGATGGCCGCGGCGGACGCTCCGTTGCCGAGGTGGAGCACGATCGTCTTCAGCTCCGACAGCGGCCGCCCGAGGAACGCGGCGGTCTGCTCCGAGACGTACTTGTGGCTGGTGCCGTGCATGCCGTACCGCCGGACCTGGTGCTGCTCGGCGAGGTCGGCCGGGATCGCGTACGTGTACGCCTCGGGCGGCATCGTCTGGTGGAAGGCGGTGTCGAAGACCGCGACGTGCGGCACGTCGCTGAAGACCTGCTTCGCGGCTCGGATCCCCTCGAGGTTCGCCGGGTTGTGCAGCGGTGCGAGCGACGACAGGGCGTCGATCTGCTGCTCGACCTCGTCGGTGACGACCGTCGCGGCCGCGAAGCGCGTCCCGCCGTGCACGACGCGGTGTCCGACGACGGCGGGCGGGTGCTCGTCGAAGGACGGCCCGGTCTTCCCGAACGCGTCGAGCATGGCCTGGAACCCGGCCGCGTGGTCGGGGACCGAGGCCGCGTCGTTCGACGAGGACTCCCCCGTCAGCGCGTTCGTGTGCTTCCACGACCCGGTCGACTCGCCGATGCGCTCGACGAGCCCGGAGGCGAGCGTGCGCTCGCCCTCCAGCTCGATGAGCTGGTACTTGAACGAACTCGATCCGGAGTTCACGACGAGGGCTGCGGTCACGGTTGGTGGCTCCTGTTCGGTCGGGAGGCCCGGCCCGCCACCGGCGGTCGGGTCGCGTGCGGTGGTCAGACGGCTGCGGCGGCGGTCTCGCCGGCGGTGCCGGCCTGGATCGCGGTGATCGCGACCGTGTTGACGATGTCGCTGACGAGCGCGCCACGGGACAGGTCGTTGATCGGCTTCCGGAGGCCCTGCAGCACCGGGCCGATGGCCACGGCACCGGCGGACCGCTGGACGGCCTTGTAGGTGTTGTTGCCCGTGTTGAGGTCCGGGAAGATGAACACGGTCGCGTGCCCGGCGACGGGCGAGTCCGGCATCTTCGTGCTCGCGACCGTCGGGTCGGCGGCCGCGTCGTACTGGATCGGCCCCTCGACGAGCAGGTCGGGGCGGCGCTCGCGGACGAACGCCGTCCCGGCGCGCACCTTGTCGACGTCGGCGCCGGTCCCGCTGTCGCCCGTCGAGTAGCTGAGCATCGCCACGCGCGGCTCGATGCCGAACTGCATCGCGGTGGCCGCCGACGAGATCGCGATGTCGGCGAGCTGCTCGCTCGTCGGGTCCGGGATGACCGCGCAGTCGCCGTACACGAGGACCCGGTCGGCGAGGGCCATCAGGAACACGCTCGACACGATTGAGGTGTCCGGGCGGGTCTTGATGATCTCGAACGACGGGCGGATGGTGTGCGCGGTCGTGTGCTTCGCCCCGGAAACCATGCCGTCGGCGAGGCCGAGCTGCACCATCATCGTGCCGAAGTACGAGACGTCGGTGACGGTGTCGCGCGCGAGTTCGATCGACATCCCCTTGTGGGCGCGGAGCCGCGTGTACTCCTCGGCGAAGCGCTCGCGTAGCTCGGGGTCGAACGGCGAGGTGAGCTGCGCCGCGTCGAGGTCGAGGCCGAGCTCGGTCGCCCGGGTCCGGATCGCGGCCGGGTCGCCGAGGATCGTCAGGTCGCACACCTGGCGCTGCAGCAGCGTCGACGCCGCACGGAGGATCCGGTCGTCGTCGCCCTCCGGGAGGACGATCCGGGTGCCGTACTCGCGCGCCCGGTCGAGCAGCCCGTGCTCGAACATGAGCGGCGTCACGACCCCGGACGGCGTGACCTGCAGGTGTGCGAGCAGGGCGTCGGCGTCGACGTGCCGTTCGAACAGCGCGAGGGCCATGTCGGCCTTCCGCGGGGAGTCCGCCGCGAGCCGCCCGCGGGTCTGGGTGATCCGCAGTGCCGTGTCGTACGTCCCGAGGGCGTTCTGCGCGATCGGCAGCGAGCTCGACAGCCCCTCCAGCAGGCGCGCGATCTGCGGCGCGGTCTCGAACCCGCCGTTGAGGATCACGCCGGCCAGGCTCGGGAACGTCTCGGACTGGTTGGCGAGGAGCGTGGCGATGAGCACGTCGTTGCGGTCACCCGGGACGACGACGATCCCGCCCTCGATCAGCCTCGGGAGCACGTTCTCCATGCTCATGCCGGCGACGACGGTGCCGAGGGCTTCGCGGTCGAGGAGGGCCTCGTCGCCCCGGACGAGGGTGGCCTCGGTGGCTTCGAGCAGGGAGCGGACGGTCGGTGCCACGAGCACGGAGTCCTCGGGGATCGCCCAGACCGGTGCGTCCGGGTGGTCGTCGTGCACCGCGGTCTCGACGCTCGCCACGATGGCCGCGAGCGCGTCCGGGTCGGCACGGTTCACCACGACGCCGAGGAGCTGCGCGTGCGCCGCCCGGAGCTCGCTCGTCGTGACGTCCGCCACCTGCGCCATGTCCTGCGGGGTCCGGGCAGTCCGCCCCGCCGCGTCACGGCCGCCGAGCACGAGGAGCACCGGGGCCCCGAGGTTCGCGGCGACCTTCGCGTTGAAGGACAGCTCGGTGGGGCTGCCGACGTCGGTGTAGTCGGACCCGAGCACCACGACCGCGTCGCAGCGCCGCTCGACCTGCCCGAACCGGTTCACGATCGTGGCCAGCGCGGCGTCGGGGTCGGCGTGCACGTCGTCGTAGGTCACGCCGATCGCGTCGTCGTAGGGGATGTCGACGGCGGTGTGCTGCAGCAGCAGCTCGAGCACGTAGTCGGGCTCGTCCACCGACCGGGCCACCGGGCGGAACACGCCGACGCGTCCGACCGTGCGGGCGAGGGTCTCGAGCACCCCGAGCGCGACGGTGCTCTTGCCGGTGTGTCCTTCTGCTGACGTGATGGAGATGCGGGTCGACACGCTTCCAGGGTAGCCCTCGCGGGTGTCACGGCCGCTGGGTCGACAGCCCTGTGGACGGCCGCGGTCGTCACCACCCTCCGGGACCTGTAGCATGGGGTGTCGTCACCGCGAGGTGGCGCCCGGAGGATTCGCCTAGTGGCCTATGGCGCACGCTTGGAAAGCGTGTTGGGTGCAAGCCCTCGGGGGTTCGAATCCCCCATCCTCCGCCGAGTGACACACGGCCCCCGCACTGCGCGGGGGCCGTCGTCGTCGGTGCCGTCGCCCGCGCCTCGCCCCGGCGCCCGGTCCCCCGCCGTGCCGACCACGACGCACCCCGCGGAACCCGGAAAGGCCGGAAAACGGCCGGGGCTGCCGCTGCGGCGGCGCCGGGCCCTATGCTGGCCCGCAAGCCACCGGCGGGACCCGGTGGCATCAGCACATCGGACGGCAGGGACGCCGTCACGGGGTCCGTCGTCCGACGTGTTCCCTGTGCAGTCCGGGGACGAGGAGACCTGCCGTGGGGGACACGACGGCGCGAGCGACAGTGCTCGCCATGCACGAGTACGACACGGTCGTGCGACCGCGCACGAGCCTCGTCCGTTCGACCGCGCTCAGCATCCTGTTCTCGGTCGTGCCCGTGGGCGTCGCCATGACCTGGATGTCGGTCACCCCGCGGGCCTGGGCGGTGCTCGTCGTCGTCGTCCTCGTGCTCGCGCTCGCCGTGAGCACCGCTGCCGTCCGTCTGCGTGCCGCCTTCGTCGGCGTGGAGGGCGGCGTCGTCACCGTCCGTGGTGTGCTCTCCCGCGAACGGTCCTTCGCGCGTGCGCACCTGGCCGAGCTCGTCATCGCCACGACGCACGGGCTCTCGGTCGACCGGACGCGACGTGAACTCGTCGCGCTCGACCAGGGCGGGACCCCGCTCTTCCGGGTGCGCGGCGACGTGTGGGGCGAGGACGGGCTCGACCGCGTGGTCGCCGCACTCGAGCTCCCGACCTCGGAGATGACGAAGCCCATGTCGATGCGGGAGTTCGTCCGCCGGTGGCCGGGCAGCCGGGCGTGGTACGAGCACCCGCGGGGGTGGGCGGCGCTCGCCGGCGTCGCCGGTCTCGTCGTCCTCGGCCTCCAGCTCGCCTGCGTCACGGGGCTCCTCCCCCGCTGACTCCGCCGCTGGGCGGCGCGCCGCCTGCCGGACCGGACGCCGCGTGGCGGCGACGAACCGGGCCTCCCGTCCGTCAGCCTCCCGTCCACCGGCCCTGACCACGGTCGACGGCGGCCGTCAGTGGCTGAGTGCCGGGACCGTCCGCGGCCGCACCACGAACCAGAGCACGAGGACCGCGACGGCGGCCGTGCTGCCCATCACCGCGGCCATCGGCGTCGCCGAGGTGATGCCGAGCAGGCCGACCACCGGGGAGACGAGCCCGGCGACGCCGAAGTTCAGCGCGCCGAGCAGCGACGCTGCCGTGCCGGCCTCCTTGCCGTGCGCCGCGAGTCCGATGACCTGCACGAGCGGGAACGAGAACCCGCACGCCGCGATGAAGAACCAGAGGGGGACGAGCACCCCGATCAGGCCGGCGCTGAGCTGGTCGAGCACCACGATCGCGACCGACGCCGAGAAGAGGGTCGCGGTGGAGCAGGCGAGGATCCACTGCGGGCCGACGCGCTGCGCCAGGCGCGCCGAGATCTGCACGCCGAGCACCACGCCGATCGAGTTCACCGCGAAGAGCAGCCCGTACTGCTGCGCGTTCAGCCCGAAGACCCCCTGGAACAGGAACGGCGACGAGCTGAGGTACGAGAAGAGCCCGCTGAAGACCATCGCACCGATCAGGGCGACCCCCACGAAGATCCGGTCGGAGAGCAGCACCCGGTACCGCTGCCCGATGCTCGCGTGCCCGGACTCCTGACGTCGCTCCTTCGGCAGGGTCTCGACGATGAGGAGCACCGAGGCGATCACGACGGCGCACCCGTAGCAGGCGAGGAAGACGAACACCCCGCGCCAGGACACGAACCGGAGCATCTGCGAGCCGATGAGCGGCGCGAGGATCGGCGCGAGGCCGTTCACCATCGCGAGCCGCGAGAGCATCCGCACGAGCGGCTTGCCGCCGAACAGGTCCCGCACGGTGGCCATCGCGACGACGCCGCCGGCCGCGGCGCCCATGCCCTGCAGGACGCGGAAGAGCGCGAGGACCTCGACGTTCGGCGCGAGGACCGCACCGACCGAGGCCGCGATGTGCAGGCTCGTCGCGATGATGAGCGGCAGCCGCCGACCCACCTTGTCGCTCCACGGACCGACGATGAGCTGGCCGGCCGCGAAGCCGAGCGTCGTCGCCGTCAGGGTGAGCTGCACCGCGCCCTCGGAGATGCCGAACTCGTGCTCGAGCGACGGGAACGCCGGCAGGTAGAGGTCGATCGTGAACGGACCGAGCGCCGTCAGGGCACCGAGCACGAAGACGTAGACGAGCCGTTGGCCGCGGGTGAGCGCGTCCCCGGGGTGCATGATGACCTTGAGCGGACCGGGAGTCGCGGGCGCGGACACGGCGGACGTCCTTCGTGAGGGAGCGGGCGGAGGGAACGGCGGAGGCGACGGGATCGAATCGATTCGGCCTGCGAACCATCGTACGGGTCGGTGCTCGGGCGGCCAACCGCGGACGGTCCCGACGGCCGTCGGGCATCCGACGTGCGCGGTGCGGCCCCCGGTCGTCCGCTGCAAGGGCACGCCGTCTCCGCCGTCGAGCTGCCCGACGGGATGCGGTACGGTACGGACGACCGACCGGAGCGGGTCGGTGCACCGGATCATCGAGGGGGTGGAGCGTCGTGGTCGATGCTCGGATCCTGCACACCACGGCCGCGTTGCGGGAGGCCGTGCTCCGTCTGGCGACGGACCGACCGGTCTCGGAGATCACGGTCGCCGACGTCACCCGGGCGGCGGGGATCAACCGCGCGACGTTCTACTCGCACGCCGTCTCCCCCGGTTCCCTGCTCGCGGACGTGCTCACACCCGAACTCGACCGGATCCGTGCGGACGACCTCGACGCCCGACGCGCAGCCGTCGAGCGCGGGGCGGACGCCGACGAACTCGCCGCCATAACCCGTCGGGGCATCAACGCGGTCGTCGACCACGTCGTCGCCCATCGCGAGATCTACGCACGCGGCCTCCCGGACACCGAGGACGCCTCGCTGCACCGCCTGCTCGTGCAGCACTTCACCGTGTCGAGCGCCCAGCACATCCGTGAGCTCGACCCCGCGACCAAGCCCGACCTCATCGACGACGTCGCGGCCGGCTTCGTCGCGCAGGGGTTCGTCGGGGCGATCGAGGCGTGGCTCGCGGGCCCGCGGCGGTCGCGGAAGGCGCTCGTCGAGACGATCACGCTGTCGTTCCCGGCCTGGTGGCGCTGAGGCGGTCGCTCAGCCGCCGTCGGGTCGCTGCCCACGCTGCAGCGCGCGGACCGCGGCGACCGACCGACTGACCAGGTCCACGTCCGCGTCCGCGGCCGAGGCGGCCGGTGTCGGGGTCCCCGAGGCACCGTCCGCGCGCTGCCCCGACCCGGCCTCCGCGACGCGGTAGTCGGCGGCGAACCCGCCGCGCGCACCGCCCGACGAGCGGGCCGGCAGCGCGTCCCCGAGGGCGACGACCACCACACCGGCATCATGCGCGGTCCGCAGCTCGGTCGCGAGGGACGACGGGTCCGCCGCGTCGACGAGCAGCGCCTTGGCGCCAGCCCGGACCAGGGTCCGCACCGCGGTCCGCTGCGACGCGGCCTCGTCGGCGCCCGCGACCCGGACGTCGGGGCGGAACCCGGCCTCCGTCAGCCCGGTCTCGAACCGCGCCGCTCGCGACGCACCGTTCCCGGCGTCGGTGGCCGTCGCCGCGGGACTCCGCAGCACCACCCCGACGACGGCGTGTTCGGCGAACCCACCGTCGGAACTCGTCAGGTCCGTGCTCCGCACCGGTGTCGGCGCGACCGACGTGGTGCCCTGGCACCCGGCGAGCACGACGACGGCAGTCACCGCGAGTGCGGCAGCGACGACGACACGGCGCACGGGTCCTCCTCGGTCCGGCCTGCCAGGCTACCCCGTCGGTGCACCCGGCGGTGGGACCGGCCCGAGGCGGCGCACCGCGAGCAGACCGACTCCCGCGAGCACGGTCATCGCCGCGAACACGAGCGCGAAGGCACCGGGCTCGTCGGCACCGCCCGCGGTGGTGAAGAGCAGGCCGGCGACGGCCAGGCCGATGACACTGCCCGAGGCGTCGGCGATGGTCAGCGCGGAGCTCGCGAAGCCGTCGTCGCCCTCGCTGGAGAACCGCAGCGTCAGCATCGAGGTCCGTGGGTACGCGACACCCATCCCGGCTCCGCCGACGAACCACCCGGCGACGACCACCCACGCGGGCAGGTCGGCCACCGCCACGGCGAGCGCCGTCAGCAGGCTGACGAGCACCAGGGCCAGGCCGACGCCGAAGGCGCGGGCGGCCGGGAGGCGCGCCTCACCGAGACGACCGTGCGCCCAGCTGGCAGCGGCCCAGCTCAGCGCGGCGACCGTGAGGGCCAGCCCGGCCTCCGACGCGCGCAGACCGTGCTGCGCCTGCAGGAGGTACGGCACGTAGGCCTCGCTGCCGAAGAAGCCGCCGGCGAGCACGCCGCGGAGCAGGACGACCGACGCCAGCCCGGGCCCGCCGCGGAGGGTCCGCCGGGGCAGCAGCGGGCGCAGTGCGGTCCACGCTCCGCCGAGTCCGAGGACGACCGAGACGATCCGCGCGGCGACCGGCAGGTCGGGCGCGACGTTGAGCAGCAGGACCGCGGCGGCGGCCCCGACGGACCAGCCGATCCGTGCGCGTTGCCACGGCGGCCGGAGGTCCGGCTCCGGCGGGTGGAGTCGGCGGAGGGTCGGGACGAGCAGGGTGAAGGCGGTGACGGCGATGACGAGCGCGCCGGCGAAGACCCAGTGCCAGCCGAACGCGTCGGTGACGATGCCGGCGAGGGCCGGGCCGATGAGGGCCGGGACCACCCAGGCGGCGGCGAACCCGGCGAACACCGGCCCGTGCAGCTCGACCGGGAAGACCCGTGCGACCAGGACGTAGAGGACGACGTCGATCGCGCCGGCCCCGAAGCCCTCCACCAGACGACCGACCAGGAAGACGGGCATCGTCGGCGCGACCATCACCACCGCGGTGCCGACCGCGAACAGGGCCGCCGCAACCCACGCCACGACGCGGCCCCCCGCACGGTCGGCCCACGTCCCGGCGAGGACCATCCCCGGGATGCCGGCGGCCAGCGGAGCGGCGAAGCTCAGCGAGTACAGGCGTTCACCGTCGAGGTCGGCCGCGATGACCGGCATCACCGTCGTCATCGCGAGGTTCTGGAACGCGGCCACCGCGACGATCGCCACCATGCCGACGGTGGCGGAGATCCACCGACGGTCGAACAGGCTCGCCTTCGTCGCGGTCGTCGGGGGCATCCGGGTCAGCGGCGCAGCGCCTGCGTGACGTCGGCCACCAGGTCGCCGGCGTCCTCGATGCCGACCGAGAGCCGCACCACGTTCTCGGGGACGGCCAGCTCGGTGCCCTTCACCGACGCGTGCGTCATCTCGCTCGGGTACCCGATGAGCGACTCCACCCCGCCGAGCGACTCGGCGAGGGCGAACAGCTCGGTCGACTCCGCGAACCGCTTGGCGGCCTCCGGGCCACCGCTGAGCGCCACCGACAGCATGCCGCCGAACCCGCGCATCTGCTTCGCCGCCACGTCGTGCCCGGGGTGCTCGGGCAGGCCCGGGTAGTACACGCGCTCGACACCGGGCTCCCGGAGGAGCGCCTCGGCGATCGCCTGCGCGTTGTGCGAGTGCCGCTCCATGCGCACGCTGAGCGTCTTGATGCCGCGGATGGTCAGCCACGCGTCGAACGGCGAGGAGATCGCCCCGCCGCCGAACTGCAGGAACTGCACCGCGTCGGCGAGCTCTCGGTCGCGCAGCACCACGGCGCCGCCGACGACGTCCGAGTGGCCGCCGAGGTACTTCGTCGTCGAGTAGACGACGACGTCCGCGCCGAGCGACAGCGGCTGCTGCAGTGCGGGCGAGGCGAAGGTGTTGTCGACCACGACGAGCGCGCCGGCCTCGTGCCCGATCGCGGCGAGGAGCTCGACGTCCGCGATCTTCATCAGCGGGTTCGTCGGCGTCTCGATCCAGAGCACCGTCTTCGCCGTGCTCGCGGCGAGCGCCGCGCGGACCTGGTCCGGCTCGCTCATCTCGACGGTGACGAGCTGCACCCCCCATGGCACGTGCAGCCGGTTGACGAGGCGGTGCGTGCCGCCGTACACGTCATTGCCCATCACGACACGTGCGCCGGGTTCGAGGGTGGCGCGGAGCAGGGCGTCCTCGCCGGCGAGGCCGGACGCGAACGAGTAGGCCGCGACGCCGCCGTCCAGGTCGGCGAGCAACGTCTGGAGCGAGTCGCGGGTCGGGTTGCCCGACCGGGAGTACTCGTAGCCCTCACGGAGGCCGCCGACGCCGTCCTGCACGTAGGTCGACGTCAGGTACATCGGCGGGATGACCGCGCCGGTGCGGGGGTCGGGCTCCTGCCCGGCGTGGACGGCGCGGGTGCTGAACTCGGTCATGGCTCTCTGGTGCTCCTGGGTCGGTCGGTGCGGTGCTGGCGGGTGGGCCCGGCGGGGAGGCCCGTGGCGTGTCAGTCGGACAGGTAGGTGAGCAGGTCGTGCCGGGTCAGCACCGTGACGGGCTTGCCGTCCGCGACCACGAGCAGCGCGTCGGCCGTCTCGAGGGCTCGTCGCGCGGCGGACACGGACTCGCCGACCCCGATCAGCGGGAGCGGGTCGCCGACGAACCCGGAGAGCGCGTCGGCCATGCTCGCGGCGCCGGTGAAGACCTGCTCGAGCAGCGCCTTCTCCTCGACCGCGCCGACCACCTCGCCCATCACGACCGGGGGCTCGGCGCTGAGGACCGGCATCTGCGAGACGCCGTACGTCGTCATGATGTCGACGACGTCGCGGACGGTGTCCGACGGGTGCGCGTGCACGAGGTCCGGCAGGCGGCCGTCCTTGCCGGCGATGAGGGAGCCCACCGTGCGGTCGTCGTCGGTCTCCGCGAAGCCGTACGAGCGCATCCAGCGGTCGTTGAAGATCTTGCCGAGGTAGCCGCGCCCACCGTCCGGCAGGAGCACGACGACGACGTCGTCCTCGGTGAGGTCCCGGGCGGCACGGAGGGCGGCGACGACGGCCATGCCGCTCGATCCGCCGACGAGCAACCCCTCCTCGCGCGCCAGGCGCCGGGTCATCGCGAAGGAGTCCGCGTCGGACACGGCGATGATCGCGTCGGGGATGCCGGCGTCGTAGGCCGCCGGCCAGAAGTCCTCGCCGACGCCCTCGACGAGGTACGGGCGCCCGGTGCCGCCCGAGTACACGGAGCCCTCCGGGTCCGCGCCGACGATCCGGACGCGACCGTCCGACGACTCCTTGAGGTACCGACCGGTCCCGGAGATCGTGCCGCCCGTGCCGACGCCGGCGACGAAGTGGGTGATCCGGCCCTCGGTGTCGCGCCAGATCTCCGGACCGGTGGTCTCGTAGTGGCTGCGCGGCCCGTTCGGGTTGGCGTACTGGTTCGGCTTGTAGGCGCCGGGGATCTCCCGCACGAGCCGGTCGGACACCGAGTAGTACGACTCGGGGTCCTCCGGGGCGACGGCGGTCGGGGTCACGACGACCTCGGCGCCGTAGGCGGTGAGCACGTTCCGCTTGTCCTCGCCGACCTTGTCGGGCAGCACGAAGACGCAGCGGTACCCGCGCTGCTGGGCGACGAGGGCGAGGCCGACGCCGGTGTTGCCCGAGGTCGGCTCGACGATCGTGCCGCCCGGGCCGAGCTCTCCAGAGGCCTCGGCGGCGTCGAGGATCCGCGTCGCGATGCGGTCCTTCGCCGAGCCACCGGGGTTGAGGTACTCGACCTTCACCAGGACGGTGGCCCGGATGCCCTCGGTGACGCGGTTGAGCTTGACGAGCGGGGTGTTCCCCACGAGGTCGACGACGGAGTTGGCGTAACGCACGGGCACGAGTCTAGGCGGGCCCCCCGACGGGACGCCCGTGCATGACGCCCCGCTGTCCACGGGCTGCGGACCGGCGTCAGACGCCCTCCGCCGGCACCGGTTGGGCCTGCTGGTGGTGCAGCGACGCGTACGTCCCGTCGAGGGCGATGAGCTCGTCGTGCGTGCCCTGCTCGACGATCTGACCATGGTCGAGCACGAACACGACGTCGGCGTCACGGATGGTCGACAGTCGGTGGGCGATGGAGATCGTCGTCCGGCCGCGGGCTGCCGTGTCGAGCGCCGCCTGCACGATCCGCTCCGAGATCGAGTCGAGGGCGCTCGTCGCCTCGTCGAGCACCAGGACGGGCGGGTCCTTGAGGAGCACCCGGGCGATGGCGATGCGCTGCTTCTCCCCGCCGGAGAGCCGGTACCCCCGCTCCCCGACGACGGTGTCGTACCCGTCGGGGAACGACGCGATCGTCTCGTGGATGTTCGCCGCCCGCGCGGCCTGCTCGAGTTCCGCGGCGGTCGCGTCGGGCTTGGCGTACCGGAGGTTGTCCCCGATCGTCGCGTGGAAGAGGTAGGTCTCCTGGCTGACGATGCCGACGTGTCGCATGAGGTCCTCGTGCTGGAGGTCCCGGACGTCCTGCCCGGCGAACCGCACGGTGCCCGAGGTGGCCTCGTACAGCCGCGGCACCAGGTAGGAGATCGTGGTCTTGCCGGCACCGGACGGGCCGACGAACGCCGCGAACTGCCCGGGCTCGAGGTCGAAGGACACCCCGCGGAGCGTGGGGTTGGCAGCTTCCCCGTCCGGGTAGACGAAGGTGACGTCGTCGAACGCGACGTGACCGACACGCGACTCGTCGACCGGGACGGCGTCGGGCGCGTCGGTGATGGCCGGGTCGAGGTCGAAGTACTCGAAGATCCGGGCGAACAGCGCGCCGGAGGTCTGCAGGTCGAGCACCACGCGGAGCAGTCCCACGGTCGGGAAGAGCAGGCGGGACTGCACGGTGGTGAAGGCGACGATCGTGCCCGCCGTGATCGGGACGTCGCCGATGATGAGGTACGCCGCCACGAGGTAGATGACCGCCGGGATGATCGACAGGAAGATCTGCACGATCGCGAAGAACCACTGCCCGGACATCTGCTGCCGGACCTGCAGGCGGATCTGGTTGCGGTTCTCGTCGCCGTACCGCTGCGTCTCACTCCGCTGCTGGTTGAAGCTCTTGGCGAGCAGGATGCCGGAGACGCTCAGGGCCTCCTGCGTGATCGCCGTCATGTCGGAGAGCGACTCCTGCGTCTGGGACGCGATGCGGGCACGGACCTTCCCGACCTTCCGCTGCGCGATCACGAGCAGCGGGAGGAGGACGACCGCGACGATCGTCATCTGCCAGCTGAGCAGGAGCATCGCGACCACCGCGGCGATGACCGTCACCGTGTTGCCGAGCACCGACGAGATCGTGTTGTTGAGCACGCTCGCCACACCGCCGACGTCGTTCTGCAGGCGGCTCTGGATGACCCCGGTCTTCGTGCGGGTGAAGAACGCCAGCTCCATGCGCTGCAGGTGGGCGAAGAGCCGCATCCGCATCGCGCCCATCACGGTGTTGCCGACCGACGCCGTGAGGAAGGTCTGCCACACGCCGATGCCGGCGCTCGCGATCCAGAGCAGGACCATCGCGACGACGAGTTCGGTCAGCACCGGCACGTCCGGTCGGCCACCCGGCGGGAAGAGCCCGCGGTCGAAGGCCTGCTGGGTGAGCAGCGGCGGGATGACGGAGAGGGCCGCGCCGAGGAGCACGAGGACCACGGTCCCGGTGATGGCCCGACGGTGCGGCACGAACAGGCTGCCGATCCGGCGCAGCAGGTGTGGGATCTGCGGTGCCTCCGCGTTCGCGGCGCGCTGGGCGTCGGGGTCGCCGCTCGAGATCCGGCCACGACCGTGACCACCGCCACCACCACCGCGCATGCCGCCGCCCACGGCGACCGAGTCCATCCGGCTCATCCGCTCCCTCTCTGCGCCGTCGGCGCCGTCCGGGTCCGAATGTACGCCCGACGGAAGACACCTCCCGACCGCCGGCGTCGACCTGTGGACCGGCGGCCGAACACCGCTCGTGTGCAGGGGCGGTTTGTCCGCGATCCGGGGCCCGTGCGACGATGTCGGGTCCTGTCCACCGCGCTCTCGTGAGGTCCCATGTCGTCCGCGCCCTCCCTCGGTCACCAGCTCCTGCGGCGCAAGCCCGTGGACCAACTCCGCGCCGAGGCGGCGCAGGGTGTCGACGGTCGGCCGTTGCGCCGGACGCTCGGGGTCTGGCACCTGACGATGATCAGCGTCGGGGCCACGCTCGGCACCGGCATCCTCGTCGTCCTCGGCACCGCGGTGCCCCTCGCCGGTCCGGCGGTGTGGATCTCGTTCGTGCTCGCCGGTGTCGCCGCGCTGCTGTCCGCGCTGTCCTACGCCGAGATGGCCGGCGCCGTCCCGACGTCGGGGTCGAGCTACTCGTACACGTACGCGACCATGGGCGAGGGCATCGCCTGGGTCTGCGGCTGGTGCCTCGTGCTCGAGTACGCGGTGTCGGTCGCCGCGGTCGCGGTCGGTGCGAGCGAGTACGTCGACGAGACGCTCCGGGTGTTCGGGCTGCACCTGCCGACCGCGCTGTCCGCGCCACCCGGCGACGGCGGCGTCGTGAACCTCCCGGCCGCCGCGCTCGTCGTCATCGCCATGCTCGTGCTCCTCCCCGGGGTGAAGGAGAGCGCCTGGGTGAACACGCTCATGGTGCTCGTGAAGATCGCGCTGCTGGTGTTCTTCGTCGTCGTCGCGTTCTCGGCCTTCCGCGCCGGGAACTTCGAGCCGCTCGCGCCGATGGGTGCCGCGGGCGTCAGCGCCGCGGCCTCCCGCCTCTTCTTCTCGTACATCGGCTTCGACGCCGCGTCCACCGCCGGCGAGGAGGCGAAGGACCCGCGCCGTGACCTCCCCCGCGCCATCATCGGGTCGATCGCGCTCATCACCGCGCTCTACATCCTCGTGGCGGTCGCCGCGATCGGCGCCCGCTCGTGGACGTCCTTCTCCGCCGACGAGGCGTCCCTCGTCCGCATCGTCGTCGACGTCACCGGGCAGCCCGTCGTCGCGCTCGTCTTCTCGATCGGCGCCGTGATCGCCATCGCGAGCGTCGTCCTGACCGTGCTCTACGGCCAGACGCGCATCCTGCTGACCATGGCGCGGGACGGCCTGGTCCCGCCGGTGTTCGGTCGGGTCTCACGCCGCACCGGCACCCCGGTCGCGAACACGCTCATCGTCGGCGTCGTCGTGGCGGTCGTCTCCGCGCTCGTGCCGCTCGGCGAGCTCGCCGACGCGACGAGCATCGGCACCCTCGTCGCCTTCGCCCTGGTCAACGTCTCCGTGATCGTGCTCCGCCGCACCCAGCCCGACCTCGAGCGCTCGTACCGGGTCCCGATCTTCCCCGTCGTCCCGGTGCTCGGCGTGCTCTTCTGCGTGTACCTCGCCGTCACCCTCGGCGCCGGCACGTGGACCGCGTTCGGCATCTGGATGCTCGTCGGCGCCGTGCTCTACCTGGCCTACGGCCGCCGCCACAGCACGGTCGCGTAGCCCGGCCGGCCCCGCCCCGCCAGCGGCCCGGCCCGCACGCCCGGCCCGGCCCGCCCGGCCCGGCCCGCCCGGCCCGGCC
>JASCOJ010000008.1 GCA_029959645.1 Microbacteriaceae bacterium PS02332 | reverse complement strand
GCCTCCCCCCCCCGCGGGCCGGCGGGCGGGGCCCGGGGCCCGGCCCGCCCCCCCCGGGCCGGGTCCTGTGACGCGTGCGGGATGCACTCGCGACTCGCGCTAGTCCGGTCACCGGTTGCCTATCGAGACGGCCCGGTCGGTCTTTTTCGGGTCGGGCCAGCCTCGGTCTGTATCCAGCGGTTGCCATGACGGGCGCTTTCGGATTCGTGTGACAGTCCGGAAGGAGCTCCGACGCAGGGCCGTGCATCTGGGCCGCCTAAGGGGAGGTGAGGTCCATTTTCTGTAGGCCGATGACTCGGAGAAGCTCGAGTTTTTGCTCGTCCTCTGACCCGGGCGGCGCGGTCATAATGACCAGTGTCTGCCCTGCTGCTCCGCCGGTGAGGGTGTCACAGTCGACTTCAATATCGCCGGCGAGCTGTGTGTGGATTGTTTTTCTGCTTGAGCGCAGCTCGCCCATTTCGCCCGCTGTCCAGCGGCGTGCGAAGTCCTCCGAGGCGTGTGTCAGTCGCTTGATGAGGTTGTGGAGGCTGCTGTCGTCGGGGAAGCGGGCGGTTGCGCTACGGAGGCGGCTGACGAGGTCGCGGGCGTACGTTTCTTCGTCCTCGGGTGTGTGAGTGATGGGGTGCGCCGTTTCGGTGAAGTACCGCCAGGCGATGTTGCGTTGGTCGATGGTTTGGCTCGACGGGTCGCCGAACAGGGCCGCCCAGAGCGGATTCCACAGCACGACTTCAAGCGCGGCTGTGTGCACGGCGATGGCGACGGGTGCGTCGCGCAGACGGTCGACCATGCGTTGTGATGTTGGGGTGACGTGTCGGGGGACATGGCCGGCGGGAGGGAGCGCGACCCCCGCCGCTTCGAACAGGTGGCGACGTTCTTCGTCGCTCAGTCGGAGCGCGCGGACGAGGGAGAGCAGCAGTTGTGGGGAGGGGTTGCTGGCGCGCCCTTGCTCGAGGCGGACGAGGTAGTCGACGCTCATCCCCGCGAGCAGTGCGAGTTCCTCTCGGCGAAGACCGGGCGTATGCCGGTTCTGACCTGCTGGGAGACCGACGTCTTCCGGCTGCACCCGGCCCCGCCATGCGCGGATCACGTCCGCTAGTTCGTCCATGCCTCAATGATCCGCGGAGGCGGGGAGTTGCGGGTGGTACTGGCGCCCCTACGCAAGCCTGTGCCTGGTGGCCGCCCTTTCGTTGCCGAACAGTGAGTTCCGCGGTCGTACAGCACGGCCGTGCAGACACAATCCCGCCGGACACAACGCCGTCGGGGAGAAGGAGTGAGCATGTCCGAGAGCAACTTGAATGACTGGTACCTGCAGTACGTGGCGGCACTGGATGGGCGCGAGCTGGACAAGATGGACCAGTTCGTCGCTGACGACGTCGTCCTCAACGGCACACCCGGACGCCGTGATGACGTCGTGGCCGACATGCGCTCGATCCTCGACGCCGTCCCGAACATGCACTGGGAGGTCGATGAACTCTTGGTTGATCGCGACCGTATTGCGGTGCGCGCCGTGAACACCGGGACCCCGGAGAAGGAGTGGCTAGGCGTTGCCCCGACGGGGAAGTCGTTCAAGATCATCGAGTACGCGATCTACCGTGTGCGCGATGGCCGTTTCGTGGAGATGACCAACCTCCACGACTCCGACGACGTGCTCCGCCAGCTCACCGCCTGACCCCCAGCAGAGCAGACAGAGCCGCCCTCGGAATGAGGGCGGCTCTGCTCGGAATCCCCGGAGCAATCTCATGACCACCATCGGCATTATCGGCGCCGGCGAAGTCGGCCGGCACCTCGCCCTCGCGGCTGTCCGCAGCGGATATTCCGTCGTCATCGCGAATTCGCGCGCCCCGGAGACACTCACCCCCCTGATCGACGTGTTAGGACCAACCGCGCAGGCCGCCACCGCCTGGCACGCAGCCAAGGCGGGCGATTTCGTCATCATCGCCGTGCCGCTGAAGCTCGCGAACGACATGCCGACGGATGCCCTGGCGGGCAAGATCGTGCTGGACACGAACAACTACATGCCCTGGCGGGATGGCCGCTTCTCGATGGTCGACCGCGGCGAGAAAACCGAGCACGAGCTCCGTCAGGAGCAGCTTCCGCTGTCACGGGTGGCCAAAGCGTTCACCCATATCCAGGCGCTGCGCCTGTTTGATTCCGCGCGTCCCACCGGCACGCCGGGACGGCACGCGTTGTCCGTGTCCAGCGACTATCCGGACGCGGTTGCGCTGGTAACGAAGCTGTACGACGAATTCGGGTTCGACACTGTCGACAACAGCCCGTTGAGCGAATCGTGGCGCAGCGGCCCCGGCACCCCCGCATGGCATGCCCACCCGCATCAGACCAAGGAGCAACTCGCCGGCAATCTGGCGCGAGCGAAACGCATCCTCGATCGATGAGTGCGGCCAGCCGGCTCCGCTCATGAGCTGGGCGTTGGTCGTCAGCTGCGGGTCATGCGGGTGAGGATGGCCGTGAAGTCGTGGTGCGGAATGGGGAACAGGCCGCGACGGAACGGGAGTCCCCAGCGCTGCGGATCGGGGATGAACGACAGCTCGGCGACGAGCGGTTTCGCGTCCACGGGCGTGGTTGGGTGGAACTCGGCCGCGAGCCGCCAGGGTTGGAAGTCCTCGGAGACGAACGCCTGATACGGGTCGTCGCCCCTGATCGTGGCCCAGGCCGTGAACTGGCGGACGGGGTCCTTGCCCCAGAGCGTCCTCCGCGGCGAGTAGAAGATCATCTCGTCGCCGCGGTTCGGCTGGCGCAACCGGGCACCGGCTCCGTGGTTCGCCTGGGTGAACCCGCCCGCTGCGGCTGCTTCGACGTGATCGAGGGTCACGGTGTTGATCCAAAACCGTTGCGCAGGCGGAGTGACGCCACCCGGCGCGCTCATGCGGCGCGGAGCCCCTCGACCAGCCCGGTCGTTGCCCGGCCGAGGAGGCGCTGCAGGTCGTCGCCGACGCGCGCGTACACGCCCGCTCCGATCGTCTCGTCGAGACCGACGAGGAACCCGGCGAGCCCCTCGTTCATGCCGGCGCCCTGGAGCATCGCGCGGATTGAATCGGGGCTCGTCGGCTCGTACGTGACATCCCGGTCCAAGACGACCGTCATCGCCGCGGCGATGTCGTCGTAGGTGAAGTCGGTGTCGCCAGACAGGCTGTACGTCATCCCGTCGTGGCCATGAGTGGTGACGACGACCGCGATCGCTTCGGCGAGGTCCGCCCTGCTCGCCGCGGCCACGACCGCGTCGCCGACCGCGGCGGCGAGGACACCGGTGTGCCGCGGACCCGCGAGGGCCTGCGCGTAGTTCTCGATGTACCAGGTGTTCCGGAGGATCGTGTACGGCACCCCCGACGCGACGAGGGCCTGCTCGGTCGCCCAGTGGTCGGCGTTGATGGGAAAGCGGTCGTCTTCAGCTCGGACAGCACTCGTATAGAAGAAGTGTCGGACGCCTGCCGCCCGTGCTGCGTCGATGACGGACCGGTGCTGCGTGAGCCGGTCGGGGTCGCCGCCGGAGATCAGGACGACGTCGGTGTGCTGGCCAACGAGCTCGGCGACACGCTCGGCGTCCGACAGGTCGACCTCGGCGGTGCTGAAGCCGGCAGCAGCGAGTTCACTGAGACGCGCGGTGTTCCGGCCGGCGGCGGTGATCGACGCACTCGGGACGTCACGGGCAGTGAGGGCCGGGAGGAGGTTCCCGCCGAGGGCTCCGGTCGCGCCAAAGACCAGGATCGAGCGTTCAGGCACGGTCGTGGAGGGTGATCTGGTAGCCGTCGAGGTCGGTGAGGGTGAAGGTGCGTCCGAACGGTCCGTCGATCGGCGCGGACACGATCGTGTGCCCGTCGGCGACGAGCGCGTCGCGGATCGCCTGCACGTCGGTGGCGTGCAGCCAGATCGCTGCCCCGATGCCGGGCTGCGGCACGGCGTCGAGGTCGAGCCCCGGGACGACGTCGCGGAGCGCGAACGCGATCGGCGCCGTCTCGAAGACCACCGCGTGCGGCGGACCGGCCTGCGAACGGACGAGGCCGAGGTAGTGCTCGTAGAACGCCTGCGACGCGTCGAGGTCGCGGACCTGGAGGGAGATGAAGTCGGGCCCGGTAACGGCCATGGTGTCCTCTTTCAATGTAAGTCTTCTGACATGGACCAATCTATGTCAGACTTCTGACATGAGTCAAGACGGAGCCGGTGTGGATCTGGAGACCTCGATGGGGTACCTGCTGAAGGAGGCCGCGACCGCGCTCCGGCTTGCCATGGAGGAGGTGCTGCGTCCGCTCGGGATGACGGTGACCCACTACGCATGCCTGGAGCTGCTGTCGCAGCGGCCGGGTCTGTCGAACTCGGACCTTGCGCGGGGGACCTTTGTCACCCGACAGTCCATGAACGTCCTGCTGCAGACGCTCGAACGGGACGGAGTGGTGACCCGACCCGCCGCCGCTCCCGTGGGCCGAGTCCTCCCCACGCAGCTGACTGAGAAAGGTCAGTCGCAGCTCGAGCAAGCAACCACTGAAGTCCGAGCTGTCGAGCTGCGGATGCTCGCCGACCTCACGAACCCCGAGCGAGAGGTCGCATTCCGGGCGCTCCGACGGATGACCCAGGCACTGCAACGCGGTGCGGGCACCACCTGATCCTCGGCGCGTGTCTGCCGATCGCCTGCCGGATGTCCTTCCGCGCCGCGCTACGGGCCCGACGGGGTGATCAGGTCCTCGAGGGCCGTGATCACCACATGTGAGGTGGCTCGGTCCCGGTCTTGCCAGCGGGCGAAGATCCGGTCGAAGGCCGCTGCTCCGACGCGCACGGCGGCGCGCCCCTCCGCTGTGACGTGTAGGTGCTTCTTCCGAGCGTCTGCGGGGTCGGCGTCGCGAGTGACGTACCCCAGCGACTCGAGCGTGCTGATCGTCTTGGCTGCCGCCTGACGGGTCACGCCTGTCGCGCGCGCGAGGGACGCGGCGCTGGCGGCCCCGTGGTCGATCGCTTGCATCGCCAACTCGTTCGCGACCGTCAACCCGGGGTGCCCGGCGTTCTCGAGATCGTCGCGGACCTCCGCGACCATCACCTCGAACGCCGCCATCAGGAGTCGTGCGAACTCGGTGCCGCTGTTGACTGCCATCCACCGAGCCTACCGAGCTCGACTGGGATTGACAACCTGGTTGCCGGGTGCTTCCATTGGCAACCACGTTGTCAATAAAGGGAGAAACCATGGTCACCGACGTCACCGCACCCGGAGCCACTGTCCCCGGGGCCCAGCACCACACCGCTACGGTCAACGGGACCACGCTGCACTACGTCTCCGCGGGTACCAGTGGGTCACCGATCCTGCTCGTGCACGGGTTCCCCGAGACCTGGTGGGCGTTCCACCGACTGATCCCGCTCCTCGCCGCCGAGCACCGTGTGTTCGCCGTCGACCTCCGCGGCTTCGGCGACTCCGCCACCGCGGAGGACGGCTTCACCAGCGCCGACGCTGCGGAGGACCTGCATGCCCTCATCGCCGAGCTCGGCGTCGGGCCAGTACACCTCGCGGCGCAGGACATCTCTGGCGGTACCGTTTACCGCCTCGCCTCCGATCACCCCGAGGACATTCACAGTCTGATCGCCACGGAGATGGGTCTCGCCGGCTTCGGCCTCGAAGGCTTCGGGGACATCACCCACGGGGGTTCGTGGCACATCGGCGTCCTCGCCGCCCCGGGCATGGCCGACATGCTCTTCACTGGTCGCGAGAAGGAACTCCTCGGCACGTGGGCGTTCCCGTCCATGTCCGCCGACCCGAACTCCATCACCTCGGACGACGTCGACGAGTTTGCCCGAACCTACAGCCGTCACAACGGCTGGAATGGTGCCGTTGGGCTATACCAGTCGATGCTCTCCGAGGGCGCCGACTTCCAGGCGCGCGCCCAGCAGAAGCTCACCCTGCCCGCACTCGCGGTCGGCGGGTTCGGCGGCCCCTTCACCGAGGGAACCGTGACCCAGATCGTCGAGGGTCCGATCGAAAGCGTCCTCGTTGAAGGTGTGGGGCACTACGTCGCCATGGAAGCACCCGACCATCTCGCCGCAGCCATCACAGCGTTCCTCGCCAAGCAGGACTGACCGATCACGGTCCGCCGCGCTGCTGAGGTGCGGCGGACCTCCCTGGTCCCACGCCGGCACGAACGAACGTTCATAACGTGCCCGGTGCCGGACCGGCCATCGAGATGGCTGCTGTGCACGGGCGCACAGCAGGGCCTAACGCGGGGCGACCATCCGTCCGGCCACCTCCACGAGGTGTGCTCGGTAACGGCGGCGACGATCTGGATCGGTCGGACCGCCAATCACCATGTCGGTGATCTGTCGTGCGGCGACGAACCAGCGCTGACCGTCACCCTGCGCGCACTCGAGCGTGACGGTCTCCTCAGCCGCACGGTTTACCCGGAGGTACCCCCACGGGTCCTCTACGAACTCACCGACCTCGGAAGGTCACTCCTGAGCGTCGTACTCGGCATGGCCCACTGGGTTCGTCAGCACCAGGACGAGATTGACTCGCACCGACAGCGCTTCGACCACGAAGACACCAACCCCTGAGGCCACTGTCTCGCCAGCCGATCGGCTACCGGAACAACGTAAACAGAGCTACAGCCAGGAGGCGAGGTCAGTAACCGCGGCGATACAGCACCGTGAAGAGAACCGCCCACGCGATCAAGACCGCGAGGCCGACCCCGCCTATCCACATCTGCACAGCGCTATCGCTGAACAGGAGCCAAACGCAAAGGCCCGCCAAAAGCCCCGAAAGAGCGGCCAGCGGGAGTCGGTACTTCACAGTCCAGGTCCTGGGAACGGAACGGTCGGACTCTTCGAGGTCGGTCATAGCTGCGAGCGTAAGCGAAGAATCGACGGCAGAGCAGTGATGTCCCAGAAGGTGCGGTTTCCCCACCAGGGCCGCGTCTCGACAGCCGGTACCTCAACGAACGCGCCCGCCCGCGTGGCCTGCCCGATAGAGGATCGGCTACCGAGACGGCCATTATTAGTTGCCGGCCTCGCGCGCGAGGACGTAACGGCGCAGACCCTCGTGGTCGTGCGACGATCGCTTTCGTGGATGACGCAGACCACCCTCCTTACGGGGACCGCAGCCCGGCAGAGGGCGCTTCACCCGCTCAGGCCGAGTGGAACGGACGAGCGGTCGGTCTTGCCGTCCTGGCCATCGTTATCTCGGTGGGTGCGCTGGCTGGCGCCTTCTACTGCATCTGGATCGTCGTAGCGGCTCCGGAGGGTGGAGGGGTGAACTTCGCTCTCGGATACGTCGGCGTCTCAGTCATCTGTCTCGCCGTCATCGCGGGATGCGTGATGGCGAGTGCCCGCGCTGCAAGACGCCGCTAGTAGCGCCGCCCGGTTCACCATCCGTTATCGGGCAGCAGCACGTCGGTCGTGCGTACGTCCTGCTAGGTCGAACCACGCTGGGCTCGCACTCGCGTCGAAGCGGCGCGCCGAATGTGAGGTCGAGGAGCTCAGGTCTGAGTGTTCGTTAGGTGCCGGCCGATGTAGCCGATATAGATCTTCCCGGTCCCTGCAACGTCATCGTAGTAGTACAAGCGCGGTGCGAAGGTGTCGCGCCAAGTCGGCTTGAAATGCGCTTCCATGAGGACCGTGCCGCCCTCACGAACGGTTGTGGGCACGGAGAACACCCGCTCCGCCGACCACTTCGTGTTATTGAGCACGGTCTGGCTCTCCTTTGCGGCGTGCTGTCCGGGCGGGCACTTGGTGCCAGCGACGGCATCTGCACCGAGATACATGTGCAGACCCCCGTTGAAGCCGTTAAGCCGGGCTTCGGCGTAGTCATGAAGGACGCGGACGTGCAACCAGAAAGCGGTGGCGTAAACCCCGGATGGGTAGCGGCGGTCGATCTCGATCGCCCCGTCGTCATCGCCGGTAAAGACAACCCGAGCCGTCACGTGGTGTTCATCGTCGCCCGCAGTGAGCCGTCGAACCAGTTCCTCGACGGTGCTTGGCGCGGCCCAGTCTTCGGTGTCCGGCTCGACGTAGGCATCGCCAGGTTGCCGGCTTGCAGCGAGACGGCGGCGCAACACCGTGTTATCTCGATCGGCGTTTTGGCGCGCCTCGAGCGCGACGGCCCACTCGAGTTCCATGTCCTCGCGTTCGCGGCGGAGCCGCACCACTTCCGCTTGCAAGTTCTCAACGGAGCCCGCTGCTTCCGCTAACTGGTCGGTTGCGACCTGCACTTCTGCGACTTTGGCTTCAATGAACGTATCGAGGTCGTCTAGCTCCTTCGGCAGCGCGGGATCGCGTCCGAGCCAACGGCGAAGCATTGCCGTGATGCGTTCATGCCATGGCGACGAGGCTGCGGGAGCCTCGGGAGCACTCTGAGCTGTATCACTCGCCGATTCGGTCGCAACTGGCTGCTGCGCCGGGGGCGGGGTGACTGCTCGAGCCTTGGCAACGAGTGCCTGCACCCGAGCCGCGCGCTCGATGCCGGTCTCGCTGCGTCGCAACAGCTCGATCATGCGCTGCACGTCCGCAGGCAGCTGGGCCTCGACGAAGCGGCGGCGAGCATCTTCTCCATGGCGACGTTGCAGCGGCTCTGCAACCCGGCCTCGCTGCAACGAACGGGTCAGAGTGGGCAGTGCCAACCATCGGTGGCGAATGGCGTCGCTGGGACTGTCGAATTCAACGTCAGGAAGGAACGTGCGAATCTGACCGGGGTGGAAGTCAGTGAGCCACGAGATGCCTGCGAGGCTTCGGACTCCTACGGCCCCGCTCCGGAGTGAACCCTGTCTCACATAGGTGGTACGCGGGCTACCTCAGTTCACGCACGCTATACGGACGCCTCTCGGCGGCTGAGGGCTGGGCCTGGCACTAGTCGACGTGGCTGTCCGCGCTGCCAAACAACCTGTCCAACTCCGTAATTCAGGACACGTTACGTGGCAGTAGGACAAGTTAGCTGGCGGACGACAACTCCCCTACTGCGGCATGTCCACGAACCGAGAGAACATCCCGTGGAACGCCACGGTGATGGTGTCCGTCGGCCCGTTACGGTGCTTCGCCACGATGAGGTCCGCCTCCCCCTGCCGCGGGTTGTCCTTCTCGTACGCCGACTCACGGTGCAGCAGGATCACCATGTCGGCGTCCTGCTCGATCGACCCCGACTCACGCAGGTCCGAGATCATCGGCTTCTTGTCGGCACGCTGCTCCGGCCCACGGTTCAGCTGCGACAGCGCGATGACCGGCACCTGGAGCTCCTTGGCCATGAGCTTGAGCGCACGCGAGAACTCCGAGACCTCCTGCTGGCGGCTCTCGACCCGCTTGCCCGAGGTCATGAGCTGCAGGTAGTCGATGACGACGAGCTTGAGGTTGTGCTGCTGCTTGAGTCGGCGGCACTTGGCACGGATCTCGACGAGGGTCATGTTGGGGGAGTCGTCGATGAAGAACGGGGCGTCGTTGATGCGCCCCCGGGTCTGCGCGATCGTCGTCCAGTCGCGGGCGTCGACGGTGCCCTTGCGCATGTTCTGCAGCGGCACGCTCGACTCGGCGGACAGCAGACGCATGGCGATCTCGGCGCGCCCCATCTCGAGCGAGAAGAACGCGGCGGTCTGGTTGTGCTTGAGCGCGGCGGCCCGGCACAGGTCGAGCGCGAGGGTCGACTTGCCGAGGGCGGGTCGCGCGGCGACGATGATGAGCTGCCCGGGGTGGAACCCGTTGGTCAGGCCGTCGAGCTGCGCGAAGCCCGTCGGCACGCCGGTCATCTGCCCGTCGCGGCCCTTGGCGGCCTCGATCTCGTCGATGGCGGTGCCGATCGCCTCGGTCAGGGGCACGTAGTCCTCGGTCTGCACGCCGCCGGCGACGTTGTAGACCTCGGCCTGGGCGCTGTTGACGAGGTCGGTGACCTCACCCTCGCTGGCGTAGCCCATCTGGACGATGCGGGTGCCGGCCTCGACCAGGCGGCGGAGCACGGCCTTCTCGGCGACGATGGCCGCGTAGTACCCGGCGTTCGCCGCGGTGGGCACCATGCTCGTGAGGCTGTGCAGGTACTCGGCGCCGCCACCGCGGGACAGGAGGCCCGTCTTCGTCAGCTCGTCGGTGACCGCGATGACGTCGGTCGGCTCACCGTGGGAGTACAGCGACAGGATCGCGTCGAAGATGACCTCGTGCTTGGGGATGTAGAAGTCCACGCCGCGGGCGGTCTCGATGACGTCGGCGACGGCGTCCTTCGAGAGCATCATGCCGCCGATGGTGGACTGCTCCGCCAGCATGTCGTGCGGCGGCGTGCGATCGGTGTTCCGCTCCGCGTACTCCCGCGGGGCCGGTTCCAGATGCGCGATCGACACACGTGCTCCTCAGTCTCGGACGGTGCGACGCCAGGACCGCCGCTCCGCCAGTTCTACCCCGGGCGACCGACATCCCCTGGTCGCTGGGCCAAGCTACGGGTACAGGGTTATCCACAACAAACGGGGGTGTGGACAACTCTGTGGAGAGATTGCGGAACACGCCGGAAGTCCGTGTGGACAGTTGTGGAGAGTGGTGTGGACAACCGGTGTGGAGAACACATGTTCGACCGCTTGACCGGGGATTTTCGTTTCCACACTGTGTGTGCACAACTCGGCTTCAACGAGCAGTTGAAGGTTCCGATTTGACTCCGGACCGGTGCACGCCGACTTGACAAACGGGCCTCCGGTCCGGTGCGCTCACGGCTCCCGCCCAGGTACCGCGAGCGCACCCGGACGGTAACCGCCCGAGTCCCGTCAGACCCCGACGGACGCCCGGGCCGCGTCGGACCCGGCGCGGGTCACGACCGACCCGGTCCGGGTCGCCGCGGTGACCATCGGCACCTGGAGCGTCGCCGTGAGCCCCGTCCCGAGGTGCACGAGCGCCGTCCCCGGCGTGATCCGCGACGAGATCGCACTCCGGGCGATCCGTGCGCCCACGAGGTCACCGGCCAGGGTGTCCTGCGGCGACAGGAGGGCACCGCGACGGTTCTTCTTCGCGTCCACCTGCCAGCCGCCGAAGCCCGAGGCCAGCCCGGTGGTGTTGCCGCCGAGCACCATGCCGCGGCCGTCGTCCGTCAACCCGCGCACGACGTCCCGCAGGTACGACTTGGCCGAGCAGTCGATGAGCAGCTCGCCGTCGTCCACGACGAGCACCACGGGGGAGTCGCTCTGTTCGAACAGCGGTCGCACGTCGTCCTCGGTCACGTCGTCCCCGGTCAGCATGCCCCGCACACCGGGGAGACCCTCGAGGTCCCGCACCGGCCCCTGTCGCGGCGCGAGGACCACGAGCTCGGTGCCGCCGGCGAGCAGCGACCGCGCCATCGAGGCCACCATGGTGGACCGACCGGAGCGACTGGGCCCGGCGACGACGAACGTGCCACCGCCGGTGGCCAGGTCGACGGTCTGCAGCGTCATCTCGTCGCCGCCGATGCCGGTCACCGCGAGCATCGGCCGCAACTCGGGCGCCCCCTCGAGTTCGAGGACGGCGTCCAGGTCGATGTCCTTCGGCAGCGCGTCCACCCGGAACGGCCGGATGCGCGGCAGCTCGAGGAGTTCCTCGTCGGCCCGGACGGACCGGGCGAGTGCCTGCACGGCCGCGGTCTGCCCCTGGCCGGACACGTCCGTGCCGAGGACCGCGACCTGCAGTTCGGTCCCGGCGTCGGCACGGAACGCGCGGCCCGGCGGGATGGACGCCGGCAGCTGGCGGTGGTTGATCCCGCCGAGCGAGTAGTCGAGCCGGTCGGTCAGGCGCATGATCAGCTTGTCGTCCGTCATCGTCGACATGCGGCTCGTCAGGAGCGTGCGGTCACCGGAGATGACGACGTGGATGCCCGCAGCGGTCCCGTCGCGGAGGAGCGACTGCACCGAGTCGGTGAGGGACCCGCCGTCGACCTCGCCCAGGGACGACACGAAGTTCTCCCACCGGTCGATGAGGAACAGCACGTGCGGCAGGCGGTCCTGCGAGGCAGCGGCGAGCCGCTGCTCCGTGATGTTCGCGGCCCCGGCGGCGGCGATGACGTCGTGGCGACGCGCCATCTCGCGGGTCAACCGCTCGACCAGCCTGGAGGCCCGTTCCACCTGGGTGCGCTGGGCGACGGCCCCGCAGTGGGGGAGCGCCTGCAACGACGCCAGGGCGCCGTTGCCGCAGTCGAGCGCGTACAGGTGCACGTCGGTCGAGTGCAGCGCACCGGCCGCGGAGGCCGCGATGGTCCGGAGTGCCTGCGAGCGGCCCGATCCGGGCGCGCCGACGATGTACATGTGGCCGAAGCGGTCGAGGTCGATGCTCGCCGCGCGCTGCGCCTGCGTGTCGGGGAGGTCCTCGACCGCCCACGGGAACGCGAGGGCGCCCGCGGACGAGGCCGCCGCCGCACCGCTCGTGCCGATCGACGCCGACGCCACCTCGGTGAGCGGCAGGAGCTCCGGCAGGGGCGGCAGCCACGGCGAGTGCAGGGCACCGATGCCGAGCCGGTCCCGGGCCTCACCGAGCGCCCCGACGAGCACCGACAGGTCGGTGGCGGCCGAGCCGGTCCCGGCGGTCGTCGGGCGCTCCGGCGGCGACATCGCGAAGTCCCGCCACTCGAGCGTTCGGACGAACGGCAGGAGCGCCGCGGGGTCCTCCTCGCCCGCCCACCGGCCACCGACCCGGGCCGACTGGAACGGCACGACCGACGAGTGTCCGAGCCGTGCGTACCCGCGACCGGGCACGCTCTTCGGGATGCGCGCCGCGTCGCCGACGTCGATGACGTCCGAGCTCTCGCTCGGGTCGGTCATGCGCAGCGCGACGCGGAGGTTCGTGTTCGCCCGGATGTCCGGCCCGACGACGCCACCGGGGCGCTGCGTGGCGAGGATGAGGTGCACGCCCAGGGAGCGACCGCGCTGGGCGATGCCGATCAGCCCGGCGACGAAGTCGGGCAGCTCGGTCACCATCGCGGCGAACTCGTCGATGACGAGGACCAGTCGGGGCATCGCCTCACCCGCGCCGCCGCGGGCCAGGTGCGCCTCGTGGTCCTCGATGTCCTTCGCCCCGGAGGCGGCGAGGATGTGCTCGCGACGGGTGAGCTCGGCGCGCAGGGACCGCAGTGCCCGCTCGACGAGGTGCTGGTCGAGGTCGGTGACGAGCCCGACGGTGTGCGGCAGGTCCGACGCGACGCTGAACGCGGCGCCGCCCTTGTAGTCGACGAGCACGAACGTCATCTGGTCGGGCCGGTTGGCGACCGCGAGGGACGCCACGAGCGTCTGCAGGAACTCCGACTTGCCGGAGCCGGTGGTGCCCGCGACGAGCCCGTGCGGCCCGTCCCGGACGAGGTCGAGGGCGAACGCCCCGTCGATGCCGATGCCGACCACGGCCGACGTCGTCGCCGCTCCCGTGCTCCAGCGCGCTGCGATGCCCGCACCGGTCGGCTGCGGCAGGTCGAGGACGTCGAGGAGCCGCGCGCTGTCCGGGACGAGTCCCTGCCCGTCGGAACCCGAGGTGTCCCGCAGCGGGGAGAGCGCACGCGCGACGACGTCGAACCAGTCGTCGTCCACCAGGTCGGCGAGCACCGCGTCCACCGGCGCCTCGAGCTGCCGTCGGACGACGAGCTGCGTGGGGGAGCGGTGCAGCACGGTGGCCGCGCACTCCTCGGGCAGCTGCCACTCCTCCTCGTCGATGCAGATGAGACGGATGCCGCAGGCGGGGCCGTCGCGGAGGAGCCCGACCACGCCCGGCATGGCCCGGAGCCGTCGGGCACCGTCGAGCACGACCACGATGTCCGGCGAGAAGCGCCGCCGTGCCATCGCGTTCTTCTCGCGTTCGGCCCGCCGTTCGGCCAAGATCTGCGTCAGCTCCGCCAGGCGCCGACCGATTGTCTCCGCGTCCGCACCGATGAGGGCGAGCGCGTCCTGTCCGCTGGCCGGCCGCACGTGGGGGAGCCACGTCGTCCAGGCCCACGCCGACATCGCCGGTTGGGAGGTGAGGACGACGAACTGCACCTCGCGGGGGCTCTGCGTGACCGCCAGCTGCCCGAGCAGCCACCGGCCGATGGTCCGCGGCCAGGCACCGGGTCCGGCGACGCCGAGCACCCCGACCTCGCCGAGCGGCACCGTCACCGGCACTCCGCGGGTCCACCGCGGTTCCTGGTGCAGTCCGTCGAGGTCACGGTCGTCGGCGACGGTCACCGTGGACGGCAGGTCGCCGACGCCCACCCGGAGCTGCAGGTGGTCGGCGTCGGTCGGCCGCCGTTCCCAGAGCCGCCGCGTCGGCGTCGTCGCCGCGATCCGGAGTGCGGCCGCGTCCAGGCCGTCGTCCCGCCGCTGGTCGCGTTCCGCCAGGACCGCCCCGTCCACGGCCTCCTCGATGGCGGCGACCCGCTCGGCGTGCTCCGCGAGCGCACGGCGGTGGCTCTTCTTGCCGGTCCGGCGGGCCGTGACCGACTGGCCGATCACCATGATCGGCGTCATCGCGGCGAAGAGGAGGTAGAACGGCGACCGGAAGACCGTGGCCATCACGACGCCGAACATGGCCGGCACGAACACCATGATCCACGGCAGCGCCGACCGCTGCGGCGGCACCGGCTGCTTGGGGATCCGGAACGCCGTGGTGAGCAGGGGCGGCAGCAGCCGTGGCGGCCGGTTGAAGTCGAGCTGCCCGGAGTCCGGCGGACGGAGCAGCATGCGGTCCACGACCGCGACCGGCTGCACCGTGAGGACGACCTCCGCGACGCGGAGGGCACCGCCCGGCGACCACGGGACCCACGGCTCGGTCAGCGTGGTGTCGTCGAGCGTCGCGGTCACCGGTCCGTCACTGCCGGAGCCCGGCGCGGCGTCCGCGTCCGGCTCCCCGACGGGGGCGAGACGGACCTCGACCTGCCCGTCCAGGGCGATCCGGGCCTCCAGGCCGGCGGTGTCGCCCGCCTCGGCTCCGGTCCGGGTGTCGCCGTCCGGACCGACCGCGATCCGGAGGTGCCCGGCGCCGAGGCGGACGGACCGGCCGCTGCCGACCCCGCTGGCCACGAGCAGGTCGACGAGCCCGGTCGTCGCGCCGGCGTCGGGCTGTGCGCCGATGTGGAGGACGGCCCCGTCGACGAGGCCGCTGCGCGCGAACGGGACGTCGCCGTCGGCGGCGTCCGCGGGCAGGGCCGATCCCCCGGTACGCCGGGTGAGCGCGTCGACGACGGTCCGCATCGGGGTCGCGGCCGCGGCGTCGATGAGGACGTCCGTCCGGTCCCCCGTGACGTCGTCGACGACGGTGACGACGACGCGCATCAGGCGTCCGCCCGCTCGACGGCGGGCTCGACGGCGTCCGTCGGCACCGCGGAGGGCGTGGACAGGGCGAGGTCCATCCAGCGGACGGTGCCGAGCTCGTCGGAGACGAGCGTGCCGTCACGTCGGCAGTCGAGGGTCCACCGCGCCAGCGCCGACGGCCGCAGCGCGACCGCGGCCCAGCGTCCACCGGGTCGTTCGAGCAACCGGGCCAGCTCACGCCCGTCGGCACCGCCCGGCACGTCGCGGACGACCAGGAGGCCCGGGGTCGCGTCCGCCGAGACCGCCGCCAGCGCCTCGGCGACGGAGACGGACGTCGTCGGTCCCCCGGAGACGACGTCGCCGACGCCGACCGTGAGGACGGTCGTCCCGACCGACCAGGGGTCGGTGCGCACCTGGTCGACGACCCGACGCGCCACTGCGCCGCGCGCCGTCGTGTCGCCGCCGAGCGCGACGAACCCGCCGACCCGGCGCAGGTCGACGAGGACGGCACCGTCCGCGTCGCCGCCCAGGCCGACGACCGTCGCGAAGTCGGTGCTCGCGGCCGTCGTCAACGGGACCGCCTGGAGCGCCCACATCGGCGCCGACCACGATCGGCCGTCCGGCGTGGTCGTCCACGGGGCCGGCGGCGCGACCGTCGGCGAGGCGAGGTCGAGCCGGACGGTCGTGCCGACGACGGCGCGGACGAAGCCGGGGAAGCCGACCCCGGCGTCGTGGCAGGACGCCTCGACGCTGCGGAGCACCCGGTCGGTGGCCCAGGCCGCCCCGGCCTCGCGCTGCGGGACGTCGGCCCACGCGATCGCCTCGGTCGTGGTGCGGCGGCGCAGGGTGACGATCGTCGGCACCACGAACGCGAGGGTGGCGAGGAAGAGCAGCGCGGCGGCCGACAGGACGAGGTGCGAGACGGGGTGGACGAAGGACCAGGACATGGTGGGGCTTCCGGTTCGGGGACGTCGGAGGGGCGACCGGGAGGGTCAGGCGGTGCCGTGCAGTTCCGCGAGCCGACGCTCGAGCGTGGTCGGCTCGGCGCCGGGGACGTCCGTCCAGCGGAAGGTCGTCATCACCGCGTCGAACAACCCGACCAGGGCCTCGGTGAGCCGGGGGTCGGCGTCCGGCGCGCTGATCGCCGAGAACGACATGACGACCCACCGGCCCGGGCGGTGCGGCACCGGGATCGTGTAGGTGACCTGACGGTCGTCCACCACCGGCAGGTCGTCGCCGATGCCCGGGAGCGCGGCCGCGGGGTCGGCACGGCGGACGACGGTCTCGGTGCGGGCCGCGATGCCCCCGTCGACCTCCCGGACGCCCGGCGGGAGCTCGTGCTCCTCGCCCGTGGCGTCCTCGTCGGCGTCGGACTCCCCGGTGTCGTGCCGGTCGGTGACGGCGTCGGCGAGGAGCTGGGCGATGACGTCGGCGGGGGACTCCTCCGACTCGTCCTCGACCTCGGACTCGATGACCGACACCGGCGGCGTGAACCCGTCGACGGGCTGCACGGGCAGGTAGACGGCCGTCGCGCCGTTGTCACCGGCCTCCGCGACCGTCGCGACGAGCCGCTTGCGCATCTCCTGGCGCAGGGGCTCCGCCCGGTCGCGGGGCAGGTCGTCGGGGAGCGCCCGGGCGATCACGGCACGCACCGCGGCGGTGAGTTCCCGACGGTCGTCCTCACGGGCGGGCAGCCGTGCCCAGCCCGGGGGGACGACGACAGTGAAGGAGGCGACGGGTGCGGTCATGCGAGGACCTCGTTCTCGGTCATGTCGACGGTCCCGGGCGACTCGACCTCGTTGTGGACGCGTCCGACGAGGTCGACGACCTCGGGGCCGAAGACCGGCACGAGGTCGAGGTCACGGGTCCGCCAGAGTACCCGGGTGTCCACCTCGGTGCCGCCGACCCGTTCACGACGGACGGCGCAGACGGTCGCCCAGAGGCTCCCCTCGTCGTCGAGGTCGTAGCGGGTGACGACGGGCCCCTCGCCGCGCACGTCCTCCGGCAGCTCCTCGACGGCAGGGCGGTCGACCGGGAGGCCCCCGTCGGCGCCGGCGAGCTGCAGCAGGTCCGCGGCGTCCGGGCCCACCGGCCCGACGGTGACGACGACCGGCAGCGGCCAGCGGTTCGGCACGAGGAGGCTCGCCACGAGTCGTTCCTCCGGCTCGAGTCCGGCGCGGAACGCCAGGAGCGTCTCGAGCGCCGCCTCCGGGTCCACCGGCGGTCCGCCGGCGAACAGCCGGTCCGCGTCCTCGGCGGAGCGGTCGACTTCGTCCACCGCCGCGAAGAGGGCGAGGACCTCGGCGCGCCACGCCGCCGTCACCTCCTCCGGTCCGGGGACGACGATCCAGGCCGGGACGTCCACGTCGATGCGGGACGCCAGCGTGGGGATGCCGGTCATGCTGTCCTCTCGTGTGCTGGCCCACGGGTCAGACGGTGATGGGTCCCTTGTCCTGGTTCCACTGCTCGGTCCACGGCCGCGACTGGTCCGCGCCGACGCCGACCGGGTTGATCACCAGGCCGGCCACCGACCAGGACTTGCCCCAGGCGCTCAGGCCGCCGTTCACGATGGTGTGCGACCGCGGCGCGGCCGAACCGATCGCACCGAACCCGCCGTCCGCGAGCCACTTGTCCATGTTCGCCCGGTTCAGCTGCCCGTCGATGCCCGCGAAGCGTTCCAGCCAGCCATCGAACCCCTTCTTGGTGAACAGCTCGGAACCGAACTGTTTCGAGATGGTGCTCCAGTCGTTCTTCGCCACCGTCGGGAACGCCCGGAGGTTCCACCAGTTCGGGTTGTCCTTGAACTTCTCGGCGAAGGCGGCGAGCGACCGGTCGACGGACTTCATCTCCGACGTGATGAGGTGGTCGGCGTACCGGCCGATCCCCTCCTCGCGGGTGATCCCGGTAGCCGCGGCGTCACGGCCGCCCTGGGCGATGCCCTTGTGCTCGACGAGCGGCGTGAGCTCCTGACGGAGGCGCGCCGAGATGCTCTGCGCGCTGCCGATCCCGCGCTCACCCACCTGGGCGATCGCGGTACGGGTCAGTGCGGACATGTCGTCGTCCACCTGCGCGATGGTGCGGGTGGACCCGGTGATCTCCGCGCGGAACGCGTTGATCTTCGTCATCGACTGCGTCTGCAGGCGCTGCAGCGGCGCGAGGCGTTCGGCGAGCTTCGCGGTCATCGACGCCTTGGAGGCCGTGATCCCGGACTTCACCGCGAGCGACGTCGCCTTGCCGATGCCCGAGCCGATGCCGAGCGTCGCGACACCGACGACGGCCATCACGAGGTCGAGGATGTTGCCCTCGCCCATCGCGACCAGACCGATCTGCGCGACCAGGCCGACGCCCGCGGCCACCGCGCCCATGATCGCCAGCACGCCGACGCCGGGGATGATGAACGCCAGCGCGGCGAGGGCGATGCCGATGAACGTGAAGATCTTGACGAGGATCTTGAGCAGCTTCGAGAAGAAGGCCTTGATCTTGTCGCCGAGGGTGTCGTGCAGCCCGTCCTTCCAGCCCGCGCGGATCACCCCCGCGGTGCGCTTGCCCGCGGCGTTCAGGGCGTCGACCGCACGGCGGAGACGTGCCGTGGCCGCTCCCGCCGCGCTCTTCGCGTCGTCGGTGGCCCGGTGCTTCGCCGCTGCGGCGCTCTCCTCGTCGGCGGTGACGGGTGGTGCGTCGGGCGCGCGTCCCTGCGTCGGGTCGCTCATCGCGTCCGCCCGGGACCCTGCGGCAGCGGCGTCCTCGGCGTCGCGCAGCGCGGCAGCCGACTCCTCGAGCGCGCCCTCGAGGTCGGGCAGGTAGCCCGTGAGGGCATCGCGGATCGCGTTGTACCGGCCGGACATCTTCTGCAGGGAGGCCGCGACCTCCTTGCTCTTCTTGCGGACGGCGTTCGCGGTCTCGCCCTTGAACTGCGACTCGTCACCGTCACCGATGCGGCGGAGGACGTCGGCTTCGGCGGTGATCTCCTGTGCGATGGTCGTGTAGTAGTGCACGAGGTCGTGGACCACCGGGACGTCCGCGACGATCGGGTCCGAGGCCTCACCCAGCAACGACCAGTCCCCACCACGCGCCGGCATCAGGCAGCACCCCCCGCAGCAGCATCATGGTGCTCCGTCGACAACTTCTCCGCCAGGTCCTGCTCCAACGCCGACCAGTTCTCCGACGCCTTCCGCATCTTCTCGCCCAGGTCCTTCACCGCACCCTTCATCTTGTTGCGGTGGATCTTCCAGTCCCCCGAGAAGTCATGCATCGCCTTCTGCACATCCCGCTGCCCGTAGACCTCCGACAACGCACGGTCATCGGACTTCTGGTGCTCCAACTCATCCGAGATGTGCTGCAACTTCGCCGCCGAGTCCTCGAGGACGGCCTTCGTGATGATCAAGTCAGACATGACGCTCCCGATCAGAGACGAACACGGACACCCACGAACCAGCACCCGGGGACCCGACACCGCCGAGCCCCCGAGCACCGTCCGACTAGCTGATCGCGCGCGCCAGCTCCTGGTCCGTCTGCTGCAGCGCCTCGGCCGCACGGTTCAGGTACGTCGACATGTCGTCCAACGCGTGGATCGTCTTCGTCGCACCGTCGTTGAACTCCTGGTACGCGTTGCCGAACGCCTTCGACGACGCATCCGTCACGTACCCACCCGAGATCAGCGAGTCGACCAACGCCTTCAACTCCCGCAGCTTCGACGTGATCTCCTGCTCACCGTTCACCAGGCGCGAGCCGGCATCCTGCATCTCACCGTAAGTGACGTTCATGTTCGGCATGGCGTACTCCTGTCGTTCGTCCGGGGTACCGACCGGTCATGTCGGACCCGCCCCCATTTGAGGGACAAACGAGAGGTTATTCCGGGTCGGAACGATCTCGCGGGGTACGTTTTCCCCGGTCAGGCCGGTCATGCCCTGCACATGCCTGTGCAGATTCCAGTATTCCGGTCCGAACGGCGCGCGGGGTCCGGCTCCTCGGAACCCGCCCACCGGACGGTATTTCAGCGCACCCCGGCACAGAAAGACCCGCGGTACGGCGTGTCGCCCGGGCTGCGAGCGGACGATCTGTCCCCCGGTACGGGCGCCGTGTCCACCGGATGACGGACGTCAGAACCCGTGCGTCAGGGTCTTCGCCGCGTCGTTGTAACCCGGCAGGCGGTCCTGGTCGGTCCCGAACCCGGTCGGCTTGAGCCCCTGGCCGTAGACGATCGTGTTGCCCCAACTCGCGATGACGCGACCGCCCGAGGCGACCTTGTGCCACCCGGGCGTCGTGGTGATGTCGACGCCGTACTTCGTCCACATCTCCTTCTGCATCTTCGCCATCTCCGAGTGCCGGTCGACACTGAGCAGGCGTTCCCACCGCCAGTCGCCCTTCTTCACCACGTCGGCGATCTTGGCCTTGTCCTCGGCCCACAGCGCCTTGTTCGGGTGCCACCAGTTCGGCTTCTCCTTGAAGCCGTCGATGGTGTTCCGGAACTTCGCGTCGAGACGCGCGTCGAGGACCTTCGCGATCTTCGCGTTGACCTCCCCGACCTCGCTGGCGGCGCCCTTCGACGACCACTGCGACAGCTTCTCGGTCCGGGCGGCCTGCAGCTCGTCGAGCTTCGCGCGGGTCGTCTTCTGGAAGCCGGGCAGGCTCTTGCTCAACGCCGTGCTCTTCACCGCCGACACGGCCTTCGTGAGCGCGGCCCCGGCACCGACGAGCACGAGGCCGACCGCCGACGTGATGACATCGAGCCACGACCCCTCGCCCATGCCCGCGAGCGCGATGTTGGCGACGAGCGTCACCGACGCGGCGACGGCCGCCATGAAGGTCAGCACGCCGACGCCCGGGATGAGGATCGCCAGGGCGGCGAGGGCGATGCCGATGTACGTGAAGATCTTGACGATGATCTTGAGCAGCTTCGAGAAGAAGGCCTTGATCTTGTCGCCGAGGGTGTCGTGCAGCCCGTCGTCCCGCGCAGCCCGGATGGTCGCTGCAGCGGCCCGGCCGGCGACGTCCAGCCCGTCGACCGCCCGCCGCAGCCGAGCGACGGCCGCGTCCGAACCGGCGCGCGCGTCGTCGGCGGCACGGTGCTTCGCCGCGATCGCTCCCTGTTCGTCGTCGGTCAGGGGCGGCGCGTCCTGCGCCCGGCCCTGCCCGGGGTCCGGCATCGCCGTGGCACGCGCACCGGCAGCGCTGGCCTCCTCGGCGTCCCGGAGTGCCGCGTCCGACTCCGCCAGACCGTGGTCGAGCTCGGGCAGGTACCCGGTGAGGGCGTCCCGGATGGCGTCGTAGCGCCCCGACATCTTCTGCAGGGAGGCGGCGACCTGTGCACTCTTCTTCCGCACCGCGTCGGCGGTCTCGCCCTTGAACTGCGACTCGTCACCGTCACCGATGCGGCGGAGGACGTCGGCTTCGGCGGTGATCTCCTGTGCGATGGTCGTGTAGTAGTGCACGAGGTCGTGGACCACCGGGACGTCCGCGACGATCGGGTCCGAGGCCTCACCCAGCAACGACCAGTCCCCACCACGCGCCGGCATCAGGCAGCACCCCCCGCAGCAGCATCATGGTGCTCCGTCGACAACTTCTCCGCCAGGTCCTGCTCCAACGCCGACCAGTTCTCCGACGCCTTCCGCATCTTCTCGCCCAGGTCCTTCACCGCACCCTTCATCTTGTTGCGGTGGATCTTCCAGTCCCCCGAGAAGTCATGCATCGCCTTCTGCACATCCCGCTGCCCGTAGACCTCCGACAACGCACGGTCATCGGACTTCTGGTGCTCCAACTCATCCGAGATGTGCTGCAACTTCGCCGCCGAGTCCTCGAGGACGGCCTTCGTGATGATCAAGTCAGACATGACGCTCCCGATCAGAGACGAACACGGACACCCACGAACCAGCACCCGGGGACCCGACACCGCCGAGCCCCCGAGCACCGTCCGACTAGCTGATCGCGCGCGCCAGCTCCTGGTCCGTCTGCTGCAGCGCCTCGGCCGCACGGTTCAGGTACGTCGACATGTCGTCCAACGCGTGGATCGTCTTCGTCGCACCGTCGTTGAACTCCTGGTACGCGTTGCCGAACGCCTTCGACGACGCATCCGTCACGTACCCACCCGAGATCAGCGAGTCGACCAACGCCTTCAACTCCCGCAGCTTCGACGTGATCTCCTGCTCACCGTTCACCAGGCGCGAGCCGGCATCCTGCATCTCACCGTAAGTGACGTTCATGTTCGGCATGGCGTACTCCTTCTGATCGAGGGCGGCCCCGTTCGTCGAGGCCTCGAGAACGCTATCGAGCACCCGACCCCCGAACGGGGGTGTTCGAGTGCTGTTCACCCGGAGTTCGCCGCTCGGTACCGGCGGGTACGGACCCCTGTCCGCCTTCCTGCCGACACCGTCCGGACGTCCCGCCCGGGAACGACGGAAGGGCGGGCCTCCCGAGTGGGAGACCCGCCCTTCCGGCGGTACTGGTGCTGCTACTTCGCGGCGACGACCTTCAGCGAGATGGTCGCGACGATGTCCTCGCGCAGACGCACGGTGGCCTCGTGGTCACCGACGGTCTTGATGGTCGCGGGGACCTCGACCTTGCGCTTGTCGAGCGAGCCGACGCCCTGCGCCTGGACGGCGTCCGCGACGTCCGTCGGACGCACGGAGCCGAAGAGACGACCGTCCTTGCCGGCCTTGACCGACAGCTGGATGGTGGCGTTCTCGAGCTTCATCTTGAGGTCCTGCGCCTCTTCGATGGTGGCGAGCTCCCGCGCGGCGCGAGCTGCACGGATCGACTCGATCTGCTTCTCGCCGCCCTTCGACCACGACACGGCGAAGCCCTGCGGGATCAGGTAGTTGCGGGCGTAGCCGTTCTTGACGTCGACGACGTCACCGGCGGAACCGAGGCCGGAGACCTCGTGGGTGAGGATGAGCTTCGACATGTGTCGACCTCCGATCAGCGGCCGGAGCCGGCGTAGGGGAGGAGCGCCATCTCACGGGCGTTCTTCACGGCACGGGCGATGAGGCGCTGCTCCTGGACGGAGACGCCGGTGATGCGACGGGCGCGGATCTTCCCACGCTCCGAGATGAACTTGCGAAGGGTCGCGACGTCCTTGTAGTCGATGACGCCGACCTTGATCGCCTTCGCGGGAGCGGCGTTCTTGCCGCCCTTGCCCCCGCGAGGCTTCCGGCGGTCGCCGGTGCTCTTTCCAGCCATTGTGTGTCCTTAGAGAAGAAGAAGTTGTGTCGTCGGAACGCTGAGGATCAGAACGGGGTCTCGTCGTCGTAGGTGCCACCGGGGGTGGACCACACGTCGTTCGAGGAGGCGTTGCCGCCACCCTGCTGGCCGCCCTGCGGGGACCACGGGGCGTCGGACTGACCGCCGCCGTTGCCGCCGGCGGAGCCACCGAAGCCGCTGTTGCCGCCGGAGTTGCCCCCGCCGACCTGGCCTCGGCCACCACCGGCGCCACCACCACTGCCACCCGGCGCGCGGGTGATCTGGGCGGTCGCGTACCGCAGCGAGGGGCCGATCTCGTCGACCTCGAGCTCGATGCTCGTCCGCTGCTGACCCTCACGGTCCTGGTAGGAACGCTGACGGAGACGACCCTGCGCGATGACGCGCGAGCCCTTCGTCAGCGACCCCGCCACGTGCTCGGCGAACTCGCGCCACACACTCGCACGGAGGAACAGCGCGTCGCCGTCCTTCCACTCGTTCGCCTGACGGTCGAACGTGCGAGGGGTCGACGCGATGGTGAAGTTCGCCACGGCGAGCCCGTTCTGCGTGTACCGCAGCTCCGGGTCCGCGGTGAGGTTGCCCACCACCGTGATGACGGTTTCGCCGGCCACGGGCTACTCGGCGCTCGCGGTCGTGGCGGCCGAGGCCGACGCGTTGGCGGCCTTGCGGGCGGCACGGGCCTCGTCGCGCTCCTTCTGAGCGGCGACCTGGGCCATGCCCTCTTCGGCGCGGAGGACCTTGGTGCGCAGGACGGCCTCGGAGAGACCGAGCTGGCGGTCCAGCTCCTTCGCGGAGTCGGCCGACGACGTGAAGTTCACGACGGCGTAGATGCCCTCGCTCTTCTTCGCGATCTCGTAGGCGAGCCGGCGACGGCCCCAGACGTCCACGTTGTCGACGGTGCCACCGTCGTTGCGGATGACCGCGAGGAACTTGTCCAGGCTGGGAGCGACGGTGCGCTCATCGATCTCGGGGTCGAGGATCGCCATCAGTTCGTACTGGTGCATGCGGAACCCACCTCCTCTGGTCTCAGCGGCCCCGGGCAGTTCCCGGGGCAGGAGGGTTGATGCATGTGTCCCGGCACGCAGAATGCGCGCGAGACAACCTGCCCATCGTAGCGGACGGCCTGGAGGCGCGCCACCGGCCGACGAGTCAGGTCGCGTCGCGGGACGCCCACCAGGTGCGGAGGCGCGCCTCGGCGTCCTCGGGACCGAGCGGGCCCTCGTCCATCCGGGTCTCGAGGAGGAAGCGGTACGCGTCACCGACGGCCCGCCCCGGCGGGATCCCGAGGATCCGCATGATGTCGTCACCCGTCAGGTCCGGACGCATGGAGTCGAGCTCCTCCTGCTCCGCGAGGACGGCGATCCGGGCCTCCAGGTCGTCGTACGCGAACCCGAGCCGGTCCGCCTTGCGCCGGTTCCTGGTGGTGACGTCGGAGCGGGTGAGCTCGTGCAGGCGCTCGAGCTGGTCGCCGCCGTCCCGGACGTAGCGCCGGACGGCCGCGTCGGTCCAGGCGCCGTCGGTGTACCCGAAGAACCGGAGGTGCAGTTCGATGAGCCGCGACACCGCGGCGATCGTGTCGTTGTCGAAGCGCAGGGCGCGGAGCCGCTTCTTCGCGAGCTTCGAACCGACGAGGTCGTGGTGGTGGAAGCTCACCGCCCCGCCCGGCTCGAGCTTCCGCGTCGCCGGCTTGCCGATGTCGTGCAGCAGTGCGGCGAGGCGGAGGACCACGTCGGGGGCGTCGCCCGGGTGGCGCTCGGCCTCGTAGCCGATGGCCTGGGTCAGCACCGTGAGCGAGTGCTCGTACACGTCCTTGTGGTGGTGGTGCTCGTCGACCTCGAGACGCATCGCCGGGAGCTCGGGGAGGATCCGCTCGGCGATGCCGGTGTCGACGAGGAGCCGGAGCCCCTCGACCGGGTCCGCGGTGCTCAGGAGCTTGACGAGCTCGTCCCGCACCCGCTCGGCGGAGACGATGTCGATGGAGTCGGCGAGGTCGACCATCGCGTCGCGCACGTCGTCGGACACGGTGAAGCCGAGCTGGGCCGTGAACCGGGCACCGCGCATCATCCGCAGCGGGTCGTCCCGGAAGGACAACCGGGCCGCCTGCGGGGTCGCCAGACGCCGGGCGAGCAGGTCCTCGACGCCGCCGTGCACGTCGACGAGCTCGCGCTGGGGGAGTCGGAGCGCCATGGCGTTCACCGTGAAGTCGCGGCGGAGCAGATCGCCCTCGATGGTGTCGCCGAACGTCACCTCGGGCTTGCGGGTCTCGCCGTCGTAGACGTCGCTGCGGTAGGTGGTGATCTCGACCTGCTCACCGCGCACCAGGGCGGCGATGGTGCCGAACTGCCGGCCGACGTCCCACGTGGTGGTCGCGAGCGGCTCCACCACCGCCAGGATCGCGTCCGGGTGGGCGTCGGTGGTGAAGTCGAGGTCGGTGACCGGGCGACCGAGGAAGGCGTCGCGGACGGGCCCGCCGACGAGGGCGAGCTCGTGACCGGCATCGGCGAACGCCCGCGCGAGGACGTCGACGGTCTCGGTGGCGGCGAGTGCGTCGAGTCGCTCGACGGCCTGGGCAACGGACTGCATGACGGACTCGATCATCCCAGATCGTGGTGGGGAAGACCGCCCGGCACCCCCGACTCCCATGGTCGTGCCTCATACACTCGTCCAGGGCCCGTCCCGACCGGGGTCCTGTCACATGCCGATCTTCCGTTCCACGCTCGCCGCCGCCGCGTCCGCACTGGTCGCCGTCGGGCTCCTCGTCGCGCCCGTCCAGACCGACGCCGCCCGCGCCGCCACCACCTCGGCGCCCGCCGCGCCGACCACGGCCGCCGCGGGCACGACCTCGGTCACGGTGACCCCGGCGGGGCAGGGTGTCGTCGGGCTCGGTGACGACCTCGCGCTGAGCATCACGGTGACGAACGACACCGACACCGCACTGCCCGCGGGCACCGCCGCGATCGACCTGATCCGCCCGCTCGTCGGGACGCGGGCGATCCTCGACGACTGGATCAAGGACACCACCGCAGACGGTTACCGCGGCACCGTGATCGACACCGTGGCGGTCCCCGAGGTCCCCGCGCACCGGTCGGTCACGGTCAGCGCGGTGTCCGTCGACGCCGACGCCCTGCACCTCGGGACACTCAACCCGTTCGGCGCCCGGCGCATCGCCGCCGCGTACTCGGCCGGGAAGACCTTCGCCGTCGGCCGCTCCGCCTTCACCTGGGCCCCGACGAACGACCGCGCTCCGGTGGACGTCGCCGTCGCGATGCCGATCACGGTGCCGGCGTCCGACAGTGGGCTCCTGACGGCGTCCGCCCTCGCCGCGGCGACCGCGGTCGACGGCACCCTGACGAACCAGCTCGACGCCGCCGAGGGCCACAACGTCGCCCTCGGGATCGACCCGCGGATCATCGCCTCCATCCGGGTCCTCGGCGACGACGCCCCCTCCTCGGCGGTGTCCTGGCTCGGGCGCCTCGAGGGCCTGCGGAACGAGAAGTTCCCGCTCGCGTGGGCGGACGCGGACGTCGTCGGCCTGCACCAGGCCGGCGCCGACCAGGTGCTCGCCCCGGTGTCCCTCGACCAGGCCGTCGAACCCGAACGCTTCCCGGACGCGACCACCCCGCCGCGGACCCCGACGCCGACGCCGACCGACCGCCCGGAGCCGACGGACGCCGCGGTCCCGGACGCCACCCCGACGGACGCCGGGACCCCGACGGCGGAACCCGGCGAGGCAGACGGCGTCCCGACCGACGACGCCGCCCCGACCGACGCCGCGACGACGACGACCCTGCCGACGACGCAGAGCCTGCTCGACTTCCCGTACACGAGCACGACGATCGCCTGGCCGACGAGCGGCACCGTCGCCGCGGACGACCTGCCCGCGCTCCGCGCCGGCGGTACGCGGTCCACGATCCTCGCGAGCGGCAACACGTCCGCCGGTGCGGACACCACGGTCGCGGCGTCCGAGCGCATCGGCGCCGACCAGGCGCTCGTCGCCGACCAGTCGATGTCCGAGCTGCTCGACACCGCGGCGACCACGGGTGACGCCACCGCCCGCGCCCGCGCGCTGTCCCGCCTCACCGCCACGCTCGCGACGGCCTCCGTGCAGGGGACGGCGACCGGACCGGTCCTCCTCACCCTCGACCGCTCCTGGCCGACGGACTCGACCCGCCTCGACCAGGTGCTCGACGCCCTCGAGGTCACCCCCTGGGTGTCCCCGACCGACCTCTCGACCGTCGTCGACGCGACCCCCGGGTCCCTGACCCTGCAGGCCGGCAGCGTCGGCGACGAACGCCGCGACCAACTCCGCCGCCTCGTCGCCGCCGACCACGACGTCGACGACTTCAGCACGGCCGTGGAGGACCCGACCGCGGTGACCGCTCCGGTCCGGCTCGAGGTCCTCGCCGCCGCGTCGAACGCCTGGCGGGCCGACCGGACCGGCTTCACCGAGGCCGTCCGCTCGGTGGTCACGAAGGCCACGAAGACGGTCTCGAGTGTCGGCGTCGTCGACTCGAGCAACATCACCCTGCTCGGCGACCGGTCCTCGCTGCCGGTGTCGGTGCGCAACCGGTCCGACTACCCGGTGACGGTGCTGCTCACCGTGACGCCGTCGAACTCGTTCCTCCGGATCGAGAAGACGCCCGTCCAGGTGACGATCCAGCCGCAGTCCTCCACCCGCACGACGGTGCCCGTGCAGTCCGTCGCGAACGGCAAGGTCGAGCTCGCCCTGTCCCTGACGTCGCCGAAGGGCGTCCGGATCGCGGACCCGACCACCGTCGAGATCAACGTGCAGGCGCAGTGGGAGACGGTGATCACGGCCCTCGCCGGCATGGCCGTCGTGCTCGTCTTCGGCATCGGCATCCTCCGCAACGTCCGGCGGCGCATCCGCCGACGCCGCGGTGAGCTCGACCCCGCGGACGACGAGGACCCGAACCGACTGCTCGACGAGCGCCCGGAACCGACGACCGTCGCCTCCGCCCCGGCGGACCACGAGCGGTCCGGAGGCCCGGCAGCGGCAGCAGAGGCCGTCGCGGCGCCCGCCGTGCTCTCGTCCGACACCATCGACCCCCAGCAGCACGAGGACCCGACCATCAGCGCCACCCAGCCCCCCGCCGCCGCCGCCGTCGAGGAGCAGGGCGACACCCGCAGCCTCGGCCGGGCGAGCGCGATGCTCGCGGCGGGGACGATGATCTCCCGTCTGCTCGGCTTCGCCAAGACGTTCGTCCTGGCCTACGCGATCGGGCAGGCGAACTCGCGGTCCGCGGACGCGTTCGCGGTCTCGAACCAGCTGCCGAACAACATCTACGCGCTCATCGCCGGCGGCCTGCTCTCCGCCGTGCTCATCCCGCAGATCGTCCGCTCGATGGCGCAGAACAGCGACGGCGGCCGGGCCTACGTCAACAAGATCGTCACCCTCGGCGGCACCGTCTTCGTCGTCATCACGATCGTCGCCACCCTGCTGGCGCCGCTGTTGGTCCACCTCTACTCGGCGCGGGCGGCGGACGGCAAGGGCTTCTCGCCGGAGACCACCGACCTCGCGGTCGCGTTCGCGTTCTGGTGCCTGCCGCAGATCCTCTTCTACGCGGTGTACTCGCTGCTCGGGGAGGTCCTCAACGCCAAGCAGGTGTTCGGGCCGTTCACGTGGGCGCCGCTGCTCAACAACGTCATCGCGATCGCCGGGCTGGTCGTGTTCATCGCCCTGTTCGGCGACCGCGCCGTGAACGCCGACACCGCCGACTGGACGCCGATGAAGATCGCCGTCCTCGCCGGCAGCGCGTCGCTCGGCGTGTTGGCGCAGGCCGCGTTCCTGCCGTTCTTCTGGAAGCGCGCCGGCCTGACGTTCCGCCCGGACTTCCGGTGGCGTGGCGTCGGCCTCAAGGCGACCGGGACGGCCGCCGGGTGGCTGTTCGCGATGATCCTCGTCACGCAGCTCGCCGGGGTCGTGCAGTCGCGCGTCGCGTCGCTCGGATCGGGCAACGCCGGCAACGCGGTGCTGCAGAACGCCTGGCTGCTGTTCATGCTGCCGCACTCGATCATCGCCGTGTCGATCGCCACCGCCTACTTCACGCGGATGAGCCACGACGCCGAACGCGGCGACCTCGCCGCCGTCCGCCGCAACCTCTCGCTCTCACTGCGCATCGTCGGCCTGTTCACCGTGTTCTCGTCCGTCGCGCTGATGGTGGTCGCGGCACCGTTCGGCCGGATGTTCGCCGCCGACTTCGACGGCGCGTTCTCGATCGGCGCCGTGCTGCTCGCCTACATGCCGGGCCTGGTGCTGTTCAGCATGCTCTTCATCATCCAGCGGGTCTTCTGGGCGATGCACGACCACCGGACGCCGTTCCTCATGCAGCTCGTGCAGTCGGTCCTGTTCGTGATCGGCGCCCTCGCGGTCACCCTGCTGCCCGGGAACATCATCGGCCTCGCGCTGGCGGCGTGCACGACGATCGCGGGCTCGGCCCAGACCATCGTGGCTCTCGTCGTCGTCCGTCGGCGACTCGACGGCATCGAGGGGCGCATCGTGACCCGGTCGCACCTGCAGTTCGTCGTCGCCGCGGTCGTCGCCGGCGTCGTCGGGTTCCTCGTCACGACGTTCTTCGGTGGGTACTCCCGCACCGGCTTCGCGATGTCGGACTTCACGGGCGCGTTCATCGCCGTGGTCCTCGCCGGAGGCGTGATGGTCGCCGTGTACTTCGGGGCCCTCGTGCTCCTGAAGAACGGGGAGATCCGCAGCGCCGTCGACATGGTCAAGGCACGCCTCGGCCGCTGACCGGTGCTCCGGGCTGACGGGAATGCCCCGTCGCTACCATGGGTTCACCCGGTAGCACGCAACGGAAGGGCAATCACGCATGCGCGAGGTCATCATCATCGGTTCCGGTCCTGCCGGGTTCACGGCCGGCATCTACGCCGCGCGCGCTGAGTTGAAGCCGCTCATCGTCGCGTCGAGTGTCGAGACCGGCGGCGAGCTCACCAAGACCACCGAGGTCGAGAACTTCCCGGGCTTCCCCGAGGGCGTCCAGGGTCCCGACCTCATGATCAAGATGCAGGAGCAGGCCGAGAAGTTCGGTGCCGAGGTCCTGTACGACGACGCCGTCTCGGTCGACCTGACCGGCGAGGTCAAGAAGGTCACCGTCGGCTCCGGGCAGACGTACGAGGCCCTCGCGGTCATCTACGCGACCGGCTCGGCGTACCGCCACCTGGGCCTCCCCGACGAGGAGCGCCTGTCCGGCCACGGCGTCTCGTGGTGCGCCACGTGCGACGGCTTCTTCTTCCGCCAGAAGAACATCGCCGTCGTCGGCGGTGGCGACTCCGCGATGGAGGAGGCGACCTTCCTCACCCGCTTCGCCGACAAGGTGACGATCATCCACCGCAAGGACTCCCTGCGCGCGTCGAAGATCATGCAGGACCGTGCGATGAACGACCCGAAGATCGAGGTCGCCTGGAACAAGGAGGTCACCGGGATCACCGGCGACACCGCCGTCGAGGGCGTCACGCTGAAGGACACCGTCACGGGCGAGGAGTCCTCGCTCGCGCTCGACGGCCTGTTCATCGCGATCGGCAACGACCCGCGCACCCACCTCGTGCACGGTCAGCTGGAGATCGCACCCGAGGGCACGCTCGCCGTCGAGGGTCGCACCTCCAAGGCCCTCGGCGTCCCCGGGGTCTTCATCGCCGGTGACGTGCTCGACCCGACGTACCGTCAGGCGATCACCGCTGCCGGCTCCGGTGCGGTCGCGGCCCTCGACGCGGAGAAGTTCCTCGCCGACCTCGACCACAGCATCACCGACCAGGCCGAGGGTGTCACGCCGACCGAGGCCACGATCGACGTCACCGCCCGGGCCTGACCCCGGCCCAGCACGCCCGGGGAATGCCGACCACGGCGTCCCCGTTCACCTCAGCAGACCGACTTCCCGTCGAAGGAGCAGACATGTCCAACGCCAAGGCCGTCACCGACGCCACGTTCGAGGCCGAAGTCCTCAAGTCCGACAAGACGATCCTCGTCGACTTCTGGGCCGAGTGGTGTGGCCCGTGCCGCGCCGTGTCGCCGATCCTCGACCAGATCGCCGCGGAGCACGCCGACAAGATCGAGATCGTCAAGCTCAACGTCGACGACAACCCGCAGTCGGCCATGAACTACCAGATCACGTCGATCCCGGCGATGAAGGTGTTCAAGGGCGGCGAGGTCGTCAAGACCGTCATCGGCGCCAAGCCGAAGCCGGCCCTCGAGGCCGACCTCGCGGACTTCCTCGCGTAGGGATCCGCAGCACCGACCCGGACGCCCCGTCCTCCGTTCCATCGGAGGGCGGGGCGTCCGTCCGTCTACCGGCCCGTCTGCCCGCGCTGGCGACGTGTCCGCTCAGATCCGGGCCTCCATGCTGGAAGCGGGCCACGCATCCGCGATCGGACTCCGGCGATGGGCAACGTTCGTCGGGGTGCATGTCGTACTGTGGCGAGAACGACCGAGTGGAGGAACTCGATGACGAACGGCAACAGCCTCGACCCCTGGTACGACTCCTACGCCCAGCGCACCGCCGGGCTGAGCGCCTCCGAGGTTCGAGCCCTGTTCGCCGTCGCGTCGCGGCCCGAGGTGGTCTCGCTCGCCGGCGGCATGCCGTACGTCTCCGCACTGCCGCGTGAGCTCGTCACCGGCTCGCTCGACCGCGTCATGCGCGAGGACGCCGCCATGGCGTTGCAGTACGGCAGCGGACAGGGCCTGCGGTCCCTCCGCGAGCACATCGTCGACGTGATGAGCCTGGAGGGCATCAGGGCGAGCGCGGAGGACGTCGTGGTCACCACGGGGTCTCAGCACGCCCTCGACCTCGTCACGCGCCTGTTCATCGACCCGGGCGACGTCGTCCTGGCGGAGTCGCCCTCGTACGTGGGCGCCATCGGCGTGTTCCGCTCCTACCAGGCGGAGACCGTGCACGTGACGACCGACGAGCACGGTCTCGTCCCGGAGGCCCTCCGCGAGACCATCGCGAACCTCCGTGCCGCGGGCAAGCGGATGAAGTTCCTCTACACGATCCCGAACTTCCACAACCCCGCCGGTGTCACGATGAGCCGCGAGCGCCGCATCGAGGTGCTCGACATCTGCCGCTCGAACGGCATCCTCGTGCTCGAGGACAACCCGTACGGGCTGCTCTGGTTCGACGAGCCGGCCCCGCAGGCGATCCGCTCGATCGACGACGAGGGCGTCGTGTACCTCGGGTCGTTCTCGAAGACCCTCGCGCCGGGCTTCCGGGTCGGCTGGGCCCTCGCCCCGCACGCAATCCGCGAGAAGCTCGTGCTCGCGAACGAGTCCGCCGTCCTCGCGCCGAACTCGTTCGGCCAGTACGTCGTCAACGCCTACCTCGACGCTGCCGACTGGCGCGGCCAGATCGACACCTTCCGGGGTCTGTACGCCGAGCGCCGCGACGCGATGCTGTCTGCCCTGGGGGAGTTCCTCCCCGACCTGCAGTGGACCGTCCCGAACGGCGGGTTCTTCGTCTGGGTCACCCTGCCGGAGTCCCTCGACTCGAAGGGCATGCTGCCGCGAGCGGTCAAGGAGCTCGTCGCCTACACGCCGGGGACCGCGTTCTTCGCCAACGGCCGGGGCGCCGGCAACATCCGCCTCTCGTTCTGCTACCCGACGCCGGAGCAGATCCGCGTCGGCATCAAGCGCCTCGCCACCGTGGTCAACGACGAGCTCGAACTGCTCGAGACCTTCGGCCCGGCGACCCGCCCGCTCCGGACAGTGCCGAGCCGATCCTCGGTCAGCGCCCCGCCGCCGAACATGTCCTGACCGGGCCTTTCCTCCGTACACGCCCTCGTCGACTGGAACCACCCATGGCCGAGTTCGCTCCCCGTCACGTCGTCGTCGTCGCCGGCGGCATCTCGCACGAGCGGGACATCTCCCTGCGCTCGGGTCGTCGCGTCGCTGACTCGCTGACCGGCTACGGATGGACCGTCGACCTCCGCGACGCCGACGCCGGTCTCCTGCCCGCGTTGGCCGCCGACCGCCCGGACGTCGTGTGGCCGGCCCTTCACGGCGCCTCTGGGGAGGACGGGGCCCTCCGGGGCATCCTGGAGGCCCTGGACATCCCGTACGTCGGCTCACGGTCCACCTCGGCCCGCCTGGCGTGGGACAAGCCGACAGCCTCCGCCCTCGTCGGCCGTGCCGGCGTGCGCACCCCGCGGTCGGTGACCCTGTCGCACGACGTCTTCCGCGAACTCGGTGCCGTCGGCGTGCTTGAGGCGATCAGTGGCGAGCATCCCGTGCCGCTCGCCGTGAAGCCAGCTCGGGGTGGCAGCGCCCAGGGGGTCACGCTCGTCGAAGACGCCGATGACCTCCCGCGTGCCATGGTGTCGGCCTACACGTACTGCGACGACGCGGTGGTGGAGCAGCTCATCCGCGGGACCGAGATCGCCGTGGGCATCATCGACACGGGCGACGGCCCCGTGCCGCTCGCGCCGGTCGAGATCGTCCCGCGCGGCGGCGTCTACGGGTACGAGGCGCGGTACAACGCGGGGGAGACGACCTTCTACACCCCCGCCCGGCTGTCCGAGGAAGCCACCCGCACCGCGTCAGCTGCCGCCGTGACCGCGCACCGGGCACTCGGGCTCCGTCACCTCTCGCGCGTGGACATCATCGTCGACGGAGCAGGGACCCCCTGGTTCCTCGAGGCCAACGTCCTCCCGGGGCTCACCGAGACGTCCCTCGTCCCGCAGGCCCTCTCTGCATCGGGGTTCGACCTCGGATGGACGTACGCGGAGCTCGCGGAGCAGGCGATCCGAGACCACGCGGTCTGACGCTCCATCCGCCGTGACCGACGTGACGTTCCACGTGGAACATCGGCCGTTGCCCCGCATCGTCCCCTGACCAGCACCGACGGAACGGCCATACCGCATCGCGGGCCCCCCGCTTGAAGCTGTTCGTCCATCGCGGGGGCGATGATCCTGCGGGTTCTTCGAGTGGTCAGCGTCTCCCCGCGCATCCGTTCTGACCCGGATGCCTCGTTACGGCTCCGCTCCTTGATGGCGGCGCCAGTACCGTCCCGCGGCTCCTCTGTGGCGGGCCGCTGCACCGGGTGGTCGTCGAGCTCCGTGGACGGCGTCCCTCCTCTTCCGCGCCCTGACGACCGGTTTCTCAGCACTCGCCTGACCCCGCCGTCGGCATGCGGCTCTCCGTCATCGGTCAGGAGGCAGACCTCCGAACCCCGACGAGTGACCGCGACAGACTCCCAAGGCCTACTGACAACGGAGGGATCGGTCCAAGCGGACATGCTCGCAGCTGGGGACGTGGTCACAGCTCGGGACGGAACACAGCTGGCCTCACGTGCAAGCGAATGAGCGGCCGTCGTTGCGACTCCGCTGTCCTCCGAAGCCAGGACCTCGCGAGCCGCGCCGTCAGGTCCTCGGCCAGCGACTCCGAGGCGCCCGCTGTCCACCGGCCCGTTCGCCTCGCAGTCTTCCGTCGAGCCTCGGTCGAGGTTCAGGATCAGAAGTCGTCCGGGCAGGACGCCGTCCCTGTCGTCGCTCGAGCAGACATGGCCGACACCCGTGGCGAGGTCCCCACTACTGACGCGGTGACCCTGGGGGCAGAAGACGCCGCTTGACCGTCCGATGCCGACGACAGCGCTGACGGCGATCACGCTCCAGAGCAAGCCTGTGCCGGGCATGGGAGAAGTAACGACGAGCTCTTGGTCTCGCTGCCGTCCTGGGGAAGCCGTCGGGTCGCACAACATTCGGCAGTGTGCTGTCGATGAACGTGTGCGTTCGGCGGCCGGGAAGGCCATCTTCGATCACGAACGTGGGCAGCCGCATCCCTGCTCGCCCCGAGGAGAACGGCCGCGACCTGGCGGCGTCCGTCGGTCTGGTTCATGCCTACGGCAGCTGTTCCGTGGCCATGGCCGGGCCTTCGCGACCTGACCCCATCATCACGGGACCCGCCACCGTCGATTTCAGACGATCGCTTAGATGACAGACGGCAACCCGATCGCGAACGCGCCACTGTAGCTGTCGTATCGAACGGAAACACTCGGCACTCGTTCGCCCGGGTCACTCCAGAGTCCGGATCCACCGTCGGCGCCGGGGACTGGAGCGCACCTTCACGCGCCGCGATTGCACCATCGCCCCCGCAGCAGCTCGGCGCGGTGGTGACCGGATCCCGGCGGTGATCGAGAGAGAGGAGTAGCGGCACCGGCACGGCGCGACCGACAAGCCCTGCCTGAAGGACCCGCACAGTGACGACCCGGCAGGCGCGGTGCGGAGCACGACGATGGGGGATTGGGGTGTCGGCGACACGACAGGGTCGGCCCCGATGACGCCCGGTGAACGGCGGTCGACTAGGAACTCTCCAGGCATCTACCCCTCGTGGGCCTGCGTCCTCCAGCCGTGTAGCCCGATTCGATCGTCTTGGTGAGGGTTGCGGCCGCCGCCGAACCGGTTCACACATGGGGTGTGCTGAGGCCCCGGCTTAGCGCGGCGAGACCACCGATGTTCCACGTGGAACTTCCCGGAGCGGAATGCCCCAGTCGGGGATGCCCAAGCGAATCGACGGACCACGGCCGGCACGGTGCGCTGGCACTCATGGGCATCCGCCCCGCTGCAGCCGGTGCGCGGATGTTCCACGTGGAACAGCGAGTCTTTCACGGACGATTGCAGCAGGTTCCACGTGGAACATCGACCACCAACGCCCCCTGAACGAATGTGTCCTGTGTGTCGGCCGCCATCGCAGTTCGAGCGCCCTGGTTCCACATGAAACTCCCTCTAGCGCCGCTGACCGCCCATGCTCGCGTACAACAGAGTCCATGAATCGACGCCGCTACGGTAGCTGCCGTCGGCACCGGCACCTGCGTCGACAGATACTGACACCGAGACTGACTCCGGACTGGCACCGGCGCAGACGCCAACGCGACGCGGCGGAGAGCGCACTCCTCAACCGCGTTGCAGCAAGCAAATGGTCCAGCACGGCGTGCGACCAGACGGGCCACGCACAGTGGGCTCCACGTCGAAGATCTTGTCTGACGCCACGATCGACGACTTCACCGACCGCCCCTGACCTTGCCAGTCCTACGAGTGATGCGGACGCCTAGGCGGTGGTTGATCCCTCAGTGCCGTCCTACCGGTCGTTCCCGCCGGGATGCAGCCAGGACCACCAGACGGAGCCGCAGCGCTCTCCAGCGCCGCCACGACGCCGTTCAATGCGGTGCTCGCAGCCCGCGGGGTCGCGGACCGGGACCTGCCGGCTCCGTAGTTGCGATCGCTCCGCCTGGCGAGGGAACTCAGCCTGCGACGTCCTCGATGCCGAGCTCGCCGAGGATGCGGTCGAGATCTGCAGCGGTCGCGAAGTTGATCGTCAGCGAGCCCTTCCGAGCCCCGACAGCGATCTTCACACGGGTGTTCAAGCGGTCACCGAGACGCTCCGCCATGTCGTCGAAGTGCACCTGCCGCTTCGACGGCTGGCTGGGTGCGGCCTTCGCCGGACCCTTGCCCGCCAGCTGCTGCGCGATGGCTTCGGCTGCCCGGACGGAGAGGTCCTCGTTCACGATCTTCTCGGCGAGGTACTCCATCGCCTCGGCGTCTGGTGCCGCGAGGATGGCACGCGCGTGCCCAGCCGACAGGACGCCGGCGGCGACCCGGCGCTGCACGGGGGAGGGCAGGCGCAGCAGGCGGATCGTGTTCGTGATCTGCGGACGCGACCGACCGATGCGCTGCCCGAGCTCCTCCTGCGTGATGCCGAAGTCAGCGAGGAGTTGCTGGTAGGCGGATGCCTCTTCCAGCGGGTTCAGCTGTGCACGGTGGAGGTTCTCGAGCAGGGCATCGCGAAGCATCGCGTCGTCCGGCGTCTCCTTGACGATCGCCGGGATGGTCGCGAGGCCGAGCTCCTTCGTGGCGCGGAGGCGGCGCTCGCCCATGATCAGTTCGTACTGCGGCTCCGTACCGGTGGCGCCCGCAATGGGTCGGACGACGATGGGCTGCAACAGGCCGATCTCACGGATGGAGTGGACGAGCTCCTGGAGCTCCTCCTCGCGGAACTCCTTCCGCGGCTGCTGGCCGTTCGGGACGATGTCCAGCGGGTTGAGGTTCGCCAGACGAGCACCGGGGACCGCGACGAGGTCCTCAGCGGTGCCTTGACCGTCCACGAGCGACGACGGCGACACTGGTGCACCGGAGTTGCCCGCGGACGGGAAGAACACGTCGACCGGGCGGTCCTGCTGCTCGCTGGTCGTCGGGATGAGCGCGCCGATGCCGCGCCCGAGTCCGGTCCGCTTGGGTGCCATCAGGCCTTCGCTCCTCGTTCTGCGATCTCGGCCGCGGCCTCCAGGTAGGAGAGCGACCCGGTGGAGTTGACGTCGTAGGACACCACGCTCTGCCCGTAGCTGGGCGCTTCGCTGACCCGGACGGACCGGGGGATCATCGCGGTGAGGACCTGGTCCCCGAAGTGCGTCCGGACTTCGCCGGCAACCTGGTTCGCGAGGTTTGTCCGGCCGTCGTACATCGTCAGCAGGATCGTGGAGACCGCGAGGTTCGGGTTGAGGTGCCGCTCGATGAGTTCGATGTTACGGAGGAGCTGGCTCAGGCCCTCAAGCGCGTAGTACTCGCACTGGATCGGGATGAGCACCTCCTTCGCTGCGACGAAGGCGTTGATGGTGAGGAGGCCGAGCGACGGCGGGCAGTCGATGAAGACATAGTGGAAGGGCTCCTCGACGGAGGCCAGGTACTCGTCCAGAGCGGTCCGGAGGCGCTGCTCTCGAGCCACGAGCGAGACGAGCTCGATCTCGGCACCGGCGAGGTGAATCGTCGCCGGCACGCACCACAACGTGTCCGACTCAGGGGAGCGTTGAACCGTGTCGGCCATCGGCGCTTCGTCGACGATCACGTCGTAGATGCTGGCCACTTCTGCCTGGTGGTCGATGCCCAGCGCGGTCGAGGCATTGCCCTGCGGATCGAGGTCGATCACCAGGACGCGGGCACCGCCATGTGCCAGGGCAGCTGCGAGGTTCACCGTGGTGGTCGTCTTGCCGACGCCGCCCTTCTGGTTCGACACCGTGAAGACACGGGTCTTCTCCGGTAGCGGGAACTGCTGGGTGGCGATGGCACGCCGGCGCCGGGTCAGATCGGCGATCTCCCGCGCAAGGGGTGTCGACGCGTCGTAGTCGGTCGATGAACTCAACGAGTGCCTCTTCCCCGGGCTGTGTTTCACGTGGAACGCGGGGCAGCTCTCGGGCAATTGCCCCGAGCCGCACTCCGTCAGGACCGGCGGAGCCCGATCAGATCGGGCCGACGGCGTCAGTCAACTGTAGCCCGGAACACGCGCGTGGTCTCCTCGACCACACCGACCCCGAGCTCGAGCACCTCGACGTCCCCGAGGCGCTTCCGGATGATGACCTTGCGGGCCGCTGCGACCTCGTCATCCACCCGAGCACCCTTCATGAGGATGAGCTGACCGCCCGACCGCACGAGTGGCACCGTCAGCGGGATGAGCTTCGACAGCGCACTCACGGCGCGTGCGGTGACCTGATCGAGAACGAGCTCATCGGCGACGTCCTCAGCGCGGGCACGCACGACAGTGACGTTCTCCAGGCCGAGGCGGTCGGCCTCGTTCCGCAGCCACTCGCACCGGCGCTCCATCGGCTCGATGAGCGTCATCGAGATGTCAGGCCGCGCGATCGCGAGGACGAGACCGGGGAGGCCTGCGCCGGAACCGACGTCACCGACGGATGCTCCAGCCTCCAGGAGGGGAGCCAAGAGCGCAGAATTGAGGATGTGTCGCGTCCACAGACGGGGCAGCTCTAAGGGGCCGATCAGGCCCAGCTCCTCGCCACGTCGAGCCAGCTCGTTCGCGAACGACCGCGCCACGTCGATTCGATCGCCGAACAGCGTCACGGCGACCGCCGGCTCTGCCTCGAGGACCGGTGCGGCGGCGACGGTCTCGTCGGTCATCGCGTGACGACGGTGTGCCGGTCCCGGCCTTCGCCCTCGGACTCCGAGTGGAAGCCCTTCTCGGCGACCAGGTCGTGGACGAGCTTGCGCTCGTAGGACGACATCGGCGGGAGCGCTGCGGTCGTCGAACCGGCCTCGATGCGCTCGACGGCGGTGTCGACCAGGCGCTGCAGCTCCGTCGCCCGGGCGTCGCGTGAGCCGCCGAGGTCGAGGATGAGCCGGCTGAACTCGCCGGTCTCGGCCTGCACCGCGATGCGGGTGAGCTCCTGGAGGGCCGAGACGGTGTCCGGCTTCGCCAGTACGCGGAGGGCACCGCCCTCGTCCGTCACGGTGAGGTACACGCGCCCCGCACGCTCCTCGATCTCGATGTCGCCATCGAGGTCACAGATATCGAGGAGCTCCTCGATGTAATCCGCGGCGATGTCGGCCTCGTCACGGGGGTCGTCGACTTCCTGCTCGGCCTCCACGACCTCCGTGGGCTCGACGGCTGCGGCGATGTCTTGCTCGGTCACTTGGTCTTCCCGTTCCCGTTCTTCTTCGCACGGTTCTTGCCGACCGGCTGTGCACGCTGGGTGGTCACCACGCGGGGCACCTCGACCTCGGCCACCGATCCACCGGTACCCGTGCCCGCACCAGCCAGGACGCCCGTCCGAGCGCCCTGTCGCTGTGCCTTCTTGGCGAGGCGAGCCTCACGGGCGAGGGCCGCCTCGGACCCCGGCGTCGGCATGCTGCGGATGACGAAGTACTGCTGCGCCATCGTCCAGACGTTCGAGGCCAACCAGTAGAACATGACGCCGAGCGGGAAGGACAGACCCGAGATCACGAAGACCAGGGGGAGCACGTAGAGCATCATCCGCTGCTGGCGGTACATCGGAGACTCCTTGGTCTCCGGGGACATGTTCTTCGCGACGAGCTGCAGCTGGGTGATGAACTGCGACACCGTCATCACGACGATCATGGCGCCCGCGATGACCCGGACTTCCCAGCCGCTCGCGTTCGAGAAGGTCTCGTGCAGCGGTGCCCCGAAGAGCGACGCGTTGCCGAAGGACCGGGCGAGGTCGTTGGTGAGGAGGCCCAGGCCGGTCTTGTTGATCTGCGCCTCGTGCAGGACCGAGTACAGCGAGAAGAAGATCGGCATCTGGATGAGCAGCGGCAGGCAGGAGCTCAGCGGGTTGGTCCCGGTCTCCTTGTACAGCGCCATCGTCTCGCGGGACATGGCCTCTCGCGAGAACTGGTCCTTCTTGCCCTTGTACTTGTCCTGGATCTTCTTCAGCTGCGGCGCGACCTCGAGCATGCGGCGCTGCGACTTGATCTGTCGGACGAAGATCGGGATCAGCGCGGCACGCACCACGAAGGTGAGGAAGATGATCGACAGGACCCAGGTGATGCCCGCGGAGGGGTCCATCCCGAGGCTCTCGAAGACCCAGTGGAAGCCGACGAGGATCGCGGAGACCACCCATTTGAGCGGCCAGAGGATCGTTCCGATGAACTGCATGGGACGGTCACGCCTTTCGAGTGCGCTGGGGGAGCAGCACCGGTCGGACCGTGCCGGCCGAGGACTGCGGGTGTTCCGGGATCGGCGGGAGCACGAACCCGAACCGGCTGACGGGGTAGGGACGACGGCGTCCGCGGACGTCGTCGATGCCCCCGGCTGCCCAGGGGTTGCAGCGTGCGATCCGCCATGCGCCCATCGCGGACCCGGCGACGACCCCGTACTGCTGGATCGCCTCGAGCGCGTACCGGGAGCACGAGGGGTGGTACCGGCAGACGTTGCCGTAGAGCGGCGAGATGACCGCACGGTAGGCCCGGAGCACCACGACGCACGCGTTGCGTGGGAGCAACGCGATGATCCAGGTGATCCGGTTCATGCTGCCTTCTCGACACTCCGCGCGAAGGATCGCGAAACGTCTTCGAGCAGGGTAGGCCATCCGGCCTGCGCAGCGGCTGGCAGTGCGCGGACCACGACGTCGTACCCGACGGGAGCGTCGGGCAGGAGGTCGTGGGCGATCGCCTTGAGGCGACGGCGGATCGTGTTCCGCGTCACCGCGTTCCCGACCGTCTTTGCCACGATGAACCCGAACCGAGTGGGTCCGCTGTCGTCGGGACGACGGACCACCGACACGACGGCGTGGGGGGGGGGGGGGGGGGGGGCCCCCCCCCCCCCCCGGCCGCGGGGGTGGGGGTGTTTATAAATAAAGCCCCCCCCCCCCCCCCC
>JASCOJ010000089.1 GCA_029959645.1 Microbacteriaceae bacterium PS02332 | reverse complement strand
GGGGGGGGGGGGGCCCCCCCCCGGCCCGCGCGGGCCGCCCCCCCCCCGGGGGGGGGGCCCCCGCCCGTCCGTCAGATGCGTGCGGCTACTGCGGGGGCTGCTGGGGCCGCCACGGGCCCTCGCCGGCGGACCCGCCGCCGTCCTTGCCGTCCTTGTGCTCGCGGCGCCGCAGGTACTGCTCGAACTCCTGCGCGATGGCGTCGCCGGAGGCCTCGGGGGAGTCGACGGTGTCGCGCGCCTGTTCGAGCTGCCCGATGTACGAGGCCATCTCGTCGTCGTCCGAGGCGAGGGCGTCGATGCCCTCCTCCCACTGCGCGGCGTCGTCGAGGAGGGTGCCGCGCGGGACGGTGACGTCGGTCAGTTCCTCCATCTTGTCGAGGAGGGAGAGCGTGGCCTTCGGCGACGGGGCGTTGTGCACGTAGTGCGGCACGGACGCCCACAGCGAGAGCGTGGTGAGGCCGGCACGGTCCATCGCGTCGGCGAGGACGCCGAGGATGCCGGTCGGGCCCTCGTACGTCGACTTGTCGACGTCGAACGCCGCACGGACGCCCGCGTTCTCGCTCGAGACGAAGACCGAGATCGGCCGGGTGTGCGGCACGTCGGCGAGCATCGCGCCGACGAAGACGACCGCGTCGATGGAGTAGACGTCGGCGAGGTCGATGACCTCGGCGCAGAAGGCGCGCCAGGTGCGGGAGGGCTCCGGTCCGACGAGGACGTAGACGTCGCGCTCGGCGGGGGCGCCGGTCGCGCCGATCACCGGGCGGCCGTCCGAGCCCGGGCCGTGCAGGACGATCCGCGGCCACTGGATGCCGCGCTCGCCCTCGTCGTCGAACCCGACCTCGGGTCGGTTGAACTGGTAGTCGACGTACCGCTCCCCGTCGATCTCCCGGAGCTCGTCGAGTTCCAGGGCGTCGACGATGCGGCGGGCCAGTCCGCTGGCGGCCTCCCCGGCGTCGTTCCAGCCCTCGAACGCGACGACGAGGAGTCGCCCGTCGCTGAAGGGGGAGTGCTGTGGCACGGCGGGGCCTCCTGGCGGTGGAGTGGCCGGTCCGTGCGCGGGCACGGTCCGGCCGGACACGATCAGGCATCCACGATAGTCCCGCGCTCGCCCGGCCGCCGGTCGGCGCCGCCCGCGCCGCCGGTAGACTCGTCGCCCGTGACCGCGCATCCTCCTGCCCTCGTCCGTCCCGCAGCCGTGCTGTGGGACATGGACGGCACGATCGTCGACACCGAACCGATCTGGCAGCGGTCCCAGGTCGAACTGACCGCCCGGTACGGGGCCGTCTGGACCCACGAGGACGGCATGTCCCTCGTCGGCAGCGGCCTCGAGCGCTCCGGCGAGATCCTCCGCTCGCGGGGTGTCGACATGGAGGTCGACGCGATCGTCGAGTGGATGACCTCCTACGTCATGGAGCACCTGCAGACCGGGGACCTGCCGTGGCGCCCGGGCGCACGGGAACTCGTCGAGGAGCTGCACGACCGCGGTGTCCCGACGGCCCTCGTGACGATGTCCCGGCGTCGGATGGCCCTCGTCGCCGCGGAGGCGCTCGGTGCCCGCGGCTTCCGCGTCGTGGTCGCCGGGGACGACGTCGAGCACGCGAAGCCGCACCCCGAGGCCTACCTGACCGCCGCCGCGCAGCTCGGTGTCGACCCCATCGCGTGCATCGCGATCGAGGACTCCGCGACGGGCGTGCAGTCGGCCGTCGCCGCCGGTGCCGTCACGGTGGCCGTCGAGCACGTCGTGCCGCTCTCCGAGATCGCGGGCGACGTCCACCTGACCACGCTCGCGGGGGTCGATGTCGACCGTCTGCTCGACCTGACCGCCCCCGCCCTCGCGGCGCGGGCCGGCGACCGCGCCGTCACCACCGAGGAGGGCGCCCGATGAGCGACCACGCAGAGCCCGCAGGCCACGTCGACCACGTCGAGCCGGAGCTGCCGCACACCGCCGGCGGAGCACCGCACACTCCGCCCCGCGGGCCGTTCCGTGCGGGCGACCGCGTCCAGCTGACCGGTCCGAAGGGCAAGCTCACGACGCTGTCGCTCGAGACCGCGGGGGAGTACCACACGCACCGCGGCGTGCTGCGCCACGACGACGTCATCGGGCAGCCGGACGGCTCGGTGATCCGGGCGAGCACGGGCGACGAGTACCTCGCGCTGCGGCCGCTCCTCAACGACTACGTCATGTCGATGCCCCGGGGTGCAGCGATCGTCTACCCGAAGGACGCGGCGCAGATCGTCGCGTTCGCCGACGTCTTCCCCGGCGCCCGCGTGGTCGAGGCCGGCGTCGGCTCGGGCGCGCTCTCGCTCTTCCTGCTCCGTGCGATCGGCCCGACCGGGCAGCTGCACTCCTTCGAGCGCCGCGAGGAGTTCGCCGCGATCGCGAAGGGCAACGTCGGGACCTTCCTCGGTGCCGTCCCGGACAACTGGACGGTGACCGTCGGCGACCTCGTCGAGGAGCTGCCCGGCGCCGCCGAGCCGCAGAGCGTCGACCGGGTCGTGCTCGACATGCTCGCGCCGTGGGAGTGCGTCGACGAGGCCGCGGACGCCCTCGTACCCGGCGGGCTCATCGTCTGCTACGTCGCGACCGTCACGCAGCTCTCCCGCACCGCCGAGGCGATCCGCGAGACCGGGCGCTACACCGACCCGCAGTCGAGCGAGACCCTCGTCCGCACCTGGCACGTCGAGGGGCTCGCGGTGCGTCCCGACCACCGCATGGTCGGGCACACCGGGTTCCTCATCACGGCACGGCGGCTCGCCGACGGTGTCGTGCTGCCCAACCTGAAGCGCCGCGCCGGCAAGGCGGAGTTCTCGGACGAGGACGTCGAGGCGTGGACGCCGGGCGCGGTCGGGGACCGGTCCGCGAGCGACAAGAAGCTCCGGAAGGTCGCCCGGCAGGCGGCCGCCCAGGCGCGCAAGGTGGCGGCGGCCGAGGCCGACGACGCCACCGACCACCGCTAGGCTCGTCCCCGTGTCCGTCCTGCACCGATCGGAAAGAGGCTCCGTGCGCACCATCCCCGCACTCGTGGTCACCATCGGACTCGTCGCGTCGTTGACGGCGTGCGCCGCTCCCGGCGCCGGGTCCGCCAGCGCATGCACCACACCGGGTGCCGCCTCCGAGGCAGTGCAGGCGACCGGAGCGTTCGGCGAGCAGCCCCGCGTGACGGTCCCCGCAGGCCTGACGGTGCGGGGCACGCAGGTGTCGGTCCTCCGACACGGTGACGGCCGCGAGCTCGGCGACGGGACACCCGCCCTGATCGAGTACACGGTCGCCGACGGTGCCACCGGCGAGGTCGCGCAGACCACGGGCTACTCGGGGAAGACGGCGCCGATCACCGTCGGGTCGAAGAGCGCCGGTGCCCTCGGCGACGCGTTGGAGTGCGCGCACGTCGGGGACCGCCTCGCCGTCGCGCTGCCGAAGACCGCCCTGTCGAGCAGCGGGGCGAAGTCGGGCTCGGGCGCGCAGGACGCCGCCGTCTTCGTCATCGACGTCAAGCAGGCGTTCGACGCCCGCGCCACCGGCACGCCGCAGCTCGCCGGCGATGGGATGCCCGCGGTCGTCCTCGCTCCGGACGGCGCCCCCGGCATCACGATCCCGTCGTGGTCGGCCCCGAAGGACGACGAGCAGCACCTCCTCCGCAAGGGCTCCGGAACGCGGCTCACCGCGAAGGACACCGCCCTCGTCAAGTACACCGCCGTGTCGTGGACCGAGGGTGGCACCGGTGCGTCGGTGGTCGGCTCGAACTGGACCGACGGCTCCGGCGTGCTGTCACTCCCGCTCGCCGCGGGCCAGGTCGTCGAGGGGGTCCGTGGGGCACTCGTCGGACGCCACGTCGGCGACCAGGTGCTCGCCGTCGTGCACCAGCAGGGTGGCGCGGCGACCGTGTACGTGATCGACGTGCTCGGCGTGCTGCCGCGCTGACCGTCCTGCACCCCGGGGGCACCCGTCCGCCGTGTCCACGGCGCCGCCGGCGGCTGTGTCCGGGTGTGCTGACGCTCCCGTAGGATCGGCTCGTGCCAGCGACCCGTGCTCCCCGTGTGCCTGCCGAGGAACGGCTGTTCAGCCTCGTGCTCGCGCTGCTCTCCACGGAGTCCGGGCTCACGAAGTCCGAGATCCTCGCGAACGTCCAGGGCTACCGCCAGCGCTTCACGCAGGGCGGTGAGAACGCGTCGCTCGAGCGGCAGTTCGAGCGCGACAAGGACGACGTCCGCGAGCTCGGCATCCCGCTCGAGACCATCGAGACGCCCGGGTCCGCCGGCAACAACCAGACGTTGCGCTACCGGATCCCGAAGGGCGAGTACGACCTGCCCCTGGACGTCCGCTTCACCCCGGACGAGTCCGCCCTGCTGTCGCTCGCCGCGATGGCGTGGCGTGAGGGCGCGCTGTCGGCCGACTCCCGACGGGCGCTCCTCAAGGTCCGCTCGGCGGGCGGGGACGACGACGCCGACCACACCGAGGGTGGGTTCGGCATCGGTGCGTACGCGCCGCGACTGCGCGCCCGGGACGTCGCGTTCGAGCCGCTCCGGTCCGCCCTCGACCGCGCCGCGGCCGTCCGGTTCTCCTACATCACGCCCGGGCAGCACGAGGCCCGGGTCCGCGAACTCGCGCCGCGCGCGCTCGTCCAGCACGGTGGCCGCTGGATGCTCACCGCGTACGAGTTCGCCACCGACTCCGTGAAGAACTACCTGCTCTCCCGCATCGCCGGCCCGGTGTCCCAGTACGAGGTCGGACGGCACCCGGCGCCCGCCGGTGCGGGGGAGCGCGCGCTGGCCGACCTCGACCGGCTCTGGTCCGAGCGCACCGCGACCATCGCCGTGACGCCGGGCACGGACGCCGAGCGCCGCCTCAGCCGCCGGCGCGACACCACGACCACGCCCGAGGGGCACCTCGTACTGCACTACGTCGACCCGCAGCTGCTCGCCTCGGAGCTCGCGGCCTTCGGCCCCGAGGTGCGGGTGCTCGAGCCCGACGACCTCTGCCGGTACGTCCTCGACCGCATGCGGGCACTCGTGCACGACCACACCGACCACACCGATCACCCGACCGACGGAGCCGAGCGTGCCTGACGCCCAGCCGCTGCAGGCGCAGGACAAGCTCGCGTTCCTGCTGGCCCTCGTGCCGTACCTCATCGACCGCGAGCGCGTCTCGGTGGCCGAGGCCGCACGGCACTTCGGCGTCCCGGAGACCCGGATCCGCCGCGCCGTCGAGCTCATCGCGGTGTCCGGCGTCCCCGGCGAGACCATGCAGTACCAGCACGGTGACCTGTTCGACATCGCGTGGGACGACTTCGACCAGAACGACATGATCGTGCTGACGAACCTCGTCGCGATCGACGACTCGCCCCGGTTGTCGGCGCGCGAGGCGTCGGCGCTCATCGCGGGCCTCCAGTACCTCTCGGCGCTGCCCGAGGCGGCCGACCGGGACGCCATCCGCGCGCTCATGGCCAAGCTCTCCCGCGGGGCCGGCGGTGCCGCGGGGACGGTCGCGGTCGGGCAGGACCTGCACGACGCGGCCCTCGAGACGATCCGCACGGCGATGTCGTCGCGCCGGGGTCTGGTCTTCGAGTACGCCGGGCCGCGGACCGCCGGGAGCACCCGCCGGGTCGACCCGCTGCGTGTCGAGTCGATCGACACCGACTGGTACCTCCGGGCGTGGGACCTCGACCGCGACGCGATCCGCACGTTCCGGCTCGACCGCATGTCGACCGTCCGGGTCGACGACCGGGCGGCCGTGCGGACCATCGAGGACGTCGTCGTGCCCGACACGCTCTTCCAGCAGAGCGCCGACGACGTGATCGTCACGGTGGAGCTCGACGCGTCGTCGCTGCCCCTCGTGGCGGACTTCCTCGCGGACACCGCCGACAGCGCGGACGCCGACGGCCGGGTGCGCATCCGGCTCGGCGCCTCCGCCGGGTTCGACGGCGTGGTCCGGCTCGTGGCCGGCCTCCCGGGGCGGGCGGTCGTGCTCGACCCGCCGGCCGCGCGCGACGCGGTCCGTGCGTTCGCCGCTGCGGCGCTCGACCAGGCCTGACCGCGCGGGCTGCGCGCCTGCTGCGCATCCGGCTCCCGCACGGCGGAGCGTCGGTACCGCTGCCGTAGGATCACAGCATGGCTTCGACGACCGCCGGCGGGCGACAGAAGCGGCGAGGGCGCCGGCCGGCGGAACCCGAGGGCCGCATGTCCCTCGGGCAGCACCTCATCGAGCTGCGCAACCGCCTGTTCAAGGCCGTCCTGGCGGTGCTCGTCGCCGCGGTCGGCGGGTGGTTCCTCACGCCGTTCGTGCTCGACTCGCTCCGGGCGCCGGTCACGCAGCTCGCCCGGGTCGGCGGGCACACGGCCGAGCTGAACTTCCCGATGATCACGGGGGCGTTCGACCTCCGGCTGCAGATCGCGATCACGATCGGCGTCGTCATCGCGAGCCCGGTCTGGCTCTACCAGGTGTGGGCGTTCATCGTGCCGGCACTCGTCCGGCGCGAGAAGCAGTACGTGTTCGGGTTCCTCGGCACGGCGATCCCGCTCTTCTTCGCCGGGTGCTGGTTCGGCTGGTACGTCCTGCCGCACATCGTCGGGATCCTCGGCAGCTTCGTCTCGAGCGAGGACACCTCGATCGTCGACGCGAAGGCGTACTACGACTTCGTCATCAAGCTCATCGTGGCCGTGGGCATCGCCTTCGTCCTGCCGGTGTTCCTGGTGCTGCTGAACTTCGTCGGCGTGCTCAGTGCCGCCGCGATCATCAAGTCCTGGCGGATCGCGGTCATCTGCATCCTGGTGTTCTGCGCGATCGTCACCCCGTCGGCGGACGTCGTCTCGATGTTCCTGCTGGCCATCCCCATGGTCGTGCTCTACGTGGCGGCGTGCCTCGTCACGTGGCTGCACGACCGACGCCTGGCGAAGCGCCAGTCGAAGACCGACGAGGAGTACGGCCTGTGACCACGACGGGTCCCAGCCCGGCGGAGCGGTTCGCCGCGGCCCGCACCCGGAGCCGCTCGCGCAACCTCGAGCTGTTCCGCGACGACCTGCGCTTCGACCTCGACGCCTTCCAGACGGCGGCGTGCGACTCGCTCGACCAGGGGCGGAGCGTGCTCGTCGCGGCACCGACCGGGGCGGGCAAGACGATCGTCGCCGAGTTCGCGATCTGGCTCGCGATGCGGCAGCCGACCGCCAAGGTGTTCTACACGACGCCGATGAAGGCGCTGAGCAACCAGAAGTACGCCGAGCTCGTCGAGGTCTACGGCGAGACCGAGGTCGGCCTGCTCACCGGCGACACGAACGTCAACCCGCGCGCCCGCGTCGTCGTGATGACGACCGAGGTCCTGCGCAACATGATCTACGCCGACTCGGACATGCTCGACGACCTCGCCTGGGTCGTCCTCGACGAGGTGCACTACCTCGCCGACCGGTTCCGCGGTGCCGTGTGGGAAGAGGTCATCCTGCACCTGCCGACCGAGGTGCGGCTCGTGTCGCTGTCGGCGACGGTGAGCAACGCCGAGGAGTTCGGCGACTGGCTGCAGGCCGTCCGCGGCGACACCGACGTCATCGTCTCCGAGGACCGCCCGGTGCCCCTCGACCAGCACGTGCTCGTCGGCGGCAAGATGGTCGACCTGTTCGACTCCACCGGCGCCGCGGCGACGAACCGCGTCAACCCGGAGCTGCTGCGCCTGGTCGGTGGCGCCGCGCGGAGCTCGGCCAACGGCGGGGGGCACCGCGGTCGACGCGGCCGGGGCGGGTTCCCGGAGCGCCGCGGTCCCCGCACCGAGAAGATGCACCGCGAGCAGATCGCGAAGATGCTCGACGAGCGGATGCTGCTCCCGGCGATCTTCTTCGTGTTCAGCCGCAACGGGTGCGACCAGGGCGTCCGACACGTGGTGCGCTCGGGCCTGTCCCTCACCACGGCCGAGGAGCGCCGCGAGATCCGCGAGACGGCGGAGTACCACTGCCGCACCCTGCTCGACGAGGACCTCGCCGTGCTCGGCTACTGGGAGTGGGTGGAGGGCCTCGAGCGGGGCGTCGCCGCCCACCACGCCGGGCTCCTGCCCGCGTTCAAGGAGGTCGTCGAGGACCTCTTCCAGCGCAAGCTCCTCAAGGTGGTCTTCGCGACCGAGACCCTCGCGCTCGGCGTCAACATGCCGGCGCGCACGGTCGTGCTCGAGAAGCTCGAGAAGTTCAACGGCGAGGCCCGCGTGCCGATCACGCCGGGGGAGTACACGCAGCTCACCGGTCGCGCCGGTCGCCGTGGCATCGACGTCGAGGGGCATTCGGTCGTGCAGTGGACCGACGGGCTCGAGCCGCAGGCCGTCGCCTCCCTCGCCAGCCGGCGCACGTACCCGCTGAACTCGTCGTTCAAGCCGACGTACAACATGGCCGTGAACCTCATCGAGCAGTTCGGCCGCGACCGCACGCGCGAGGTCCTCGAGACGTCGTTCGCACAGTTCCAGGCGGACCGTTCCGTCGTCGACCTCGCACGCAAGGTGCGGTCACAGCAGGAGTCCCTCGACGGGTACCAGCGCGCCATGCAGTGCCACCTCGGCGACTACACCGAGTACGCGGCCCTGCGGCGGGAGCTCTCCGACCTCGAGCGCACCAACGTCCCCGGCGGGCGTGAGGCCTCGCACGGCGCGCGCCAGGAGCGCCAGGCCGCGATCAGCGAGGTCCGCCGGCAGCTCCAGCGGCACCCCTGCCACGCCTGCCCGGACCGCGAGGCGCACGCCCGCTGGGCCGAGCGCTGGTACAAGCTCAAGCGCGCCAACGACAAGCTCACGCAACAGATCCGGTCGCGCACCGGGGCGGTGGCGATCACCTTCGACCGGGTGACCGACGTCCTCCTGACCCTCGGCTACCTCGTCCGCGACGACGCCGGTGAGGTCCGCGTGGCCGCCGGCGGTCGTCGGCTGCAGCGGATCTACGGCGACCGCGACCTGCTCGTCGCCGAGTGCCTGGAGGCCGGGGTGTGGAAGGACCTCACCCCCGCGCAGCTCGCCGCCATGGCTGCCACGATCGTGTACCAACCGCGTCGCGAGGACGCACCCGGCACCGAGCACGCCGTCCCGCGCGGCGCCTTCCGACCGGCGCTCGACGAGACCCTGACGATCTGGGCGCGCCTCGACGACGTGGAGCGCGACGCCCGGCTCGCCGGGTCCGAGCCGCCGACCCCGGCGATCGCGCTCGGTGTGTTCCGGTGGGCGTCCGGGTCCGCGTTGGACGACGTGCTGCGCACCCTCGACCTCGCCGCCGGTGACTTCGTCCGCTGGTCGAAGCAGGTCATCGACATCCTCGACCAGATCCGCAACGCCGGTGACGAGGACCTCGCCCAGACCGCCCGCCGTGCGACCGACGCGGTCCGCCGCGGCATCGTCGCGTACGCGACGGTCTGACGGGAGGCCCGGTGCACTCCTCCGACACCGTCGCGCCCCCGGCGGACACGGCCGACGGCGCAGGACGCCGTCCGGTCGCCGGGTCACCGCACGGGGCCGCGCCGTCGCAGCGCCACGACGGTGTCCCGGCGACGCGGTCGCCCTTCGCCGCCCTCCCGCTCGCGCAGGCGCTGCCGCTGTCCGTCGTCGGCGGGGTGCTGTTCGCCCTGTCCTTCCCGTCGCCGGGGTGGTGGTTCCTCGCCTACCCGGCGATCGCGTGCCTGCTCGTGTCCGTGATGGGACAGCGGACGGGTCGGGCCGCCTGGCTCGGGTACCTCGGCGGCCTCGCCTCCTGGGTGCCGCTCATCTCCTGGGCGGGCCGGTACCTCGGTCCGGTGCCGTGGTTCGCGCTCGCGCTGTTCGAGGCGGCACTGACCGCGCTCGGCGCGGTCGCGTTCGCCCTGGCGTACCGCTGGGTGCCGCGCGTCGTGCCCTCGACCGCCGGACGGGTGTGGGGCCTCCCGGCCGTCGTCGCGGCACTCTGGACCGGACGCGAGTGGTTCTCGGGGAGCTGGCCCTACGGCGGGTTCGCCTGGGGCCGCGTCGGGCTGTCGCAGTCGCAGGGGCCGTTCACCCACCTCGCCGCCTACGTGGGCGTCCTCGGACTGAGCTTCGTCGTCGTGTACTGCGTGGCGGTCGTCGTCTCCCTGGCGCTCGTCCGCGGGCTGCGCCTGCCGGTCCGTGTCGCGACGGCGGGCCTGCTCGTGTCGGCCGTGCTCGCGGTGCCCGCGTGGCCGACCGCGACGACGGGCACCGTCCGGGTCGAGGCCGTGCAGGGGAACGGGCCGGCCGGCTACTTCGACGGTGCGGCTCCCGGCGAGGTGTTGGCCTCGCAGGTGGCCGCGACCGACGTGTCCGCGCGGAAGGTCGACTTCGTGGTGTGGCCGGAAGCCGGCGCCGAGTACGACCCGCGCCGTGCACCGGTGATCGCGGAGTCGCTGAACCGTGTCGTGCGGAGCACCGGGGCGCCGCTCGTCGCCGGCGGGATCACCGAGACGGACGCGGGCGTGCTGCACAACACGACGTTCGTGTGGACCGCGGACGGGTGGCAGTCCTCCTACGACAAGAAGCGCCCGGTGCCGTTCGGTGAGTACGTGCCGGACCGCTGGTTCTACTCGAAGCTCGCCCCCTCGCTCATCGGGCTGCTGCAGCGCGACTACACGCCCGGGACGAAGCCGAACGTGCTGACGGTCGCCGGGGTGCGCGCGGGCATCGCGATCTGCTTCGACATCGTCGACGACGGGTTGACGCGGGACATGGCCCGCGGTGGAGCGCAGGTGCTCCTCGCGCAGACGAACAACGCCGACTTCGACGGCACCGACGAGAACCTGCAGCAGCTCGAGATCGCCCGGATGCGCGCCGTCGAGACCGGCCGGTCACTCGTGAACATCTCGACGGTCGGCGCCTCGCAGGTGATCGACCCGACCGGGCGCACCATCGACCGCGTCCCGGCCTACACCGCGGCGTCGATGGTCACCGACGTCCCGCTCGGCACGACGACCACGCCGGCGACGGTCGGCTCCGGCCTCCTGGTGCTCGTGGTCGGCCTCGGGGGACTCCTGACCCTCCTCGCGTGTGCCCCCTGGGGTCGACGGCGACCGACGGCAGGTGCCGACCCGGCTCTGTGAACCGACTGTGAATGCCGCTGACCTGGACTGGAACACAGGGCGGTGGTGTTCAACAGGAGGAACGAGCGAGAGGAGTCGGACATGGCTGATCGGAGTCTCCGAGGCATGCGGCTCGGGAGCCAGAGCCTGCAGAGCGAGGACGGCGTCGAGCTCTCCGAGCGGAAGCGCGCGGTGTACCAGGCGGATTCGGGGGAGACGTTCGACATCGTCTTCTCGGCCGAGGCGGACGTCCCGCCGATCTGGTCGGACCCGCGGACCGGACACGAGGGACGACTGCTCGGCGAGGACGGCAAGCCCGTCGAGACCCCTGCGGAGGACGTCAAGGCACCGCGGACCCACTGGGACATGCTGCTCGAGCGGCGGTCCCGCGACGAGCTCGAGGAGCTCCTGCAGGAACGTCTGCAGTTCCTCCGGGCCCGCCGCGGCGCCTGACCTGACGAGACGAAGGCCCGCTCCCCATCCGGGGAGCGGGCCTTCGTCGTGTGGCGTGCGTTGCTACTGGTCGACGGTCCCGGTTCCGGTCCCTGTCTCGGCGTCGCGGGCGCTCTGCTCGTCGGCGCGGAGCTGACGGCGGGTCGCCTCGGCCGCGGTCGCGAGCTTCTCCTCGACGCTGCGGTCCGACTCCGCGAGGCGCTCGTCGAGGACCGAGGGCGGGACGATGTCGCTCGCCGAGGCGTCCACGTCGACCCGCGCGTCGGTGCCGGCTGCCGCGGCCGCCGCCGTGTTCGCCAGGCTGTCGCTCGCGAGCTTGGAGATCTTCTCGAGGAAGTCGCCCGCGCCGGCGGCGCCGGATGCCGGAGCACCGCCGGTCCGCGGCGTGCTGAACCCCTTCGCGATCCCGGACAGCGCCTCGGTGAACTCACTCGGGATCATCCAGAGCTTGTTGGACGAGCCCTCGGCGATCTTCGGCAGGGTCTGCAGGTACTGGTACGACAGGAGCTTCTCGTCGGGGTCGCCGGTGTGGATGGCCTCGAACACCGTGGCGATCGCCTGCGCCTCACCCTCGGCGCGGAGCACCTGGGCCTTCGCGTCACCCTCGGCACCGAGGATCGCGGCCTGCCGCTGACCCTCCGCCTCCAGGATCGCGGACTGCTTGGTGCCCTCGGCCTGCAGGATGGCCGCACGACGGCTGCGCTCGGCCCGGAGCTGCTGCTCCATGGCGTCCTGGATGGACACGGGCGGTTCGATCGCCTTGAGCTCGACACGGCCGACCCGGATGCCCCACTTGCCGGTCGCCTCGTCGAGCACGACGCGGAGCTGCCCGTTGATGTTGTCGCGGCTCGTCAGCGCCTCTTCGAGGTTCAGGCCACCGACCACGTTGCGGAGCGTGGTGGTCGTGAGCTGCTCGACGGCACCGAGGTAGTTCGCGATCTCGTACGTCGCGGCCCGGGCATCGGTGACCTGGAAGTAGACGACGGTGTCGATGGAGACGACGAGGTTGTCCTCGGTGATCACCGGCTGCGGCGGGAACGAGACGACCTGCTCACGCATGTCGATGAGCGGCCGGAGGCGGTCGATGAACGGGATGAGCAGGTTCAAGCCCGGGTTGAGGGTCTTGTGGTACTTCCCGAGGCGCTCGACCACGCCTGCGGTGGCCTGTGGCACGATGCGGACGGCCTTCGCGAGGACGACGATCACGAAGACGACGATGACGGCGATCAGTACGAAGAGCACGATCGTCCCGGTGGACAGGGTCATTGAGCTGCCTTCTGTTCGGTGCTGACGACGGCGGTCGAGCCGTCGATGGACTCGACGACGACGCGGGTGCCGAGCGGCGGGGCGGCGTCCGGCTCGACGGGGGAGAGCCGCGCGCTCCAGGTCTCGCCGTTGGCCAGGCGGACCTGCCCGGGCGTGTGCGCGGAGAACGCGACGGCGACGGTGCCGGGCATGCCGATGAGGCCGGCCACGCCGGTGCGGTGCGGGTCGGCACCACGGTTCAGGGCCTGGAGGACCCGCGGGCGGACGAGGCCGAGCAGCAGCAGTGCCACCGCCGCGGCGATGATGGCCGCGAGCCACCAGGGTGCGCCGACGAGTGCGGCGATGAGTCCGCCGGCCGCACCCACCGCGAGCATGATGAAGATGAAGTCGAGGGTGAACACCTCGACCACACCCAGTACGAGCACCAGGGCGATCCAGACGATCACCTGGGTCCACTCCGAGACGGTCACGCGATCTCCCTCCCTCGGTCGCGTTCGGCTGACGTGCGCAGCATCGCGACGGCCGGTCCTGTTGCGTCCAACGTATCAGTGCCCCCTCCACGGCCGGGGTGGGAGCCGGTTGGTAGGCTCGTCGCGGCCTGGACCGACCACGCCAGCACCGCGCCTGCCGGACCGACCCCGGCGGAGCAGCACCGAACAGGAGACAGCACTGTGAGCACCCCCCTCGCCCCCGGATCCCTCGCCGGCGTGCGCGCCCTCGTCACCGGCTCGTCGCGCGGCATCGGTGCGGACACCGTCGGCTACCTGGCCGAGGCGGGCGCGAAGGTCGTCGTCAACTACCGGAACAAGGCCCGTCGTGCCGAGCAGATCGCCGAGAAGGTCGTCGCGGCCGGTGGTGAGGCCCTCGCGCTCGGCGCCGACCTGACCGACCACGACTCCCTGCAGGCCATGGTCGACGCCGTCGTCGAGGCCTGGGGTGGCATCGACCTGCTCGTCCTGAACGCGTCGGGCGGCATGGAGTCCGGCATGGGTGACGACTACGCCCTGCGCCTGAACCGCGACGCCCAGGTCGACATGCTGCAGACGGCCGTGCCGCACATGGCCGCCGGGTCCCGGGTCGTCTTCGTCACGAGCCACCAGGCCCACTTCGTCGAGACCGCCGAGACGATGGACGAGTACGTCCCCGTCGCGAAGAGCAAGCGCGCCGGTGAGCTCGCCCTCCGCGAGCTCCTCCCGCAGCTCGAGGCGGCCGGCATCGAGTTCGTCGTCGTGTCCGGCGACATGATCGAGGGCACGATCACCGCGACGCTGCTGAACCGGCTGAACCCGGGCGCGATCGAGGGTCGTCGGCAGGAGGTCGGCAAGCTCTACAGCGTCTCGGAGTTCGCCGCCGAGATCGCCGCAGCCGCCGTCGAGCCGATCCCGGCCGACCACACCAAGCTCGTCGGCGACGTGAGCGGGTTCCTCGGCACGCGGTCCTGAGCGGACGGCGACGGGCGCGGTAGCGTCGGCGACGTGACTGCCACGCCCGGCCTGCGCCGCACCTCCCGGATCCTGCTGTTCGACCCCGAGGGGCGCGTCTTCCTCCTGGACACGAACGCGCCGTCCTCGGACGGGTTCCACCGGTGGATCACCCCCGGGGGCGGGGTGGACCCGGGGGAGTCCCACCGGGACGCCGCCGTCCGTGAGCTCCGCGAGGAGACCGGAATCGTCATCACCGACCCGGGGGAGCCGGTGTGGTCGTCGGACTTCGCCGTGACCTGGGACCAGGCCGACCACGACCGCGGGCACGCCGAGTTCTACGTCGTCCGGACCGAGGGGTTCGCGCTGTCGGACGCCGAGTGGACCGACGACGAGCGCGTGGACATCCTCGCGTCCCGGTGGTGGACGGCAGCGGAACTCGACGCGACCGACGAAGCGTTCGAGCCGGAGCACCTGCCGACCCTGGTCCGACGGTTCGGTCCGCGGACCGGAGCAGGTCGCCCCGACACGGACACGCCGGGCACCGCGGAGCGGATGAGAGCGACTCCGGACCACTAGGTTCAGACGTGACCGATCGTCAGACTCCCTGACACCATCCCACAGCCGGAGCCACACATGTCCAACACGACGAACCCGTACCAGACCTCGTCCGCCCCCGCGTCCGACCGTTTCAACGTCCTGGCGATCGTCGGGTTCATCCTGGCCTTCGTCATCAACATCGCCGGCCTCGTCGTCAGCATCATCGCGCTGTCGCAGGTGAAGCGGACGGGGGAGCGTGGCCGCGGCCTCGCGCTCGCGGGCATCATCATCTCGGCGATCTCGCTGGTCCTCAGCGTCGTCTCCGTCATCGTGGTGATCGCCTCGGCGGCGTCGATGAGCGGTTCGACCACCGGGTACTGAGCGACCCAGGCAGACGACGGGAGGCCCGTGGCGGGATCGCCACGGGCCTCCCGTGTCCGCCGGACTCGGGCCTCCCGTGTCCGGGAGACTCGGGCCTCCCGGGTCCACCCCCCGGTTCCGTCGGGC
>JASCOJ010000088.1 GCA_029959645.1 Microbacteriaceae bacterium PS02332 | reverse complement strand
CCGCCGGTCCGCTCGGTCCCGAGACTCGGTCTGAGCGACGAGTCTCGGGCGCGCGTCCCCGAGACTTGTCGCTTAGCGCGAGACTCGGGGCCGGGGCCGAGCGCGGGCGGCCGGGGCCGGGGCCGAGCGCGGGGCGGGTCAGCGGCGCCGGGTCGCGTCCTCGACGGTGCCGATGAGTTCCTCGAGGATGTCCTCGAGGAACAGCACGCCCGTCGTGCGGCCGTCGGCGTCGAAGGCCCGCGCCACGTGGCGACCGGCGCCGCGCATGGTCGCGAGGGCGTCCTCGAGGTCCATCTCCGTGTAGAGCGAGATGAGCTGGCGGATGCGCTTCGGCGGCACCGGGTCGTCGAACTCGTCGGGTCGGAGGTCGATGACGTCCTTGACGTGCACGTACCCGGTCGGGTCACCCGCGTCGTCGATGAGTACGTACCGGGAGAAGCCGCGCTGCGCCACGGAGCGCTCGACGTCGGCCGGGGTGGCGTCCTCGGGCAGGGCGACCAGCTCGGACATCGGCACGGCGACGTCCTTGACCTTCTTCTCGGTGAACTCGAACGCCATCCGGAGCGTGCCGGAGTCGTCGGCGAGCGTCCCCTCGCGGCGGGACTGCTCGACGATCGTCTGGACCTCTTCCACGGTGTAGGCGCTGACGGCCTCGTCCTTCGGCTCGACCTTGAACACGCGCAGCACGGCGTTCGCGGCCTCGTTCAGGCCGACGACGACCCAGTGCAGCCCGTGCCCGATGTACCAGAGCGCCGGCACGAGGAGCAGTGCCGCCCGGTCGGGCATCGAGAACGAGATGTTCTTCGGGACCATCTCACCGAACACCACGTGCAGGAACGACACGAGCAGCAGGGTGAAGACGAACGCGATGATGCCGATGACCTCGGCGTTCCAGCCCGTCAGGTGCAGCGGCACCTCGAGCAGGTGGTGGATCGCCGGCTCGGACACGTTCAGGATGAGCAGCGAGCACACCGTGATGCCGAGCTGGGTCGTCGCGAGCATCCGGGTCGCGTGCTCCATCGCCCAGAGGGTCATCTGCGCGGCCTTCGACCCGGCCTCGGCCCGTGGTTCGATCTGCGAGCGACGTGCCGAGATCACCGCGAACTCGGCGGCGACGAAGAACGCGTTGCCCATGAGCAGCACGACGAGCCAGAAGATGCCCCACCAGTCGCTGCTCATCGGGTCTGCTCCTGCGTCGTGGTGGCGGTGCCGGTGGCGGTGCCGGTCGTGGACTTCGTACGGGTGGACGGGACGATGACGGTGTCCCCGCTGCCCTCGGACCCGTCGGGCGTCGGGGTGTAGCGGATGCGGTCGATGCGGCGTCCGTCCAGGCGCTCGACCCGGAACACACCGGACTCGATGCGCACCTCGTCGCCGACGACCGGCAGACGACCGAGTTCGTGCATGAGGAACCCGCCGACGGTCTCGTACGGACCGTCCTCGGGCACGGTCACGCTGGCGCGGTCCTCGAGCTCGTCCGGTCGGAGGAGGCCCGGGAAGGTCAGCCAGCCCCGGCTCCGCACGACGTCGATCCGGGCGCGGTCGTGCTCGTCGGACACCTCGCCGACGATCTCCTCGACGAGGTCCTCGAGCGTCACGACGCCCGCGGTCCCGCCGTACTCGTCGACGACGATGACCATCTGGTAGCCGCGACCGCGCACCTCGGTGAGGAGCGTGTCGCCCGGCATCGTCTCGGGGACGCGCTCGGCGTCGGTCATCAGGGCGCCCACCGGCACCTCGGGACGCTTCTCGCGCGGGACGGCGACGGCCTGCTTCACGTGCACGATGCCGACGACGTCGTCCGCGTCCTCCTCGATGACGGGGAAGCGGCTGAGACCGGTGCGGCGCGCGAGGGCGATGACGGCCTCGGCCGAGTCGGACACGCGGATCGTCGACAGGCGCGGGCGCGGGGTCATGACGTCGCTCGCGCTGAGCTCGGAGAACGACAGGGTGCGCTCGAGCAGCGTCGCGGTGTCCTGCTCCAGCGAGCCCTCGGACGCGGACCGGCGCAGCAGCGAGGTCAGTTCCTCGGCACTGCGCGCGCCGGAGAGCTCCTCCTGCGGCTCGATGCCCATCGCGCGGAGCACGCCGTTCGCCGTGCCGTTGAGCAGCGCCACCGCGGGCTTGAACACGGTCGTGAACCCGACCTGGAGCGGCACGACGAGGCGCGCGGTCTGCAGGGGGAGCGCGAGGGCGAAGTTCTTCGGGACGAGCTCGCCGAGGATCATCGACAGCAGGGTCGCGATGACGAGCGCCACGATCGACCCGACGGTCTCGACGACCCCCTCGGACAGGTTCATCGCGAGGAACGGAGCCTCGAGCAGCTTCGCGATCGACGGCTCGAGCAGGTAGCCGGTCAGCAGCGTCGTCAGCGTGATGCCGAGCTGGGCGCTGGACAGGTGCGTCGAGGTGACCTTGAGGGCCGCGATGACGGTGTTCAGCCCCGGCTCGCCGCGGTCACGGCGGGCTTCGACGTCGGCCCGGTCGAGGTTCACGAGCGCGAACTCGGACGCGACGAAGACGCCGGTGCCGAGCGTCAGCAGGATGCCGCCGACCAGCATGACGATGTCAACGGGGCTCACGAGGCGCACCTCGGAGACGTGCAGCTCACTGTGTGAGCGGCGATTCGGTGGTGGTCAGGAGCGCAACTAGGAGGATCGTCCACAGTGGTCGCAATGGTACCGGGCCGCCACCTGTGGAAGCCGGGAGGTTCCCCGGGAGCCGCGCCCAGCCTCCCGTGCGGCCGCGTCCGGCCCCGTCAGGCCGCGAGCGAGGTGAGGAAGGCGCGCAGGCCCGCGGCCGACGTGAAGTGGTGACCCACCGCACCGACCGCCTCGGCACCAGCCGCGTTCTCGGCGCGGTTGTCCACGAACACCATCGCGGCCGGTTCGATGCCGAGCCGCTCGCACGTGTCGCGGTAGATCGACGCGTCCGGCTTGAGGACGTGCTCCTCGGCGCTCACCACGACCGTCTCGAACAGCGAGCCCATCGGGGAGTACCGGTACGGGTCGCCGAAGTCGAAGCCGGCGTTCGAGAGCAGGGCCAGGCGGGTGCCGCCGTCGTGCAGCTCCTCGACGAGGGCGAGCACCTCGGGGTCGACCTCGAACCAGCCGGTGTAGTCGAGCGCCCAGAACCGGTGCACGTCGGTGACGCTCCAGGTGCGCCCCGTCCGCTCGGCGATGGCGCGCCAGTACTGCAGCACGCTCAGGTCACCGCGGTCGAGGTCGTGCCGCAGCTCCTGGTAGACGGGGAACAGCTCGTCGGCGGGGACGCCGGTCGCGGCCACGAGGGCCTCCCGGGCGGCGTGCGGCGTGCGGCTGATCACCTCGCCGTAGTCGAAGACCACGACACGGCCGGGCAGGAACAGGCTCATGCGTCCGACCGTACCGTGGGGACGATGAACGACTCCGTGCCCTGCACCCCCGCCGACGCCGCGTCCTGGATCACCGTCCCGACCGGGAACACGTCGAAGTACCGTCGCGGCGTCCTCGGCGTCGCGACCGGGTCCGCCGCCTACCCGGGAGCCGCCGTGATGGGGGTCGACGCCGCGGTGCACACCGGCCTCGGCATGGTCCGGTACGTCGGGCCCGAGCGCGCCGTCGACGCCGTCCTCGCCCGCCGACCCGAGGTCGTCTCGGGCGTCGGCCGGGTCCAGGCGTGGCTCGTCGGCTCCGGCATCTCCGCCGACTCGCTCGACGACCTCGACCCGACCACCGCGGAGGCCTTCCGGCACGCCTCGGACGACGGGGTCCCCGTGGTGGTGGACGCCGGCGCGATCCCGCTCGTCCACCTCGGCCCGCGCGCGGTCCTCACGCCGCACGCCGGGGAGCTCGCGACGCTGCTCGGGGTCCCGCGCGAGGACGTCGAGGCCGCGCCGGTCGACTCGGCGCTCCGGGCCGCGGACCGCACCGGGAGCGTCGTGCTCCTCAAGGGCTCGGACACGCACGTCGTGACGCCGGACGGCAGTGTCCGGCTCGTCGCCTCGTCCGCGACGCCGTGGCTCGCCGCCGCGGGGGCCGGAGATGTGCTCGGCGGCGTGCTCGGGGCCCTCGTCGCGGCGCGGGCCGGGCAGGGCGAGGTCGGGCCGGAGGACCTGGCGCACCTCGCCGCGGCGGCGGCGGTCGTGCACGGGATCGCGGCGCGGCGCGCCTCCGGGGGCGGACCCTTCACGATGACGGCGCTCGCCGAGGCCGTGTCCGGGGTCGTCCGTGACCTCGCGGTGGACGGGGACGCGCGGGGCTGACGCGGGCCGGCTGCGGACGCAGCACGTGACGGACGGGAGGCCCGGCACCGGCTGGTGTCGGGCCTCCCGTCCGGCGCGCGGTCGCGAGCCGCCGCGTCCGGCATCCGGCATCCGGCATCCGCGTCCGCGACAGCAACATCGGCCGGTCCGGAGCCGGCAGCGGGGTCTGCGTGCACCAGGGTCTCGAGCGATCAGCGGGGAGCGGGAGCGTCGGGACGACTACGGACGGCGGCGCGCTCGAGCGGCGGTGCGGAGGAGCTGGTCCTCCCGGCGTCGGTTCAGGAGCCAGAGGACCCCGCCGACGACGAGGGTCGGGATGCCGAGTCCTGCCTGCCAGTGTGGCCAGCGGTCGGCGCCCAGGTACATGACGCCGACACCGGTGATGCCCGCGCCGGCGGCCAGCCAGGCGAACGCAAGCACGCCCATCACGTGCGCCGTGAGGTGTCGGTGCCTGGTGAGCAGCACTGCGGTGACGGTGACGAGTGCGGTGAGGATGACGACGGGGACCGGCCACGGAGCGGTGAAGTCCGGCCAGCCCGTGGCGACGTCCGCGTACCGGTACTTGCCGGAGGACCGGACCGGCGGACGGGTGATGTCGCCGCGGATGACGGCGAAGACGCTGAGGGTGACGGGCCAGAGCAGACCGGCGACGCCGGTGCCGAGCGCCGCGGTCCGGAACCTGGTGAGGGCGGTGCGGTCTTCGGCGGACAGGGCGCGTGCGGCTCCCGCTTCTGCGCGGATGACCTCGAGCCTCCGGTCGGTGCGTCGCTGTCTCCTGCTGCTGGCCCCCATGGTCGATGATCCTCCCACCGGCGGGTCAGGTGCTGCTCGCAGCGGTGTGCGGCGGTCGGGTCAGGAACCGGGCGTGGCGTGCACGAGGAACTCGACCGCGCCCGCGTCGTCGACCTTGACGAAGCCGAGGTTCGGCGCCTGCACGCCGTAGTCGGAGAACGTCACCGGGACGGAGCCGGAGATGTCCACGCCGTCGCCGTTGAGGCCGATCTCGAGCGTCGCCGTGACCGGCTTCTGCTGTCCGTGCAGCTCGAGTGTGCCGGTCGCCTCGACCTTCTTCGTGGCCGTGCCCGAGGGGAGGGCGTCGGCGATCGGGTCCGTCAGCGTGAAGGTCGCGGTCGGGAACGCTGCGGCGTCCATCGCGGAGTCACGGAAGTAGGCGTCGCGCTGGGCGGAGTCGGTCGCGATGTCGGCGACCTGGACGGTGACGGTCGCGGCCGTGATCGCGCTGCCGTCGACCGTCGCGTTGCCGGTGACGCGGTCCGTCCGGCCGGTGACGGTGACGTCCGAACCGTTGAGCACCTCGTGGACGCGGTAGCCGGCCTGCGAGCCGCTGCCGATCGTCCATGCGCCGGCGAGGTCCGCCGTGTCCACGGTGGACGGTGCCCGGGTGGCGGCGACCGTCGGGGTGGCGGACGCCTGGCGTTCTCGTTCGAGGTGTAGACCCGGGTGCCGATGGCGACCGCGGCGACGGCGACCACGGCGACGACGACCAGGACGACGAGCCAGGTGACCAGCCGTCGGCGGCGACGCGGGGTCGGGGCGGACGGGCGCTGCGGTTCGGTGCTCACCCGAGGACGGTGACACGTCACGCTCTGTGCAGGCTGTGGATCGGCTGGCGCTCGCCCCGGGGCGGTCCCGGGTCGCCCGGCGGAGGAGTGCGGGCTCGGTACGCTCGTCCGGTGCGCAGGGAGCGGTGGCCGGAGATCGCGGCGTTCGGAGCGGCCTTCGCGGCCGTGCACGCGCTGCTGTGGTGGCTGACGAGCGTGTCCGCGAACCTGCCGCTCGGTGACGTCACCATCACCTACCGACGCTGGATCGAGACCGGGCACGCGTCACACTTCTGGGTCGGCATCGACGCCGACTGGGTGTACCCGATCCTCGCGATCGTGCCCATGGCAGCGGCGGCGCTCGGCGGGACCGCGTCCATCGGGACCGGGTGGCTCGTGCTCATGGTGCTGCTCGACGCCGTCGCCTGCGGGTTCCTCTGGCGCTTCCGGCCCGGCGGCGTCCGGGTCGTTTGGTGGTGGCTCGCCTTCCTGCTCGCACTCGGGCCGATCAGCCTCGGGCGGATCGACACGGTCGCCACCGCCGTCGCGCTGGTCGGGGTGGCCTTCGTCGCGTCCCGCCCGGCCGTCGCGTCCGCCCTGTTCACAGCCGCCGCCTGGGTCAAGGTGTGGCCGGCGGCGCTCGTCGGGGTCCTGCTGCTGCTCCGCCCCCGGCACCGCGGAGGCGTGCTCGCCGGGGCGCTCACCGTCACGGCGCTCGTGGTGCTCGTCGACGTGCTGTTCGGCGGCGCCGCGCACCTGCTCTCGTTCATCGGCCAGCAGACCGGACGGGCACTGCAGATCGAGTCACCGCTCGCGACGCCGTTCATGTGGGCGGCCGCCGCGCACGTGCCCGGTGCCGCGGTGTTCTACGACCAGCAGATCCTGACCTTCGAGGTGTCGGGTCCCGGGACGCACCTGGCTGCCCTCGTCTCGACGCCGCTCATGGCGGTCGTCGTCGTCGGCGGGGTGGGCCTTGCGCTCCTCGCGGTGCGGCGTGGCGCGCGCCGGGCCGAGGTGGCGCCGGTGCTGGCCACCCTGCTCGTCGCCGCACTCGTCGCGACGAACAAGGTCGGGTCGCCGCAGTACGTCGGGTGGTTCGCGGTGCCCGTCGTCTGGGGGCTCGTCGCCGGTCGGGGGAGCGCGCGACGGTTCCTGCCCGTGGCGGTCGCCGCGCTGCCGATGGCCTTCCTGACGCAGCTGATCTACCCGGGCTTCTACGACCAGGTCCTCAGCGTGCAGCCGTGGATCCTCGTCGTGCTCACGGTGCGGAACCTCCTCGAGGTCGCGGTGCTCGTCTGGGCGGTGGTCCTGCTGGTCAGGATGCCGACGGACGACCGCGGACGGTCGCACGATCGGGAGGCGCGGAGCAGGATGGAGGCATGATCGTCGCCTTCTCCATCGCTCCGTCCGGCGGACCCGCCGCAGCCGAGGACGGCTCCGTCCACGACGCCGTCGCCGCCGCCGTGCGGGTCGTCCGCGAGTCCGGGTTGCCGAACCGCACCTCGTCGATGTTCACCGAGGTCGAGGGGGAGTGGGACGAGGTCTTCGCCGTGGTCAAGCGGGCGACCGAGGCCGTCGCGCCGTTCGGCACGCGGGTGTCGCTCGTCCTCAAGGCCGACATCCGACCGGGCTACACCGGCGAACTCGACGGCAAGCTCGAGCGGCTCGAAGCGGCGCTCGGCGACTGAACCGCGGTCCGGTCCGGTCGGCTCCGGTCCGGTGTTCCTGTGCTCGGCACGACACGCCGCCGACGTCGTGGAGATGTCGGCGGTCGGGTGTGTGCTGGGGTCATCAGCCGGTGCACGAGCACCGGCGTCCACGACGGAAGGAGCCCCTCATGATGCACGACGGATGGTGCCCGGACTGCGACCTCCCCTCGGTCGTGATCGACGTCGACGACCAGGGTGAGCACGCCTGGGCCAGCTGCACCGAGTGCGCCGCCGGGTGGGTGCACCGCGACGACCTGCCGGAGGCGAGCCGCGCCTCCAGGACGACGGAGCAGCGCGCCGCCTGACGGCCGTGCCCCGCGGACGCGGCCCTGCTCATCCGGAATTCCGGTGCGGAGGGCCGCGTTCCGCTGTCCGTCACCCGCGCGTTCGGCGGCCGGTCGAATCGATTCGCCGTGCCGCCTTCCGGAGGCGTGTTGGAGCGGTCTACACTGATCCGGCCCGCCGAACCCACCGTGCTCCGCACGAGAACAGGTCCCATGTCGCAGCTCACGCCGGCACGTCGCACGCTCGCCATCCTCGCCCTCGCGCTCGGCGGGTTCGCCATCGGGACCACGGAGTTCGTCGCGATGGGGCTGCTGCCGAACATCGCCGAGGCCCTGCTCCCCGGGCAGTACGCAGCCGACCCCGACGGTGGGGTCGCGCACGCCGGGTGGCTGGTCAGTGCGTACGCGCTCGGCGTCGTCGTCGGCGCACCGACCATCGCGGCGATGTCGGCCCGGTTCCCGCGCAAGGGTCTGCTCATGGTGCTGCTCGTCGGCTTCGCGGTCGCGACCGTCGCCAGCGCGGTGCTGCCCTCGTTCGGGCTCGTCCTCGTCGCGCGCTTCGTCGCCGGGCTGCCGCACGGCGCGTACTTCGGCATCGCCTCCATCGTCGCCGGCGACATCATGGGGCCGGGCAAGCGGGGGAAGGGCATCGCCCTCGTGCTGCTCGGCCTGTCCGTGGCGAACGTGGTCGGCGTCCCCGCGGTCACCTGGATCGGACAGGTCGCGAGCTGGCGTGTCGCCTACGGGGTCGTCGCCGCCCTGTTCGCCCTGACCTTCCTCGCGGTCTCCGCGTTCGTCCCCCGCAGTGGGCGCGACGTCCATGCGACGATCGGTCGCGAGCTCCGGGTGTTCCGCGTCCCGCAGGCCTGGATCGTCATGGGGCTCGGCGCGGTCGGCTTCGGCGGGTTCTTCGCGGTGTACTCGTACATCTCGCCGCTCGTGCAGAACGTCACCGGGCTGTCGGAGTCGACAGTGCCGCTCGTGCTCGTCGTCGTCGGGCTCGGCATGGTCGTCGGTGGGCTGCTCGGCGGGTTCCTCGCCGACCGGAGCGTCAAGGCCACGATCTTCGTCGGGCTGTTCGCGCTGGTCGGGGCGCTCCTCGTCACCGTCCTCACGGCGCAGTGGGTCGTCGGGCTCTTCGTCGGCGCGTTCCTGCTCGGGGCGACCTCCTCCGCGATCCCGCCGGCCGTGCAGTCCCGGCTGATGGACGTCGCCGGTGACGCCCGGACCATCGCGGCCGCGCTCAACCACTCGGCGTTCAACCTCGGCAACTCGATGGGTGCGGCCCTCGGCGGGGCGGTCATCGCGGCCGGCTTCGGGTTCCTCGCGCCGGGGTGGCTCGGCATCGGGCTCGCGCTGCTCGGTGTCGTCGTCGCGGTGATCAGCTACGCGGTCGAGGGGCGCTCGAACCGCCGGGCTGCGGCGCAGCGGGTGCGGTCGGTGTCGACCGGGCCGGTGACGGCGTCGGTCCCCACGGCCTGACGCCGGAGGCGCCGGGCGCGCCCGGCGCATTGCGTCGAGGTGTCACAACACGCCGCCGGGCGTCTGGGCGAGACGGCGTTTCGTGACACCTCGGCGGACGTGAGCGGGGTGTTGAGCGACCTCGGCACGGAGTGCCGGAGCGGGTGGCACGCCCGAGCGCTGCCGTCGAGGTGACACAACACGCCGTCGGGCTCCCGGGCGTCACGGCGTGTTGTGACACCTGGGCGGATGTGAGCGGGGTGTTGTGCGACCTCGACCGCGACCTCGACCTCGGGGAGAGCGAGCGCGCGGGCGCCCGCCTCCGCACTACAGCCCGGCGGCGCTGCCGTCCTCGACGATGATGCCGTCCGTGATGGCGCGCTTGCGGAGCGCCACCTTCGTGCCGACGTCGAAGCCGGCGACGCGGTACTTCTCGCGGATGCGCTTGAGGTAGCTCTTCGCCGTCTCCTCGGAGATGCCGAGCTGGTACGCCACGCTCTTCACCGGCTCACCGCCGCCGTACAGCGCCATGACCCGGCGCTCCTGCGCGCTGAGCTTCGGGACGCCACCGACGTCCCCGCTGTTGATCGCGAGGTCGAGCTCGGCCGAGACGTACTGCTCGCCGCGCTGGGCGGCACGGATCGCCTCGACGATCATCTCGGCGTCCTCGCTCTTGACGAGGTACCCGAGCGCACCCGAGGCGAGGGCCTCGCGGACGACGTTCGGCTCCGAGTACGTGCTCATCACGACGGTCTTCACGCCGGCGGTCTTCAGCGTCGAGATCTTCAGGGACACCGGGATGGAGTCCTTCAGGTCGAGGTCGAGGAGCACGACGTCGACCGGGAACTCCGGACTCGTCAGCAGCTCGGGCCAGGTGGTCACGGCGGTGACGAGGTCGATGTCGTCGGCCGCACCCCGGATCCACTGGCTCAGGGCGCTGAGGAGCATCCGGTGGTCGTCGACGAGTGCGAGTCGGATCGGTTCCGCGGGAGTCGCCATGGCGGCGTCCTTTCTGGGGTGGGTGCCTTCGTCGTCGTCGCGTCCTGTCGGGACCGTCGTGACCGGGCGGGGTGCTGGGCGGTGCACCGGCAGGGCCGGCGCGGGGTCAGGGGTCACATGCTCGGGTGCCGGTCCACGACGCAGTGCGCGGTCACGTGCAGCACGCCCTCGCGCATGGAGACGGCGTAGGGGCCGACCCGCTGCAGGGCGGTCCACGCCGCCGGGCCGAGCCGTCGCCGCGGGACGCCGCGGGACTCGATGACGACGGGGACGTCCATCGTCTCGTCGGTCACGGGGTGGCCGTCGGTGCCGACCGGGCCGAGGGTCACCGAGACGACCGGGAGGCCCGCCTGCTGACTCCGACCGTCGCCCACCATCTGCCACACGGCCTGGAGCAGACCGTCCCGCTGCGCGGGAGCGAGGTGCCCCGCCAGGGCGCTCGGGTCGGCGACGGCGACGGACCGACCGAGGTGGTCGGACTCGGTGATCGCGTGGTACAGCCAGGTCTCCCGACGGCCCTCGATGAGGTGGAGGCGCAGCTCGGTGGCCAGGGACGCCGCGACCGAGGCGGAGGCGTCGGACAGGGGGAGTGGGTCGGACCCGTTGGCGACGGCGTCGAGGAGCTTCTCGGCGGCGAGGTCGAGCCGGGCGAGTTCGTCGGACGCGAGCATGCCGACGGCGAACTGCGGCGCCCCGACGTTGCTCTGCACGAGGACACGGTCGAGTTCGCGCTGCACGAGCTGGCGGAAGCGCTGGATGACGAAGACGGCGAGCGACGGCGGTACGACGACGAGCGAGAGCATCGTGACGAGGCCCGGCAACGTGTCCGTCGTGATCGGGGTGGACAGCAGCGCGTAGCCGACGAAGGCGATCCCGAGGGCGACGATCGCTGCGACGACCTCGCGGGCGGGACGGAGGGCGGCGATCGGCAGCAGGGCGTACCCGACGGCCATGCTCGCGGTTGCGGTGTGGGCGACGTCGTGCAGCGACCAGATGCCGATGAAGTCGAGCGCGACGATGCACCCGAGCACGACACAGATCAGGCCGAAGGCGAGCCCCGTCAACCGCTCCCCGTAGGTGAGGACGGCGGCGGCCACACCGGCGGCGGCGATGACGAACAGCCCCCAGGCCGCGGCGGGCAGCCACGGGTCGGCGTAGTCGTTCCAGTGGGCGACGAAGACCACGATGCCGATGACGGCCTCGACCGCGGTGAGCACGGCGGCGCCGAGGCCGAGGTGTCCGGCACCGAGCGACGCCCCGGGCAGTGCTGCCTGCCGCAGCGACCGTGCTCCGGTGGAGGTCGACGGCAAGCCGCGCGCCTGGCGTCGTTCCGTGCCCCGGTACCGCTCCCGGGCCTCCCGTCGGGTCCGCGGCGCGGGCCGCGTCGCGCCCTCTCCGGGGAGGCCACGGCCGACGGTGTGCTCCGGGACGCGCGTCATCGGGGTGCCTCCAACACGACGGTCGTCCCCGAACCGGGTGCGGAGAACAGTCGCGCGTCGCCGCCGACCTCCCGCAACCGGTTGACGACGCTCTCCTTGAAACCGAGCCGTTCAGCGCTGACGGCGTCGAGCTCGAAGCCCACACCGGAATCCGTCACCATCGCGCGGACCATCTCGTTGTCGTGCACGATCGTGACGTGGGCCTCCGGGACGCCCGCGTGCCGGCGCACGTTCTCGAGGCACTCGGCGAGGGCGAGCAGGAAGGCGTCGAGCACGTGGCTCGGCAGCAGGACCTGGCCGGTGCCGTGCCAAGCGACCTCGAGGCCCATGCGCCCGAAGCGTTGCTTGACCGACTCGAGGGTCTGCCCGAGCGGCGACTCCTCCGTCCGGGTGAGCGAGTAGTCACCGGACTGCTGCGGCTGGGGCGTCGCGCCGAGCCGGAGGTGCCGGAGGAGTCGGGCGTCCTCCGCGGCCTGCTCGCGCATCGCCTGCTCGGAGACGCCGACACCGGAGTGCGCGAGGAGGGTCAGGGTGGCGAGCACCGTGTCGTGCAGGAGCCGGGCACCCTGGCGGCGCTGGGCCTCGGTCTCGCTGGCCTGTCGCTCGGCCCGGTGCGCGTTGCCGATGGCGTAGATGCGGCGGGCGACGCGGGGGATGCTCCGGGAGATCCAGTAGGCGACGACCGCGACGAGCACCCACCCGAGCAGGACACCGACGACGGGGCTCGAGAACGGGGTGCCGCTGGCCCAGGCAGTGATGACCAAGGACGCGACGCCGGCGAGCGCGGTGATGACGAGCCCGACCGGCGTTCCGCGTTGCGCCATGAGCGGGGCGGACAGGGCTCCGCCGGCCAGGGGCACGAGGGCGCTGGCGACGTTGAACCGGTCGTCGCCCTCGACGGCGAGGAGCAGCACGAGCATCGCGCCGAGGCCGGTTACGAGCACCAGGCCGGTCCACCACAGCGAACCGTTCCACCCGAAGGCGCCGAGCGCGCCGATCATCAGCGCGATGCAGACCAGGCCGCCCGCGAGGGGCAGGGCCGGGACCGCGAACGCGCTGACGATGCCGATGACGCTCATCAGGGCGCAGACGATCCCCACGACACGTGTCGTCGACCTGAGGAGGCGGTCGCGCTCCTGGGCGATGAGGTCCATCGTTGTCCTGGCTGTTCCTGGTTCTGGAGTAACCGTGGTGGTCTGGGGAAACCGAGGCACGGTCACGCCGCGCTCTCCTGCATCATTCCACGGGGGACACCCGTTGAGGGGTGTTCGGAGCGGTGTCTCGCCCGGATCGGTGACCGGATCGTGATCGGCGTCCCCCGAAGTGGTCACGGGTGTCGGTGGAAGTGCCGACACTGGTCCGTCGAAGTGCCGACACGCTGTACCCGGGGCGCTTCGGGGCCCTCGTCCGGGGAGCGCACACCGCCCTCCGGCGGGCGGGTCGGACCGACGCTCGGGGAGGGGTCCGGCTGGTCGCCGCAGCGGGCCCGGCGGTGTCCGCGCCGTGAGCTCGGCGGCTGCGCTGCCGGTCCGGCTCTGGCGGCGGCCCCGCTGCCGGTCCGCGTCAGTCGAGCAGCCGACGCAGGTGCGCCCCGACCGCCTCGTGCTCGATGAGGAACCCGTCGTGGCCGAACTCGCTCCTGATCACCGCGGCACGGTCCCCGTCGAGGGTGGTCGGGATGCCGGCGGCGATGCGGTGCTGGTCCTCGACGGGGAACAGCCGGTCGCTCGAGATGCCGACGACGAGGGTGGTCGCGGTCACCCGGCCGAGCGCAGCAGCGACGCCACCGCGCCCGTCGCCGACGTCGTGCGAGTCCATCGCGTGCGTGAGGGTCACGTACGAGCTGGCGTCGAACCGTCGGGTGAACTTGTTGCCGTGGAAGTCGAGGTAGCTCTCGACCGAGAAGCGTCCGTCGTCGCCGAGCGGGGAGACGTCGCTCTGCCACGACCGGGCGAACCGCCCGTTCAACTCGTCCGACGCCCGGTAGGTCATCAGCGCCATGCGGCGGGCGAGCGCGAGCCCGCGGTGCGGTCCTTCGCCGGGTGCGGCGTCGTGGTAGTCGCCGCCGGCGAACCCGGGGTCCATCTGGATCGCGGCGCGCTGCAACGAGTTCGCGGCGATCTGGTCGGCCGTGGTCTGGGCGGTGGTGCTGAGCACGGCGAGCCGTCCGACCCGCTCCGGGTGCGTCACCGCCAGCTCGAGCGCGTGCATGCCGCCCATCGACCCGCCGATCACCGCGGCGAACCGCTCGATGCCGAGGAGGTCCGCGAGCCGGACCTGCACCGCCACCTGGTCCCGCACGGTGACGAACGGGAAGCGCGAGCCCCACTCGATGCCGTCCGGCGCGACGGAGGACGGTCCGGTCGTGCCCTGGCACCCGCCGAGCATGTCGGGCGCGATGACGAACCACCGGTCGGTGTCCACCGCGAGCCCGGGGCCCACGACGTCGCTCCACCACCCGGCGGTGCGGTGGCCGGGGCCCGCCGACCCGGTCACGTGCGTGTCGCCGGTGAGGGCGTGGAGGACGAGCACGGCGTTGTCCCGCTCGGGGGAGAGTGTGCCCCACGTCTCGTACGCCACCCGCACGGCCGGCAGTCGACCACCGCGCACCTGCTGCTCGCCGAGGCTCTCGAAGGACCGGTCGCCGGGATGGTCGCCCGCCCGCCAGGCGCCGGTGACGGGCGGCTTGCCGATGCTGCCGAGCTCGGTGCCCGGCACCAGGGTCGACGGCACGGAGTCCTCGGGTGTCGTCTGCCAGTCCATGGTCCGACCATTCTCCCGGCCCGCGCGACTTCCCGCAGCCGTGTTACGCCACCCGGCGCGGGCACCGCACCGGAGACCGGACCGTGCGCCGCACCGGGGACCGGACCGTGCGTCGCACCGGACACCTGCCGGTGCGCCGGCGGGGCGGATCGCGCGGAGGAACGCCGTGGAGCACCCGCACGACTGTCCACGGGTTGCCTCGGCCACGGCGCGGTGCCACCCTGACCTCCGACACCGGCCCGACGAGGAGCACACCCATGGCGAACGACGGACTCAGCGCGACCGAGCGCGAGGCAGTGAAGCAGCGCGCCCGAGAACTCCGCGAGGAGGCGAAGCGACAGCGGTCCGCCGACAAGGCCGCCGCGAACGAGCAGGACGCCCTCGCCGCGATCGCCGCGATGGACGACGTCGAGCGCCCGATCGCCGAGCGACTGCACGCCCTCGTCGCCGAGCACGCCCCGGAACTGGCGCCGAAGACCTGGTACGGCTTCCCCGCCTACGCCCGCGAGGACGGCAAGGCCGTGGTGTTCTTCCAGCCCGCGGCGAAGTTCGGCACGCGGTACTCGACCATCGGGTTCCAGGACGGCGCAGCGCTCGACGACGGACTCATGTGGCCGTCGGCCTACGCGGTCACCGGCGTTGACGCCGCCACGGAGGCCCGGATCGCCGAGCTCCTCCGCCGCGCCGTCGGCCGCTGACCACGGCCCCGGCGAGCGCTCCCGCACGGACCACACCCCGGAACGGACACAGCACCGCGACGAAGCGCGGTGCTGTGTCCGGAAC
>JASCOJ010000087.1 GCA_029959645.1 Microbacteriaceae bacterium PS02332 | reverse complement strand
CCCCGGCGCCGCGCGGGGGGCCGGCCCCCCGCGGGGCCCAGCCCCCGCGCCAGCGCGCGCGGTGGCGGCCCCCCGGGGGCCGACACGATCGCCGGGATCGCCCGCGTCCAGCCGCAGACGATGTCCCGCACGCTCGAACGCCTCGAGCGCGACGGCCTGGTGGAGCGCGGTCCGCACCCGGAGGACCGGCGCCGGCGGGTCGTCGCGGTGACCGACCGCGGCCGGGCGACCTGGGAGACCGCGCGGCACGTCGAACGGGAGGTGCTGCCGGACGACCCGGAACTGCGGCGACGCCTGGTCGCGATCGTCCAGCGCGGTCACGACTCGGGGTGATGGTGACATATCGGATGTGACACGATGGGCGGGTCGGCAGCAGGGCCGACCTGACCCCAGGGAGTCCGCATGTCCGGCCGCCGCGTCGCCGCGACCCGTCGCCGTCGCCACCCGTTCGTCCGCGCGCTCCTCGGCACGACCGCGAGCCTCCTCGCCGTCGCCGTCGTGCTCGCGGTGGTCGTGAGCGTCTTCGTCGGCGGTCTCGCACAGCGCTACGACGCCGGCCGGACGGTGCTCGCGGACCCGTTCCCCACCGGCGGCCGACCGGCGCCGACCGACGGGGCCGAGGACGTGCTGCTCATCGGGTCGGACTCACGTGGACGGCTCGACCCGGACGACGACGCCGCCGGCGGCGGCCGGTCGGACACGCTCATGCTCGCGCACGTCCCGGCCGACCGCAGCGGTGTCTACCTCGTGTCGGTCCTCCGCGACTCGTGGGTGGACATCCCCGGGCACGGTCGGGCGAAGGTCAACGCGGCGTACGCGTGGGGCGGGGTGCCGCTCACCGTGCAGACGGTCGAGCAGCTGCTCGACGTGCGCATCGACCACGTCGCGGAGATCGACTTCGCCGGGTTCGTCGGGATGACCGACGCGCTCGGCGGGGTCACGGTCGACGCGGCACAGGCGTTCGACACGTCGGGACACCACTTCGTGCAGGGACCGAACCGCCTCGACGGCGCGGCGGCACTGCGGTTCGTCCGCGAGCGGTACGCCTTCCCGGACGCGGACCGCACCCGCGTCCGGAACCAGCAGGCGTTCCTCCGCGGGGTCCTGCAGGGCGTGCTCTCGCGGGGCACCCTCACCGATCCGGGACGCATCCGGTCGTTCGTCAGCGCGACGAGCGAGTACCTGTCGGTGGACGAGGGCCTGACGTTCTCCCGGCTCGCCGAGCTCGGGTGGTCGCTCCGCGGCATCCAGCCCGACGACCTGCACACCACGACGCTGCCCACCGCCGGGACCGGCACCTCCGTCGATGGGCAGTCCTACGTCGAGGTCGACACGGCTGCCCTGCCGGCACTGACCACGGCGCTGCGCTCGGACGACCTCGCACCCTGGTTCGCGCAGCACGCCGACGGCTGACCGGCGCCCGGGACGGCCGAACGCCCCTCGACGCAGGGTCGAGGGGCGTTCCGTTGTTCTGTGATCGGCTGCGCGACGCGGGGGCGTCAGGCCGGGAGCTGCAGCGTCTGCCCCGCGTAGATCAGGTTCGCGTCGTCGACGGTCGACGTGTTCGCGGCCCAGAGCTGCTTCCAGCCGCCCGAGACGCCGAGCTTCGTCGCGATCGTGTCCAGCGTGTCGCCGGAGGCGATCGTGTAGGTCTTGCCGCTCGTCGCGACCGCGGCGGGCTTGCTCGACGTCGCCGCCGGCGCCGGGGTGCTGCGCGGCGCGGCCGGGGCGACCTGACGCTGCTGCGGGGCGGCCTGGCGCTGCGGGGCCGGGGCGGCCTGTCGCGCGGCGGGGGCCGGGGCCGCCTGCTGCGGGATGGCACCGGGGGCGGCACCGGACGTGCCACGGAGGCCGAGCTTGGCGGAGCAGGCCGGCCAGGCGCCCCAGCCCTGCGACCCGAGGACGTGCTCGGCGACGGCGATCTGCGTCTCACGGCTGGCGTTGGCCGGGCTGCCGACCCCGCCGTTCGCGGCCCAGGTGCCCTGCGTGAACTGCAGGCCGCCGTAGTAGCCGTTGCCGGTGTTGATGGCCCAGTTGCCGCCGGACTCGCAGGCGGCGAGAGCGTCCCAGGTCGAGCCGGAGGCGGCGTTGGCCGGGGCGGCGGCGAGACCGACGCCCGTCGCGGCGAGGCCGGCGAAGGCGAGTCCGCCGACGAGGGCGCGGGTGCGGGTGTGGTTCTTCATGTGTGTCTGCTCCACCGGGGTCACCGTGTCGATGTCGACACCGGCTGCCCACCCCGACCGATCGCGGTCAGTCGGATGATGACGCCGGGGGCAGCCGTGGTGCCGGCGTCACGGTGGGCGAGCATAGGAAACTCCGTGCCGTTATCAAACCGAGACCAATGGTTCTACTGCAGGAGGTTGTGTCCCCCACCGGTGTTCCTGTACTGCACGATCGCCGGATGCACGGTGATCTGGGTGTACCCCATGCAGAAGCATGCGAATTCCCTGGCAATCCAGACGGGAGGCCCGGATCAGGGCCCCGACGAGCTCGCGTCCGTCAGCGGCGCGCGAGCAGGGTGACCGCTTCCAGGTGCCCGGTCTGCGGGAACATGTCGAGCACCCGGACCCGCTCGAGGCGCAGGGACGGCATCGCGGCGAGGTCCTTCGCGAGCGTCACGGGGTTGCAGCTGGAGTAGACGACGTGCCGGACGTCGGAGGCCTCCAGCCACCGGGCCAGCTCGGCGCCGATGCCCCGCCGGGGCGGGTTCACGACGACGAGCTGGGGCGTCGTGCCGGCCCGGGCACGGAGGGCGTGCGCCGTCGCGTCGTCGGCCGCGAACCGGACGCCGGCGAGGCCGGCCTCGCGGGCCGACTGCTTCGCCGACGCGATCGCCTCACGACTGGTCTCGATGCCGGTGACGGCACGACCCGGGCGGGCCGCGTGCAGGGCGAACCCGCCGACACCGCAGTACAGGTCCCACATCGACGCCGCCCCGACCTCGTCGACCCATCGCGTCGCCTGCGCGTAGAGCTGGGCGGCCACGGCGGTGTTCGTCTGGAAGAAGCTCTGCGGGCGCAGGTGCATCGTCACCGGCCCGAGCCGCATCGGCAGCGTCTCCTGTGCGGTGAGCGGCACCTCGCGGTCGCCCTCGGTGACGGCCTTGTGCTCGGGCAGCAGGTTCGCGGTCACGACCACGGCCTGCGGGAGCGCCTGCTGCAGGACCGGGAGGTGCTCCCGCAACCGCGGCAGTTGTCCCTCGGAGCGCAGCACGAACCGCACCATCAGGTCGCCGTCCGGGGACTCGGTGACGAGGACGTACTTCAGCTCGCCGCGGCGCTGCCGGACGTCGTAGGGGATGAGCCCGGCGTAGGCCACGAAGTCGGCGAGCACCGGGAGCGCGCGCTGGATCCCGGGCGTGCAGATGCCGCAGTGCCGCAGGTCGACCCCGCGCTGCCGCTCGTCGAGGATGCCGACGGTGGGGCGCTGCACGGTCCCGCCGACGACCATCTTCGCCTTGTTGCGGTACCCGGACTCCGGGCTCGTGATCGGCGGGAGCCACTCGACCGTGCCCGGGCCGCCGGCGGCCTCGACCGCGTCGTGCAGGAGCTCGCGGGTGCGCAGCTCCTTGTCGAGCACCTGGTCGCCGTAGGGCTGGCCCATCAGGGTGCACGACCGGCACGCGCCCCGGTCGAAGTAGTCGCACTGCATCGCCGGGCCAGGATACGTCAGCGTCGGGCGGCGTCCCGTGCCGTCGTCGTGATGCGGAGCAGTGACGTGGTCGCGGTGATGAACAGCGTCGCGCCGTCGTCCCCGCCGAAACAGAGGTTGGCGACGACCTCGGGCACCGGGACCGCCCCGATGCGCTCGCCGTCGGCGGAGAAGACGAGGACGCCGGTGCGGGCGGACGACCAGAGGTTGCCCTGCTCGTCGACGCGGAACCCGTCCGGCACGCCCTCGTCGGGGCCGAAGCGGACGAGGTCGCGGCCGTCCTTGACACGGACGCGGTCACCGTCGCCGTGCACGTCGTAGGCGCGGATCACGGGCCGGTCGCCGTCCGAACTCGCGACGTAGAGCACCCGTTCGTCGGGCGAGAAGGCCAGCCCGTTCGGTTCGGTGACGTCGAGCACGACCGGTCGGAGGCCCTCGCCGTCCGGGCCGCAGCGGAACACCCAGTGGTCGCCGTACTCGCGGACGCCCGGGTGCCCCTCCCTCGGCTGCGTGATGCCGTAGGCGGGGTCGGTGAACCAGACGCTGCCGTCGCGCGTGACGACGACGTCGTTCGGCGCGTTGAACCGGCCGCCCGCCCAGCCGTCCACGACCGGGGTGACGACACCGTCACGGTCCCGCTCGACGCGTCGGCGGCCGTGGGAGCACTGCACGACCGAGCCGTCGGGGTCGAGGGTCCGGCCGTTGGTGAACTCGACGCCCGTGGCGTACGCCGAGACCGTGCCGTCGGCGGCGGACCACTGCAGGATCCGGTCGCCGGGGATGTCCGACCAGCGGAGCGTCCGGCTCGTCGGGATCCAGCACGGGCCCTCGGCCCAGGTGCTGCTCGTGTCGAGGACCTCGAGCGCGCTCGGGTCGGGGACGAGGTCGGTGAACTCCGGCACGGCGGCTCCTTCGCTGCTCGTGCCCACCCTACGAGGTGGGTGCCGGTCCGGTCAGGCCGCGGGACGGGTCAGGCCGCGGTGCGCGCCTCGGTCCGGTTGCGGACCGCCTTCTCGACCGCCGAGATCCCGAGGCCGAGGAGGATCGAGGCGACCACCGCGATGACGGTCACGAGGAAGGGGTAGTCGCGGCTCCAGTGCCCGGTCGCCGCCGCGATGCCGACGCAGTAGACGGCCCAGACGAGGTCGGCCACGAGGGTGCTCACGAGGAACCGCTGCAGGGGCAGGTCGCTGTCGGCCGCGACGAGGTTCGTGGTGAGCCGGCCCATCGGGATGAAGCGCCCGAGCACGGCGATCCGGCCCGGTGTCGACCGGTACCGGGCGTCGATCGACTCGCGGGCCTTCCGGATCTTGGGCCGGTCGAACCACGACCACGACCCGATGTCGACGGAGCGGGCCAACCGGAGCAGGACGGTGTCCCCGAGCAGCATGCCCGCGGTCGCCGCCAGCACGAGCAGGACGACCGGGAACAGGCCGTCGCCGCCGCCGACGAGCAGGGTGCCGAACGCGACGACCATCGCCTGGCTGGGCAGGAACACCGCGACGCTGCCGACGGTGAGCACGGCGGCGATGACGAGGAACGCCCACGGGGTGCCGACGAGCTGCAACACCGCATGCTGTGCTGCGTCCACCGGTCCACCTCTCGTCGCACGCCGAGACCCACCGCCCCGGTCGAGACGGCGACGGCGCACCTGACGATCATCGCAGGCTGCACGGTGCGGCGGCGTCCGTCCGGCGCTGTCCTGTCGACGCGCACAGGTTCCGTGCATCGGTCTGGCCGTACGCTGTGAGAGCCCCCAGAGCCGGACAGCAGCCCGACCCCCGAGGAGGATCCGTTGGTCGTCATCCTCGTCGCGTTCGCGGTCGTCGCACTCCTCGTGCCGGCCCTCACGCCGCTGCTCGGACGCCGCGTCTTCCTGGTGGCCGCCCTCGCCCCGACCGCCGCGGCCGTCGTCACCGCCGCGCAGGGACCGCAGGCCCTCGACGGCGGCGTCACCGAGCGCTTCCGGTGGATCCCGCAGCTCGACCTCGCGATCGCCCTGCGGATGGACGCCCTGTCGTGGGTGCTCGCGCTCGTGGTCACGGTCGTCGGCGCCCTCGTCCTCCTCTACTGCGCCCGCTACTTCGAGCCCCGTGAGGTCGGTCTCGGCCGGTTCGCCGGGGTGCTGACCGCGTTCGCCGGCTCGATGTACGGGCTCGTGGTCGCCGACGACGTGATCGTGCTCTTCGTGCTGTGGGAGGCCACGACCGTCCTCTCCTACCTGCTCATCGGGCACGACGCCGTCAAGCGGGCGAGCCGTGCGGCGGCGATGCAGGCCCTGGTCGTCACCACCGCTGGTGGCCTGGCCATGCTCGCCGGCCTCGTGGTGCTCTCGGTGCAGGCAGACACCACGCGGCTCTCCACGATCATCGCCGACCCGCCGACGGGCGGGGTCGTCTCCACGGCCGTGGTGCTCGTGCTCCTCGGCGCCCTGACGAAGTCGGCGATCGTGCCGTTCCACTTCTGGCTCCCCGCCGCGATGGCCGCCCCCACGCCGGTGAGCGCCTACCTGCACGCCGCCGCGATGGTGAAGGCCGGCATCTACCTGGTGGCCCGGCTCGCCCCGGCGTTCGCGCTGATGCCCGGCTGGCGCGAGACGATCACCGTCCTCGGCGTCGCCGGCATGCTCGTCGGCGGGTACCGTGCGCTCCGGCAGACCGACCTCAAGCTCCTGCTCGCGTACGGCACCGTCGCCCAGCTCGGCTTCCTCGTCCTCGCCGCCGGCTGGGGCACACCGGCGATCGCCCTCGGCGGCGTCGTGCTCCTCGTGGCGCACGCGACCTTCAAGTCGACGCTCTTCCTCACGGTCGGCGCGGTCGACCACGCCACCGGAACGCGGCAGCTCGACCGGCTGAGCGGGCTCGGCCGCCGGATGCCGGTGCTGGCGGTCACCGCCGTGCTCGCGCTCGCGTCGATGGCCGGGGTGCCGCCGACGATCGGGTTCGTCGCGAAGGAGGCCGTGCTCACCGGCTTCGTCGAGGCCCTGCACGGCACGGACGCGGTCTGGGCATGGGTGGCGCTGATCGGCGCGTCCCTCGGCTCGGTGCTCACCGTGGCGTACTCGCTCCGCTTCCTCTGGGGCGCGTTCGCCCGGAAGCCCGGCGTCCGGCAGACCGAGCCGCACGCACTGCACGGGCTCGGGGTCGTCCCCGCGGTCCTCGCCGTCACCGGCGTCGTGCTCGGCCTGGCCGTCACCCTCGTGGCGCACGGCCTCGAGCCGGCCGGCATCGCCGCCGGGCTGGCCGAGGGCGAGCCCGCACCGCACCTGGCGCTCTGGCACGGCATCGAGCCAGCGCTCGGCATCTCCCTGCTGACCCTGGTCGGCGGCGGTGTGCTCTTCGTCCTGCGCGACCGGGTCACCGCGCTGCAGCACCGCCTGTCCGGTACCCCGTCGGCGTCGAGCGTCTACCGCCGGGTGATGCGCGGCCTCGACCGCGGCGCGACCCTGCTCACCGCGGGCGTCCAGCGCGGCTCACTGCCCTACTACCTGACCGTCATCCTGTCGGTGTTCGTCGCGGGGGCGCTCGCCAACCTCGTGCTCGGTGGACCGTGGGCGTTCTCCGTCCGCTTCGCCGACTCGTGGGGCCAGGTCCCGGTCGTCATCGTGATGGGCATCGCGGCGATCGGCGTGCTCTCGGCGAAGACCCGGTTCGCCGCCGCCGTCCTGGTCGGCATCACCGGCTACGGCATGAGCGTGCTGTTCGTGCTGCACGGGGCGATCGACCTCGCGCTCACGCAGCTCGTCGTCGAGACCGTGACGCTCATCGCCTTCGTGCTCGTGCTCCGCCGGCTCCCCCCGAAGATCGCGACGGCGAACCCGTCCCGCTTCCGGGTGCTCCGCGCGCTGTTCGCCGCCCTCGCCGGTGCGACGCTCGCCGTCGTGGTCGTCGTGGCCGCCTCCGCCCGCAGCGCGGAGCCGATCTGGCCCGACATCCCGGCCATGACCTACGCCTTCGGCCACGGCCTCAACGTGGTGAACGTCGCGCTCGTCGACCTCCGCGGCTGGGACACCCTCGGCGAGCTCAGCGTCGTGGTCGCGGCGGCGACCGGCGTCGCGAGCCTCATCTTCGTGAAGTCGCGCGAGGACACGCTCCCCCGCCTGCGCGACCTGGACACGGCCTCCACGCCGACGCAGCAGCACGCGGAGCGGGCCGACGGCGAGCCGCGCGCCTGGCTGCCGACGAGCGCCGCGATCCCCACCGGGCGCTCGGCACTGCTCGACGTCGTGGTCCGCCTCCTCTTCCACGGCCTCGTGGTCCTCTCCGTCTACCTGCTCTTCGCCGGGCACAACGCCGCCGGCGGCGGCTTCGCCGGCGGGCTCGTCGCCGGGATCGCCCTCGCGGCCCGCTACCTCGCCGGCGGGCCCGCCGAGCTCGGCGCCGCCGCACCGGTCCGTGCCGGACGTCTGCTCGGCCTCGGGGTCGCGACGGCCGCGGTGACCGCGATGGTGCCGATGTTCTTCGGGCAGGAGGCCCTGTACTCGTCCTTCGTCGAGGCGACCGTCCCGGTGCTCGGCCACGTCGAGTTCGTCACCGCCACCTTCTTCGACATCGGCGTCTACCTGGTCGTCGTCGGGCTCGTGCTCGACGTCCTCCGGTCGCTCGGCGCCGAGGTCGATCGACAGCGCCTCGAGGACCGCCGGGTCCCGCGTCGCGACACCACCGAGGGGAACTCCGCATGACCGTCACCCTCGTCCTCGTCATCGCGATGGCCGTGCTCTTCGCCGCCGGGGTCTACCTGCTGCTCGAGCGCAGCCTCACCCGCATGCTCCTCGGCTTCCTCCTGCTCGGGAACGCGTTGAACCTGCTGCTCCTGACCATGTCCGGCGCTGCGGGGGGACCGCCGATCGGGAAGTCGGCCGAGGGCATCAGCGACCCGCTGCCCCAGGCCTTCGCGCTGACCGCGATCGTGATCACCTTCGCCGTGAGCGCGTTCCTGCTCGCCCTGATCCACCGGTCGTGGCACCTCTCCCGCGCTGACGAGGTGGTTCCCGACGAGGCCGACGTCGCGATCGGCACGGACCGCCGGGACGACGCCGCGGACGAGGACCCAGAGCTCGACACCGACCCCGATGACGACACCTCCCGCACCCCCGACGCCGACGAGAGGACGACCCGATGACCATGCTCGTCCCGCTCCTCGTGCTCGTGCCGCTGCTCGGCGCGGCGATCGCCCTGGGCCTCCTCCGCCACCAGCAGCTCCAGCGCGTCATCACGATCGGCGTGCTCGTCGTCGCGGTCGTCGTCGCCGCCACGCTCATGGTGCTCGTCGACCGGCACGGCACGATCGTCGTGCAGGTCGGCGGCTGGCAGGCGCCGTTCGGCATCTCCCTCGTGGTCGACCGGCTGAGCGCCCTGCTGCTCACCGTGAGCGCGAGCGTGCTGCTCGTCGTCCTGCTCTTCTCGGTCGGGCAGGGGCTCGCCGCCGACGACGAGGACGCCCCGGTCACGATCTTCTACCCGACGTACCTCGTGCTCGCGGCGGGCGTGCTCGACTCCTTCATCGCGGGCGACCTGTTCAACCTCTACGTGGCGTTCGAGATGCTCCTCGTCGCCAGCTACGTGCTCATCACCCTCGGCGGCAGCGAGCAGCGCGTCCGGGCCGGCACGACGTACATCGTGACGAGCCTGATCGCGTCGGCGATCTTCCTCACCGCGATCGGCCTCGTCTACGGCGCCACCGGCACGGTCAACATCGCCCAGATCAGCGAGCGGATGGCGGACCTGCCGCAGCACGTCCAGCTGCTCCTGCACACGATGCTGCTCATCGGCTTCGGCATCAAGGCGGCGGTCTTCCCGCTCGCGTTCTGGCTGCCGGACTCGTACCCGACGGCACCGGCGCCGGTCACCGCGGTGTTCGCCGGCCTGCTGACGAAGGTCGGCATCTACGCGATCATCCGGCTCGAGACGATCATCTTCCCCGCGCCCGAGCTGAACGGGGTCCTGCTCGTGGTGGCGGCCCTGACGATGGTCGTCGGCGTCCTCGGCGCGGTGTCGCAGACCGACGTGAAACGCCTGCTGTCCTTCACGCTGATCAGCCACATCGGCTTCATGGTGATGGGCATCGGCCTCGGCACGGTCGCCGGGACGGCCGCCGCGGTGTTCTACACGGTGCACCACATCGTGGTGCAGACGACGCTGTTCCTCGTCTCCGGCCTCATGGAGCGCATCGGGGGCACGACCTCGACCCGCTCCCTCGGCGGCCTCCTGGGGACCGCACCGCTGGTCGCCGCGCTCTACCTGATCCCGGCGTTCAACCTCGGTGGCATCCCGCCGTTCTCCGGGTTCATCGGCAAGCTCGGGCTGTTCCGCGCCGCCGCCGAGCAGGGCGGGCCGCTGGCGTACCTCCTCATCGGCGCCGGTGTCGTGACGTCCCTCCTCACGCTCTACGCGCTCATGCGGGTCTGGGACGCCGCCTTCTGGCGGCCGAAGCCGACGGCCGAGCCCGCCGCACCGCACGCCGCGGTCGCGGACGTGCACGAGTCCCTGCGTGCTCCGGAACCGGCTGCGGACACCGTCGCGGAGCCGGGTTCCGAGCTGACGGGAGGCACGACCCAGGTGCGCGGACCCGGTGAGGTGGGCAGGGCCTCCAGTCCGGCACGCGTCCCCGTCGCGACCGAGGCCGACGCCGACCTGCCCGCCGCGGCGGACGGCGCCGAGCGGCCGCGGCTCCCGCGCATGATGGTGACGGTGACCGCCGTGGCGGTCCTCGGTTCGGTCGCGCTCACGGTCGTCTCCGGCCCGCTCTACGGCTACGCCACCCGGGCCGCCACGTCGCTCGAGTCGCCCGTCCGGTACGTCGAGGCCGTCCTCGGGACGGGAGGGGAGCGGTGATGCGCGCGAGCACCGCCCGCCGCGTCGCCGTCGCCTGGCGCTACGACGTCCCGCTCGTGGTCGGGCTCGTCGTGCTGTGGGCGCTGCTGTGGGGGTCGTGGACGCCCCTGACGCTGCTCTGCGGCCTGGTCGTGGCGCTCCTCACGACCCAGCTGCTGCCGTTGCCGCCCGTGCCGCTCTCGGCGCGGTTCTCCCCGGTCGGCGTCGTCCGGTTCCTCGTCGTCTGGATCGGGCTCGTCGTGGCGGCGTCCTTCCGCGTCGCCTGGATCGCCGTCCGACCACGACCGGTGCGGCGGAACTCGATCGTGCTCGTCCAGCTCCGGGCGACCGGCGAGATGACCTTCACCCTGGCGACGCTCGCGATCGCGCTCGTGCCTGGCTCCTACGTCGTCGACGTCGACCTGCGCCGTCGCCGCCTGCTGCTGCACGTGCTCGACACCGAACGCCCCGACCAGGTCGAGCGGGAGCGGGCCGAGGCCAACCGGCTCGAGGCGATGGTGATCCGGGCGCTCGGGTCGAAGCAGGACGTCGCGGCGCTCGGCGACGCGGTCGACGGCGTGGTCCGGACCGACAGCGTGCGGGTCCCCCGCCGTCCGCGGGACCGGGGTGCCCGGTGAGCGTCGGCGTGCTCGTGCTCGTGCTCGGGATCGGCGTCGCCCTCGTCCTGGTGATGCTCGGCGCGGCACTGCTGCTCGCGGTCGTCCGGATCGTGCGTGGTCCGACGATCCTCGACCGGGTGATCGGGTCCGACCTCGTGCTGACCACGGTGCTCGTCCTGATCGCGGCGGTGATGGTGACGCAGCGGGACCTCACGGCCGTGCCGGCGCTCGTCGTCATCGCGGCGACGAGCGTGTTCGCCACCATCGCGGTGGCCCGGGCCGTCACGCCGTCGTCGGACGACGACGAGGACGTGGTCGGGGCGACGCCGACCGAAGCGGCGGCTGCGGGTGCCGCCGCCGACGAGAGCGACGAGGAGGACGCACGATGACCGACCAGCTGCAGCAGTACCTCGACGAGGCCGGGGTGCGCGCGTGGGTCGCGCTCGGTCTGCTCCTCGTCTCCGCCGCGCTGTCCCTCGCGGCGGCGATCGGCGTCCTCCGGTTCCCCGACCCGCTCGTCCGCCTGCACGCGATGGCGAAGCCGCAGGTGCTCGGCCTGGCCCTCGCACTCGCGGCGGTCGTCGTCGCGGTCGGCACCTGGACGGCGTTCTGGCTCGTGCTGCCGGTGATGGTGCTCCAGCTCGTGCTCGTGCCGGTGTCGACGCACATGATCGCCCGCGCCGGCCTGCGCTCGGGCGACCACCGGCACGAGGACCTGCTCGTCGACGACACCGAGGCCTGACCCGGGGTCCGACACCGCGGCCCGGCCTCCTCCGAGGGGACGGCGGGGTAGGAAGGGACGCATGGCCACCGCACTCGACCTCACCGGGAAGACCGCCCTCGTCACCGGATCGACCGGCGGCATCGGCTTCGCCATCGCCCAGGGCCTCGCCGCCGCCGGAGCCCGCGTCCTGCTGAACGGCCGGACCGGCGAGCGGGTCGACGGAGCCGTGGCGCGCCTCCAGGCCGAGGTCGGCGGAGCCGACGTCACCGGGGTCGTGGCGGACCTGACGGACGCCACCGCCGTGGAGCGCATGGTCGCCGAGCACCCGGACGTCGACGTGCTCGTCAACAACCTCGGTGTCTTCGGGGCGGCGGAACCACTCGCGATCGACGACGACGAGTGGCGGCGCTACTTTGACACGAACGTCCTGACGGCGGTCCGTCTGATCCGTGCGTACCTGCCGCGGATGCAGGACGCCGGGTGGGGCCGGGTGATCAGCATCGCCAGCGACTCGGCCGTCGTCATCCCCGCCGAGATGATCCACTACGGCATGAGCAAGACCGCGCTGCTCGCCGTGTCCCGCGGGTTCGCGAAGGCGGCGGCGGGCTCGGGCGTGACGGTCAACGCGGTGATCGCGGGACCGACGCACACCGAGGGCGTCGAGGACTTCGTCTACCAGCTCGTCCCGCGCGACCTGCCCTGGGACGAGGCGCAGCGGGCCTTCATGCGCGAGCACCGGCCGCACTCGCTCCTCCAACGGCTCATCGAACCCGCCGAGATCGCGGCCATGGTCACCTACCTGGCGTCGCCGCTCGCCTCGGCGACGACGGGCGGCGCACTGCGGGTCGACGGCGGGTATGTGGACGCGATCCTGCCCTGACGGGCCGGACGGGAGGCCCGGCTCGCCTCCGCGCACACGGCTCGCCTCCGCGCCCCCGGCTGGTGACCGCGTCGACGAGACCGTGCCCGTCGGCGCCCGTCAGCGCCCGTCGGTGCCCGTCGGCGCCGGTCAGCGCGTGGCGTCGTGCCGCGAGAGCACCACGTTCACGATCCCGGCGAGGACGACGACCGCCGCGGCGAACGCCGGGAACGCCATCGCCGCCGGGGTGCCCGCGCGCTCGGCGACCTCGCCGACGACGGCCGACGCGATCGACTGCCCGACGATGACCGCGGACCCGAGGATCGTCATGGTCGTCGCCGACCGGCCAGCGGGTGCGCGGTCCGACCCGAGGCTGTACTGCGTCACGAGCGTCGGACCGATCCCGAGCCCGAGCACCGCGAGCACGATCCCGACGGCGAGGACCGAGTCCGCCGTGGCGAACACGACCGACCCGCCGAGCAGGACCACGCCGAAGACGAGCCACCGCCAGCCGAGCCGGAACGCCCGCGGGAAGGCCGCCGACCCGAGGGCGAGCCCGGCGGACCCGATGCCCATCAGCCCGTAGAGCAGCCCCGCGCGGGAGGACCCACCGTGCTCGGCCGTGAAGGCCGTCAGCGCGGTCAACGTCGACCCGAAGAAGAAGCCGATGCCGAGGATCCCGACCACCACGACGACGAGCCGCGGACGGAGGAGCTCCCGCGCCGGTGCCGGACGCGGTCGGTCGCCGGCGTCGAGCGACAACCGGCCCGTCGGGTGCAGCGCGAAGGCGGTCACGAAGACGAACGTCAGCACGGAGGCCCCGGCGACGGCGACCCACGGGGCGATGGCACTCGCGAGGACGCCGACCAGGAACGGCCCGACGATGAACACCGTCTCGTCGGCCGCCGACTCGTAGGCCATGGTGCCGCTGAGCACGCGCTCGCGGCGGTCCGGCGCCATCCGCTGCCGGATGATCGCGACGAGCCGGGTGCGGGACATCGGCGCGACCTGCGGTGCCGTCGCGCCGATGAGGAACGACATCGCGAGGACCGCGAGGTCGGGCGTCGCAGCGGCCACGACGAACGGCAGGGCGCCGAGCAGGACCGCGTTCGCGAGCCCCACCGGCACGAGGACGGCACGCTGGCCGTACCGGTCGGCGGCGGCACCGACGAGCGGCCCGAAGACCGCCGAGCCGATGCCGACCGACGCGGAGTTGATCCCGCCGAGGGCGACCGAGTCCCGGCTGGCGACGACGAGCGTCAGCACGCCGACGACCATCATCGCGAACGGGAGCCGCGCGACGAACGCGACGGGGAAGTAGGACCGCCCGGCGAGGGCGATCAGGGAAGCGCCGGAGGAACGCGCCTGGAGCATGGTGGGGGTGTGCCTTCTCGGCCCGCCACGGTGGAGCGGACCCATCGGGTGCCGCCGCTGTCCGCCGGGGTGCCGGCGGCCGGTAGATACACGGTCGTTGCTGGTTGTGCTCGTCCAGGGTACCTGCCGGACGGGAGGCCCGCACCGGCCCGACCCTGGCCTCCCGTCCGTCGTGCTGCCGGCTAGGAGACCTCGCCGGCGCGGGCACCCGCCCAGAGGTCGACGTCGGTGATGCCGACCGAGTGCTCGTCGATGGTGCGGAGCTCCTCGTCGGAGAACGTCGTGTTCGCGAGTGCGGCGACGTTGTCCTCGAGCTGCTCCACGCGGGAGGCACCGATCACGAGCGAGGTGACCCGCTCGTCGCGGAGCGCCCACGCCAGGGCGAGCTGCGCCATCGTCTGGCCGCGCGACTCGGCGATCGTGTTCAGCGCCCGGAGGTGCTCGACGACCTCGGGCGTGATCGACGACGGGTCGAGGGACTTCCCGGCGGCGGCACGCGACCCCTCCGGCACCCCGTTCAGGTACTTACCGGTGAGGAGCCCCTGCGCGAGCGCGGTGAACCCGATCACCCCGAAGCCGAGTTCACCGGCGGCGTCGAGCAGCCCCTCGGTCTCGATCCAGCGGTTCAGCATCGAGTACGAGGGCTGGTGGATGAGCAGCGGCGTGCCGAGGTCGCGGAGGATCGCGGCGGCCTGGCGGGTGCGGTCGGCGTCGTAGGAGGAGATGCCGACGTAGAGCGCCTTGCCCTGCTGGACTGCGGTGTGCAGGGCGCCCATCGTCTCCTCGAGCGGGGTGGACGCATCGAGGCGGTGCGAGTAGAAGACGTCGACGTAGTCGAGCCCGGTGCGGCGGAGCGACTGGTCGAGCGAGGCGAGCACGTACTTGCGCGAGCCACCGCCCTGGCCGTACGGGCCGGGCCACATGTCCCAGCCGGCCTTCGTCGAGACGACCATCTCGTCGCGGTAGGGCGCGAAGTCCTCGCGCATCAACTTGCCGAAGTTCAGCTCGGCGGCACCGTAGGGCGGGCCGTAGTTGTTCGCGAGGTCGTGGTGCGTGATGCCGAGGTCGAACGCCCGGCGGCTCACGGCGCGCTGGGTCTCGAAGGGCACGTCGTCGCCGAAGTTGTGCCAGTAGCCGAGGCTCAGCAGTGGCAGGTCGAGGCCGGAGTGCCCGGTGCGGCGGTACGTCATCGACTCGTAGCGGTCGTCGGCAGCGGTGTACGTCATGCTCCGAGCCTGGCACCGCAGTGCTGCACGACGCGAACGGACTGTCCGGTCGCGGGGGCCGGGGGGGCCGGGCGCGCGCGGGGCGGGGCCGGGGCCGGGCCCGGGCGGGGGGGCGGG
>JASCOJ010000086.1 GCA_029959645.1 Microbacteriaceae bacterium PS02332 | reverse complement strand
CCACCGGCCCGGTGGGTGGGCCCCCGCCGCCGGTTCCGGACCGACGCGCCAGCGGCGGGCCGGCCGTGCCGGTGGGTGGGCCTCCCGTCACGCAGCAGGTGGCGTCGTCGCCGTCAGCCCTGTTGGAGGCCTGACGGGTCGGCGGGGTGCAGCGGCGCCGCGGCCGCGGCCGGGGACTTCGTCGGCGGCGCCGGGTGGTCCTCGATGGTGTTCCCGAGCAACACCCGGGTCAGGATGAACACGAGGACGAGCAGGACGACGATGGCGGCGATCGAGCCGTAGACGAGCAGCTGCTTGCCGCGCCGGCCCTCGCTCTGCAGCCGCCCGAAGCCCTCGGTGATGAAGTTGCCGTGCTCGTCCCGGGCACCGCCGGCGCCGCTCGTCGCGGAGGCGTCGGGTCCGGGCTGCACGGCCGGCATCATCCGGGTGCCGGTGTCGTGTGGGTCGTAGCCGGTCGCGCCGAGCTGGTGCACGGCCTCCGTGCCGAAGAGGTCCTTGATGACGCTCGTGTCACTCGTCTCGCGGCCGTCCCACTCGGACTGGTCGAGGTCCTCCGGCGCGGCGCGGCCAGCAGCGCCGACGACCTCGTGCTCCGCGTACGGGTCGTGCTCCTCGTACCGGTCGTGGTCCTCGGGCACCAGCGGGACGGGGAGGCCCCGGAGGTCCTCGTGGTGCTCCTCGGCCGGCGGCACGAGCGGCGGCAGTGCACCGGACTCGGCCTGGCTCCACCAGGGCAGCGCGGCGGCCGAGCGCGGCGGCGTGTCCACCGCGTGGTGCTCGTCGTGCACGTCGTCGTGGTCGGGCTCGTCGTGGTCGGGCTCGTCGTGGTCGGGCTCGCCGTGGTCGTCCGGCGACGTACGCGGCGTGCCGGCGACGTCGCCCTGACCCGCGGCCCAGCGCGCGTCGGCCCAGCGGGCGTCGTCCCAGCGCGCGTCGGCTCCGCGATCGTCTCCCCGTGCGTCGTCCGAGCGCGCGTCGGCCCCGCGATCGTCTCCCCGCGCGTCGTCCGAGCGCGCGTCGGCTCCGCGATCGTCTCCCCGCGCGTCGTCCTCCGGGGTCCGCGGCACCGCCGGCAGGCCGAGGACAGCGGTCACGTCGGGTGCGTCCGCGCCCGGGTGACCCTCGACGTCGCCGGGGAAGACCTCACCGGTGCGGGCGGCCTCGTCGCTGAGCGACCAGCTCGACCCGGACGGCGTCGTGACCTCGTCCGCGACCTCGTCCCCGCCACGTACGGGCGTCTCCGCACGGGGTGCGCTGGCCGGTGTCGCCGCGTCGAGCACGGTCGGCGCAGCCGGGACGACCGGCGGCACGGGGGCGTTCGCCCACGAGTCGGCGGCCACGAGGGTGGTGTCGTACGCCGCCGAGGTCAGGGTCGCCGGCACCTCACCGGTGTCGTCCCCGAGGACCGACCAGTCGAACGGTCGCCCCTCCTGCGGCCCGGCGGAGGGCTCGTCCTGCAGGCGGAGGAGCTCGGTGAAGCTCGGCGGTTCCGTGGCGGACGGTGCCGAGGCGGCGGGCAGCACGCCCTCGACGCCGATCGGCTGCGGGAGGCCGACGGGGCCGGTCACCGGGAACGGTGCCGCGGCCGGCACGGACTGCTCCGGGGTCCGGCGGGCACGACCGAGCCAGTCCACGTCGGTCCGGCCGGTGCCGTCCGGGTCGAGTCGGCGCCGTTCCTCGTCGAGCGCCCGGGCCTCCGCAGCGCGGGCCTCACGGGCGGCCTGTGCGGTCGGGAGGGTGATGGCGCGCGGGTCCGGCGCGTTCGACACCGGGGGCACGACCGCGGGCGGGGGGACCCGCCCGGCGACGCCGGACAGTGCGGCCAGTTCCTCGGGCATCGAGATCGCCTGCGTGGCGAGCGGGTCGTCGACGGGGTCCGGGGTATGGGTGGAGGCCGGCCGCGCGGCGGACGCGGGGGTCGCGGCAGACGAGGGGGTCGCGGCAGACGCAGGGGTCGCCGCGGACGCCGGTGCCACGGGCGACCCGGGCGTCACCGCCGACGCGGGGGCCGGTGCCGACTCCGGGGCGGGGACGAAGGGGTCCGGGACGGGCACGCCGGCCTCCTGCGCGGCACGCTCGGCCTCGCGCCGTTCCCGCCGCGAGGGCCACTCGTCCTCGGTCCGGGGAGCGCCGAAGATGTCGGCGGCACTGCGGAGACCGGAGAAGGGAGCGTCCGGGGCGGACGCGGGCCGGGCCTCCAGGCCGTCGCCCCCGGTGTCGGGGGTGACGGACCCGTCGGGCCGGCGCGCGTCGTCCGGACGCTCCTCGGTCACGCGGACAGCCCCAGGTCAGCCAGCCCGATGGCCGCGAGGTAGGGGTAGCCCGCCGCCTCGATCTTCTCCTTGGCGCCGGTGTCCCGGTCGACGACGACCGCGACGGCCGCGATGACGGCACCCTCACGTTCGAGCGCCTCGGCGGCCTTGAGCGGCGAACCGCCGGTGGTCGACGTGTCCTCGAGCACGATCACGCGCTTGCCGCGCACGTCGGGACCCTCCACCTGGCGGCCGCGGCCGTGGTCCTTCGGCTCCTTGCGGACGACGAAGGCGTCGTACGCGATGCCGCGGGCCGCGGCTTGGTGCAGCACTGCGGTCGCGATCGGGTCGGCGCCCATGGTCAGCCCGCCGACGGCGACGACGTCCGCGACGTCGGCGATCAGGTCGGTCATGACCTGTCCGATCAGGGGGGCCACACGGTGGTCGAGGCTCACCTTGCGGAGGTCGATGTAGTACGAGGCCTGCTTCCCGCTGGTCAGCGTGAAGTCGCCGTGGAAGACCGCATCGGCCTTGATGTGGTCGATCAACTGCTCGCGCGCGTGGGTCACGATGCTCAAATGTAGCGGGCGAGGCCGCCGAGCGCTCCCCGGCGGCAGCGCCCGGCTGCCTCGGCGGCGGCGCCGGTACGCTCCGGTCATGTCCTCCGACCGTCAGCGGGTCGGCGCCCGACCGCTCGAGGGCGGCGTCCGACGCCCGCGCTCCGCGACCCTGCCGGCGGTCGCGCAGGAGGCCCTCGGCGCGCTGCTCGCCCTGGCGCTGGCGCTGGTCGCACTCCGGCACGTCCTCGCCACCGCGCGGGTCGCGCTGCTCTGGTACGACGGCGACTCGGTGCTCCTGCCGCTCGTCGTGCGGTCCATGGCGCTCGGGCAGCCCTTCGAGTGGGCGATGTCGCCCGCGCTGTTCTTCTTCCCCGAGTTGCCGGTCTACCTGGCCACCGCCGCGGTGACGGCCACCGCGCAGCAGGCCCTCGCACTCAACGGCGTGCTCGTCCTGCTCGCGGTGTACGCGATCGTCCGTGCCGCCGCGAACGAGCTCATGCCGTCCGCCGGTCGACCCGCGCGGATCGCCGTGTCGGTGCTGGCGCTCGGGACGACCACGCTCGCGGTGCTGACCGAGAGCTCGGCGACGGCGACCTCGCTCGAGCTCTCCTCGCTGCTGCTCACGACCACGTACTACTACGGCGCGGTGCTCGCGATGCTCGGGACGGCCGTCCTCGTGCTGCGGACCGTCCGGGTCGAGCACGCGTCGGTCACCGTGCTCGTCGTGCTCGGGCTCGTCGCGGCGTGCAGCACCGCCTCGAACCCGCTGTACGTGCCGTGGTCGGCCGCTCCGGTCGTCGTCACGCTCGGGCTGCTCGTCGCCGTCCGGCGCATCCTGTGGCGGCCCGCATCCGCCGTCGCCGCCGTCCTCGTCGCGGGGGCGGTCGCCGGGTACCTCCTCCGGATCCCGCTGCGTCCGTTCGTGTCGCTCGACCCGGCCACCTACGTGCACCCGGAGCACGCCGGCGCGACCCTCGCGTTCTTCGCCGCGCTCACCGACGACCGGGCGGCGTCCGGACTGGGCGACGGCGGCCTGCTCCTCATGCTCGTCGGGGTGCTGCTCTGCGCCGGCGGCACGCTGTGGGCCTGGCGGGCGCGGACCTCCCGGACGGTGCTCGTCGCGACCGCGCTGCCCCTCGTCACGGTGGTCGCGGTGTCGGTCGGGGTCGTCGTCGCCGGGTCGGAGACCCCGCGGTACCTGCTGCCGGTCGTGACCGTGCCGCTCGTCGCCCTGGTCGCGGTCTGCGAACTCGCCCGGACCGCAGTGCGGGCCACCCGCGTCACCCGGCCGCTGCGGGAGCTGCGGGTCGGGCTCGCGGTGGCTGCCGCGGTCGTCCTGGTCGCGGGGGTCGCCGTCGCACCGTCCACGGTGCGGACCGTCGTCCAGGCGTCGTACTCGCCGGTCACCTGCCTGGACCACTGGGTCACCGAGCAACGCGCCGCCGGACGGCACCCGGTCGGTGTCGGGCAGTTCTGGACGGTACGACCGCTCGCCGCGTACGCCGACCGGGACGTCCACCTGCTGCAGGTCCGCGACACCTTCGACGCGTACCCGTGGCTCGTCGACCTCGGTTCGTACCGGGGTGCCCGGCCGGACTTCGTCGTGATCGGCTCCGGCGACGTCTGGGGCACACCCGTCGAGGACTCGCTCGGCAGCCCCGCGACGATCACGCACTGCTCCGGGTACGACCTCTACGACTATGCCGGGACCGCCGGTGCCGCGGTCCTGCGGCAGCGCGTCGTCGGCAGTGCCGAGGCGATCCTCCGGCAGCGCGGCTTCTGACCGCTCCGCCCGCACGACGCTGCAGAGTCCCGGTCGGGCGGTCGTGGAGGGCGTGAGTTCTCCACACCGGGAGCGTCGGCACAGCGTCGAGCCCGTGGAGATGTATAGGCTCCGTTCCGATGTCTCGCTCCTCCGCAGCCACCGCTCCCCGTCCCCGCGCCACCGCACCGGGCCGTCGACGCCTGCTCGCGACCGGTCTCGCGCTCGCCGGTCTGATCGCGACACTCGTCGTCGACGCACCGCGTGCCGACGCCGCGACGTCCTACCCGTCGTGGGAGGACGTGATGGCCGCCCGCGGGCAGGAGTCGGCCAAGGCAGCCCAGGTGTCCGGCATCCGGGCGTTGATCACCGACCTCTCCGCGGCCGTCGACGCCGCCACGGCCGAGGCCGAACGCCTCGGTGAGGCGTACGAGACGGCGCAGCGCAGTGCCCTCCGCGCGGCCGAGAAGGAGCAGTCGCTCCGTGCCGACGCGGAGGAGCACACCGAGGTCGCCGCCCAGAGCGCCGCCCAGGCCGGCCGCTTCGCCGCACAGATGGCGCGCTCGGGTGGGTCCGACGTCACGACGAGCGTCCTCACCGGGGGCGAGCAGAGCCGCGACCTCCTCTACGACCTCGGCGCGCTGAGCAAGCTCTCGGAGCAGGCCGAGCGGGTCGAGAACGCCGCCACCACCGACGCCTCCGTCGCCCGGTCGCTCACCGCGCAGGCCGACCGCGCAGCGGTCGCGCTCGAGCAGCGCGCCCAGGTCGCCCAGGACCGCATGGCCGAGGCGCAGGCCGCCTCCGACCGCGCGCAGGCCGCCTACGACGAGCAGCAGGCGAACAAGACCCGCCTGGAGGCCCAGCTCGCCGCCCTGACGACCGACCGCGCCGATGCCGAGGCGGCGTTCGCCGAGGGTGAGCGGAAGCGCAAGGCCGAGGAGGAGCGGTTGCGCCGCGAGGCCGAGGAGGCCGCGCGGGCGGCCGCTGCGGCCTCCGCTGCCGCGCGTGCCGCCGCAAACAGCGGCGGCGGCCGTGGCGGCGGAGGCGGCGCTGCACCGTCGACCGGGGGCGGCGTCGGTACCGGATCGGGGACCGGGTGGGTCCGCCCCGCCGGTGGCCGGATCACGAGCGGCTACGGCGTGCGGGTGAACCCCTACACGGGCGTGACGACGATGCACGACGGGATCGACCTCGGCAGCGCCTGCTCGAGCGCGATCGTCGCCGCGTCGGCCGGCACGGTCGAGTACGTCGGCCCGTACGGCGGCTACGGCAACTACGTCCGGATCAACCACGGCAACGGCGTCAAGACCGCGTACGGCCACATCGTGAACGGCGGCTTCCGGGTGAGCCCGGGCCAGCGGGTCAGCGCGGGTACGCTCGTCGCCCTCGTCGGCTCGACCGGACACTCCACCGGCTGCCACCTGCACTTCGAGACCCACGTCGGCGGCGGCACCACGAACCCGGTGTCGTTCATGGGCGCCCGCGGGATCGGCTTCTAGGCGTCCCGCCGCGGGGCCGCGTGCCCCCGGCGGTGTCCACCCTGCCGCCGGTAGGTTCGGACCCATGCGCGTCGCGACCTGGAACGTCAACTCCGTCCGCACCCGGGTCGGCCGGGTCGTCGACTGGCTCGTGCGCGAGGACGTCGACGTCCTCGGCATGCAGGAGATCAAGTGCAAGCCGGAGCAGTTCCCGGTCGAGGCGTTCGAAGCCGCCGGGTACACCGTCGAGGCGCACGGCCTCAACCAGTGGAACGGCGTTGCGTTCGCCAGTCGCCTGCCGATGGAGGACGTCACCCGCGACTTCCCCGGTCAGCCCGGCTTCCTCAAGGGCCAGGAGGGGCCGGACCTGCCCGTCGAGGCACGCGCGATCGGTGTCACGGTCGAGGGTGTGCGGCTGTGGAGCCTCTACGTCCCGAACGGGCGCGAGCTCGGCGACCCGCACTACACGTACAAGCTCGACTGGCTTGCCCAGCTGGCCGACCGGACCACCGAGTGGCTCACCGCCGACCCGGACCTGCCGCTGGCCCTGATGGGCGACTGGAACGTCGCACCGCTCGACGAGGACGTCTGGGACGTCCGGGCGTTCGAGGGCTCCACGCACGTCAGCGAGCCGGAGCGCGCGGCCTTCCGCACGTTCCAGGAGCGCGGCCTGCAGGACGTCGTCCGGCCGATCGTGCCGACGGGCTACACGTACTGGGACTACAAGCAGCTCCGCTTCCCCCGCAACGAGGGCATGCGCATCGACTTCGTGATGGGTTCGCAGGCGTTCGCGGACGTCACGGTCGGCGCGACGATCCACCGGGACGAGCGCAAGGGCGACGCCCCGAGCGACCACGTGCCGGTCTCCGTCGACCTGGACCTCGACACGACCCTCGACGACGACCGCCCGATGATCTTCTGACGCCTCCTCCGCCCCGCGCTGCCCGGTCGGTCCCGTCCCTTCCGTCCCTCCCGTCCCCTGACGTCGCACGAACTGCCGCCTCCGGGCCGGCCGGGCGGCACTTCGTGCGACCTCGACGGACGGCAAGCGGCGTGTCGTGCGACCTCGGCGAACGGCCAGGCGGGCCTGACCCGCGCTACGGGTGCAGGAGCGCCGCGACGACCACCAGCACGGGCACGGCGCCCACCGTGGTGAGGAGCACCACGTCGCGGGCGACCGGCACGGCGGCTCCGTAGCGCTGCGCGTAGTTGAACACGTTCTGCGCCGCCGGCAGCCCGCCGAGCGTCGTCAGCACGAACACCTGGTGCGCGTCGAGCCCGAACACGAACCGGGCGAGCACGAACGCCACCGCGGGCATCGCGACGAGCTTCATCACCGACGCGAGCACGACGTCGGCACGGATCGCGGGGTCCCGGAGCGGAGCGGACCCGTGCAGGTTCATCCCGAACCCGAGCAGCACGACCGGCACGGCCGCCGCCCCGACGAGGGTGAACGGCGCGAGGACCGGTGCGGGCAGCGTCAGCCCGGCCACCGAGCAGACGAGGCCGAGCAGCGACGCGATGATGAGCGGGTTCGACAGCGGCCCGAGCACCCGGCGACGCCACCCGCCACCGGACGCCGTCGCCGCGTCGAGCACGGTCAGCGCGATCGGCGCCATCACGACGAGCTGCAGCATGATCACCGGCACCACCGCGGTGGCCTGCCCGAGGACGTACACGGCGACCGGCAGCCCGATGTTGTTCGCGTTCGAGTACGAGGCGGCGAGCGCCCCCACGGTCGTCGTGGTCACGGACCGGCGCAGCACCAGCGCGAAGAGGACGGCGGTGACGGCCGCCACGGTGAGCGCCGACAGTGCCGAGACGGCCAGCATCGGGGAGAAGAGCGTCCGGACGTCGGCGGTGGCGATGGTGTGGAACAGCAGACACGGCATGAGCACGAAGAACGCCAGGCGGCTCAGCACGGGCTGCGCGTGCGGCCCGAGCAGGCCGGACCGACCCACGCCGTAGCCGGTCGCGATGACGACCGCGATGATTGCGAAGCCGACCAGCACACCACTCATCGCCCCCATCCTCGCAGAACCCGAGAACCCCGAGCCGGAATACGGCGACCCTCGGTGGTCGTTGCCGCAACCATGACGACTGACACGCTGTCCCGCTCGACCGACTCCAGCCAGCCCCTCGTACCGCTGCTCGAGGAGCGCTGGAGCCCCCGCTCGTACGACGAGTCGGCCACCATCGCCGACGACGAGCTCGACGCGCTCCTCGAGGCCGCTCGCTGGGCACCGTCCGCCGCGAACTCGCAGCCGCGCCGCTTCATCGTCGGTCGTCGTGGCACCCCGACCTTCGACCGCATCCACGCGACGCTGATGGGGTTCAACGGCGCCTGGGCCCACCGCGCCGGCGCCCTCCTCGTCGCGATCGCCGAGCCGGTGACGGCCGACGGTGAAGCGCGCCGCTGGGCGGAGTACGACCTCGGTCAGTCCGTCGCCGCGCTCGCCGTGCAGGCCCACGCCGAGGGGCTGCACCTGCACCAGATGGGCGGCTTCGACGTGGACGCGATCCGCACCGCCTTCGACCTGCCGGAGCGCCTCGTGCCCGTGACCGTGACGGCGATCGGCCACGTCGCCGACGCCTCGCAGCTCGACGAGAAGGCCGCCGAGCGCGAGACCGCCCCGCGCACGCGCCTCCCCCTCGACGAGGTCGTGCTCGTCAGGGAGTGACCGTCGTGCGGGACCGTGCGCGGTCCCGCACGAGCACTGCGGGCGGCGTCAGCGACCCGGCCCGACGCCCTGGCAGAATCGAGGCATGCCCGCACCCCGCCTCGTCGCCTTCGACCTCGACGACACGCTCGCCCCGTCGAAGTCCCCGCTCGACCCCCGCATGCTCGAGACCTTCGCCTCGCTGCTCGAGGTCGTGCCGGTCGCCGTCATCAGTGGCGGCAACTTCGAGCAGTTCCAGCAGCAGCTCGTCACCCCGCTGCGGAAGCGTGCGGGCCTGCGGCTCGACGACCTCCACCTCATGCCGACGTGCGGCACCCGGTACTACCGCTGGGAGGGTGACGACTGGGTCCTCCAGTACGCCGAGGACCTCACCGAGGACCAGAAGTCCCGCGCCCTCGCCGCCGTGGAGGCCCAGGCCAAGGCCGCCGGGTACTGGGAGTCGGAGACGTGGGGCGACGTCCTCGAGGACCGCGGGTCCCAGATCACGTTCTCGGCCCTCGGGCAGACCGCCCCCGTCGACGTGAAGAAGCAGTGGGACCCGACCGGATCGAAGAAGGACGACCTCCGCCGCCGGGTGCAGGCGGAGCTCCCCGACCTCGAGGTCCGCTCCGGCGGCTCGACCAGCGTCGACATCACCCGCAAGGGCATCGACAAGGCGTACGGCATGCAGCGGCTCGCCGAGATCACCGGCATCCCGCTCGCCGACGTGCTGTTCGTCGGCGACCGCCTCGACCCGGAGGGCAACGACTACCCGGTGAAGGCGCTCGGCGTGCCGACGCACGCGGTCGAGGGCTGGGAGGACACCGACGCGTTCCTCCGCGAGCTGATCCCGACGCTCCGCTCCGCCTGACGGGAGGCCGCCCGACAGCTGGGCGCGGGCCTCCCGTCCGTCAGGTGGTCGCGTCGCGACCGGTCAGGCGATGCTGCGGACCGCCTCGATGAACGCGCGGATCGCCGCGACGTCCTTGACGCCGCGCGCCGACTCGACGCCGCTGGAGACGTCGACGCCGTCCGGGTCGAGGCGCTGGACGAGGTCGGCGACGTTCGCCGGGGTGAGGCCGCCCGCGAGGATCCAGGCCTCGTCCACGGTGCCGGTCAGCATCGCCGGGTCGACCATGTGTCCGCTGCCCGGGACGGCCGCGTCGAGCAGGAGCAGGTCGTGGTCGCAGGCGGCGCGCTGCTCGGGCGTCTCCCGCAGGTAGTCCTCGGCGGCCACGGCGCGGATGGTGAAGAAGCCGGCGTCCCGGGCACGGGCGAAGTCCGTCGCGGACTCGCGACCGTGCAGCTGCAGCGTCGTGAGCCCCACGGCGGAGGCGATGCCGACCACCTCGTCGATGGGCTGGTCGCGGAAGACCCCGACGGCGTCGATGCCCTCCGGCACCCGCTCGACGAGCTCCGCCGCGCGGTCGGCGGTCACCGTCCGCGGGCTCCCGGCGGCGAACACGAAGCCGAGGGCGTCGGCCCCGGCCTCGACGGCCGCGTCGACCGTCTCCGGCGTGGAGAGGCCGCAGATCTTGATCCAGCGCTCGTCGGTCATGCTCCCATCCTGCCCGATCGTCGCGCGGCGGACCGTCGCCGTTCGCGCATCACGGAGCACCCGCGACCGGTGCGGTCAGTGCAGGGCGCCGATGACGTACGACGCGACGCAGGCGAGGAGCACACCGATCGTGGCGACGCCGGCCGCGACGGTGTTCCGGCGGCGCCAGCGACGGGTCGCCACGAAGGTGCCGCGTCGGGCGTGCCGGCGGGCGGCACGGTGCATCTTGTGCTCGCGCTGGGCCACGGTGCGGTCCGGGCCGAGCGGCACCGGGCCGGTCACCTGGGTCGAGCCGCCGCGGAGGGCCCGCGCCACGGCCACGGCGGTGGGACGTCGGGAGGGGTCGCGGTGCGTCATGAGGCGGAGCAGTTCGTGCCACTCGCGGCCGAGCGACTCCGGGACCTCCGGGTCGTGGCGGAGGCGCGCGAGGGCCGCCTCGATGACCGTGCCGGAGTACTCCTGGTCGCCGGTGAGCGACTCGAGCAGCACCAGGCCGAGCGAGTAGACGTCGGTGGCGTAGCTGATGGGCTCGCCCGCGACCTGCTCCGGGGAGAGGTACGCGGCGGTGCCGATGATCGTGCCGTCGTTCGTGAGCCGTGAGCCGTCGACGAAGTGCGCGACGCCGAAGTCGGTGAGCTTCACGGTGCGGACGAAGCCCGACGCCGCCTCGTCGTTGAGCAGGATGTTCGCCGGCTTGACGTCCCGGTGCACGATCCCGCGGGAGTGCACGTACGCGAGGGCGTCGGCGATCTGCGCGCCGAGGTCGGCGACCTCGTAGTTGTGCAGGGGCCCCTCGGCGAGCCGGCGCAGGAGCGTGGCGTCCTTGATGAGCTCCATGACGATGTACCGGTGCGGACCGTCCTCGAACTCGTGTGTCCCGGCGTCGTAGAGTGGGATGAGCCCGGGGTGCGACAGCATGCTCAGCAGCCGGATCTCGCGCTCCTGGCGGACCCGGTCGGCGGTCGACATGCGCTCCGGCGTCGCGAACATCTTCACGGCGACCGCGCGGTAGGTGTGTTCGTCCCGCGCCTCGTACACGGACCCCATGCCGCCGGTGCCGATCAGCTTGACGAGGCGGTAGCGGCCCGCGAGGACCGTCTCCGCCCGTGCGCTGTCGGTGGCCAGGCTCATGCTGCATGCCGTTCCGTCGGGAGTCCGGTGCACGGGTGCGACTCCCGCTGTGACTCGTCGGCCACGGTACGCGTACAGTGCCGCGAACGAGCGGCCGTCACCGGATCGTGATGGGGGACAAACCCCGTCGTTCCGCGGGACTACGGGTGCAGGTCACCGGCGTAGCGTGCGTTTCCCGGATCGGGTCCGCCGACCGGGGACCGGTAGGAGGCAGCCATGCGCAAGGGCCAAGAGGTGCACTGGAACACCTCGCAGGGGAAGACGACGGGCAAGCTCGTCGAGAAGAAGACCGAGGACTTCGAGTTCGACGGGCAGCACTTCAAGCCGACCGACGACGACCCCTACTGGATCATCGAGTCGGAGAAGTCCGGCAAGCAGGCCGCGCACAAGGAGTCCGCCCTCACACCGGCGTGACGGCGGCGATCAGTCCCCGCTCGGCTCGGCGCGACGTCGGCCGCGCGGGGACCCGCCCGTCTCCACCCCGGACTGTGCACGACGCTGGGCGCGTCCGCGACGGATCCGACGCACGACGAACACCACGACCACGGCGGCGACCGCGACGTACACCGCGCGGTCGATCCACTCCGTGTAGCCCTCGATCTGCTCGTACTGTGTGCCGAGTGCGGCGCCGCCGAGCACGAGGAGCGAGTTCCACAAGCCGCTGCCGAGGATCGTGAAGACCGAGAACGTCCCCAAGCGCATCCGGTCGGCACCCGCCGGGAGCGAGATGAGGCTGCGCACGACGGGCACGAGGCGGCCGAAGAACACCGCGCTCTTGCCGTGCCGGTGGAACCAGTCGGCGGCCTTGCGGAAGTCGTCCTCGTCGACGAGCGGGAGCTTCCCGAACCACCGCACGGTCCGGTCGAAGCCGATGACCGCGCCGAGCCAGTAGAGCACCAGCGCCCCGACGTACGACCCGGCCGTCGCGAGCACGAGCACGAGTGTCAGGTCCATCCGGCCGGCCCCGGCGAGGAACCCGGCGAGCGGCAGGATCACCTCGGACGGGATCGGCGGGAACACCGTCTCCACGAAGAGCATGAGGGCGACACCCCACTCGCCGAGGGCCTCGATGATCCGGAGGACGAGTCCGGTGAGCCCACTCATCCCCGCGTCGGGCCCGGAGGACCCCGAGGACGCGGCGGAGGCGAGGGCGACGGTCGTCGGTACGGCGGTCGTCATCGCGCCAGTGTGCCTGAGCATGCTGACAGGGAGCGGCGAGCGGCGTCCCGGCCGCCGGGCCTACCGGAGGCCGAGGTGCTCCGTCCGCACACGGGTGAGCGACCGTGCGAGGGCACCGCGGACCACGGCGTCGCGCCCGATCCCCGACGGTTCGACGGCGACCGGCGTTCCCGCGCGCACGAGTTCCTCGGCGAGCGCGGCGCAGAAGACGGTGACCGCGGGCAGCACCTCCCCACCCACGACGACGACCTCGGGGTCCACGGCCGCCACGAGGAGCGCCACCCCGGGCGCGACGTCGGCGGCGAGCGCCCGGACCGTCGCCGTGGCGTCGGCGTCGCCGTCCCGGGCGGCACGCAGAACGGCGGTGAGGTCCGTGTCGGCGGGCAGCCGGGCCTCCAGACGGGAGGCCGCACTCGGCCACCCGGTCGTGCCCAGGCCGCCGATCTCGCCCGCTGCGCCGTTGGCACCCCGCGCGACCGTGCCGTCGACGAGGAGCGCCGCACCGATCTGCCGCCCCATCACGAGCGCGACGCCGTCCCGGACCCCGTGGAACCGCCCCCACATCGTCTCGGCGGTCGCAGCGAGCTTCGCGTCGTTGTCTAAGACCGTGGTCGCGTCCGGGAACAGCCCGGCCACGCGGTCGAGGAGGTGCCCGGTGATCCAGTCGGGCACGGCGGCGGTGTGCACGATGCGGCCCGCGCGGTCGACGATCGCGGGCAGGCCGACGGTGACCGCGAGGAGGCGTCCATCGGGGACCGCGTCGGTCAGCTGCGCGACGACGTCGCGGACGGTGTCCCATGCAGCCTCGGCGGGGCCGAGGTCGCGGGAGTCGCGCTCGACCCGCGCGATGGGCACGCCGGACAGGTCGGCGACGACGCCGACGACGGCGTGCAGACCGAGGTCGAGTCCGAGCACCGAGCCGGCGCGGGCGTCGACGGCGAAGCGACGAGCGCGACGGCCGGCGCGGTTCGGGGTGGCGACGGCGTCGAGTCCGACGACCCAGCCCTCGGCGACGAGGTCGGCGAGGGCCGCTTCGACGGTCGGGCGGGACAGGCCGACGGCGCCGACGAGCTCGGTGACCGTCCTGGAGGCCCCGGTCGCGTCCGCGGGCACGGTCGCGTCCGCGGGCACGCTCGCGCTCACCGTCCCGGCGTCGACGAGCTCGGCGAGCACCGCGCGCGAGTTCATCCGCCGGAGCAGCGCCGGGGACGTCCCCACCGTTGACACGTCCGCGCCCATCGCCATAGCCTCCACATTACGAAAGATCATTGAGGAATGGTGGAACCCGACATGCTCATCCCCCGACCGCGCCACCGGACGTCCGGGTCCGGCACCTTCACGATCGACGAGCGCACGCGCATCGCCGCCGAGCCGGCAACCGAGTCGACCGCACAGTACCTGCAGCAGGTGCTCCGTGCCTCCACTCGGCTCCCGCTCTCCGGGTCCGGCGACGCGTCCGACGCCCCGGTGATCGCCCTGCGGCTCGCCGCGAGCCCCGATGACCTGCCCGCCGGCCCCGGCGGCAGCCGCGAGGAGGCCTTCCGGCTGACCGTCACCGAGGACGGCGTCGTCGTCGAGGGCGGCGGCGCTGCCGGCGTGTTCTACGGCGTCCAGGCGCTGCTGCAGCTCCTGCCCGCGGACGTGTTCCGTCGCGGCCAGGTCCGGACGGCGGCGTGGACCCTCCCGGTGACCACCGTCGCGGACGCGCCCGCCTTCGCCTGGCGCGGCGTGATGCTCGACGTCGCCCGGCACTTCCGCACGAAGGCCGAGGTCCTCCGCGTCATCGACCAGCTCGCGGTCCACCGGATCAACCGGATGCACTTCCACCTCACCGAGGACCAGGGCTGGCGCATCGAGATCAAGAAGTACCCGCGGCTGACCGAGGTCGGGTCGTGGCGCCGCGAGTCCCAGGTCGGCGCGCACGTCCCGGACGCCGACGGGGTCCTCCAGGTGCCCGGGTACGACGGCCGCCCGCACGGCGGCTTCTACACGCAGGACGACATCCGCGAGATCGTCGCCTACGCCGAGGACCGGTTCGTCACCGTCGTCCCCGAGATCGAGACGCCGGGGCACGTCCGCGCCGCACTGGCCGCGTACCCGGAGCTCGGCGTGCACCCGGAACGCGACCTCGAGGTGTGGACCGAGTGGGGCATCGCGCACGACGTCATGAACGCCGACGACAGCACCGTGCAGTTCTTCAAGGACGTGTTCGACGAGGTCATCGCCCTGTTCCCGAGCGCCTACATCGGCCTCGGCGGGGACGAGTGCCCGAAGGACCAGTGGGAGGACGACCCGCGGACCCAGGACCGCATCCGCGAGCTCGGACTCGCGGACGAGGAGCAGCTCCAGGCGTGGATCATCGGCCAGCTCGCCGCGCACATCGAGTCGCACGGACGCCGGGCGTTCGGGTGGGACGAGATCCTCGAGGGCGGCACCCTCTCCCAGTCGGCGACCGTGGTCTCCTGGCGTGGGCTGCAGGGCGCCATCACCGCCGCCCGCCGCGGACACGACGTCATCTCGACGCCGGACGACCAGGTGTACCTCGACTACCGGCAGAGCGACCTGCCGAACGAGCCGATCCCGATCTCGATCGTGCTGACCGTCGACGACGTCTACGCCTTCGACCCGGTGCCCTCCTCGCTCACGGACGAGGAGCGCTCGCACGTCATCGGCGGCCAGGCGAACATGTGGACCGAGCACGTCGACACCGTCCAGCGGCTCGACTACCAGCTCTTCCCGCGCGTGACCGCCCTCGCCGAGGCGCTCTGGTCGGCGGACGTCGCCGGCCCGCGTGACGTGGCGGACTTCCGGGAGCGGCTGACCGAGCACCTCGACCGGCTCGACGCGCTCGGCATCGAGTACCGCCGCGAGTCGGGCCCGCGCCCCTGGGAGGAGATCCCCGGCGTCCCCGGTCGCCCGTCCTCCCGCGAGGAGCGCGCCGCCTACATCGACGCCATCACCGCGAACATCGCCGAGTAGCGCGCCCGCCCGCCGCGCCCCGTCGCGGGTGCCGCATTGGGGGGCCGCGGCCGGCGCCGCGGGGCCCGGGGGGGGCCCCCCCCGGGG